>VGVT01000021.1 GCA_016873935.1 Betaproteobacteria bacterium | reverse complement strand
AAGGGCGCCTACGGCAGTCCTCGCATGGTGCTGGAACTGCGTGCCCGAGGCTTCTCGGCCGGTAAGGAACGGGTCGAGCGTCTGATGCGGGAGAACGGTATCCACGCCCGGCACAAGCGGCGCTACAAGGTCACCACGGATTCCAGGCATGGGTTGCCGGTGGCGGAGAACCGGTTGGAGCGAAACTTCACGCCGACCGCGCCGAACCAGGTCTGGACCTCCGACATCACCTACCTGTGGACGGATGAGGGCTGGCTGTACCTGGCCATCGTGCTGGACCTGTTCAACCGCGAGGTGGTGGGCTGGTCGCTGAAACCACGCATGACGGCGGAGATCGTTACCGATGCGCTGACCATGGCGTGGTTCAGGAGAAAGCCGGCGCCGGGGTTGCTGCACCACTCCGACCGGGGCAGCCAGTATGCGAGTGCGGCGTTCCAGAACAAGCTCGCCGACTACGGCATGGCTTGCTCGATGAGCCGCAAGGGAAATTGCTGGGACAATGCCCCGACCGAGAGCTGGTTCAACAGCTTCAAGAACGAGCGGGTACATGGCGTGCGCTTCGAAACACGGGCGGAGATGACCGCCGCCAGCTTCGAATACATCGAGGTGTTCTACAACCGCGAACGCCTGCATTCGACCCTCGGCTACCAGTCGCCGGCGCAGTTCTTGAAGAACTGGACCCACGCTCAACAGAGGGAAAAACTCGTAGCATGAACCCCACCTGTTGGAAGACGAAAAACCAGGGGAACCTCAGGGGTCGCGGGCATCCCGGAAAACCTTTACCCAATCACCGATTCGATTGCGGCAAGGATTGCCTGGTGGAAAATCTTGCCGTGCCGTCCACCTGTGTGGCGGATCGCCTGTTCACGCGGTCCGGCGGCCTAGTGAGGCCCGCGCCGGGCGTGGAGCACTGAAGCATTCGACGACAGCGCTGCGGGCTTGCGGCACTATGAGTTCGCCACGAATGCGCCGCGTCGACGCGGGGCGCGTGCCGGCAACCGCTTGCTTGCCGCCGGCCATGCTATGATGGCGGCCGCCCTGAACCTTTACCGACTGCAATGAGCGACCGCCTGAATCTGCAAGACCAGTTCCTCAACACCCTGCGCAAGGAACACGTGCATTGTTCGGTGTTCCTGGTGAACGGCATCAAGCTGGTGGGACGCATCGAGTCGTTCGATCAGTACATGGTGCTGTTGCGCGGCAACGATCAGGCCGTACAGGCGATTTTCAAGCACGCCATTTCCACCGTGTCGCCGACCAAGCAGGTAAGCATCGGTCCGCGCGCGCCGGCTGAAAGCGAGTAAGCGCCAGCGCGCGGACAACGCTCTCCCTGCAAACGAAAACGACCGGCAAGCCGGTCGTTTTCGTTTGGGCCTCGGCGGATGCGTCGGTGCCAAGGGCACGCGACGCCATCAACCGACTAGCGGGATTTCTTGAAGTTGTTGTTGACCAGGTTTTTCACCTTGGCCTGCGGCGCGTGGCATTGCGTGCAGTTCCAGCGGCCCATATAGAGCTGGCCTTCCTTCACGTTCGCGTAATGACTGACCGGCGCTGGCACCGGCAGGCCCTTCACGATCTTCTGACCGATCAGGGCGGGCTGCACGTGGCAGTCCTTGCACAGGTTGGTGTCGCGGGTGATGGGAACCATGTCCTTGGTGGTGTGCGGAATCATGGGCGGAGCGGTCCAGTAGGAACGGTCTGCACGCTTGCCCACGGTGCCGGCGTCTGCGCTGCCATAGACGACGACCTCCGGATCGGGAACGTCATACACGCTGGTCTTGGACAGGCCGATGGCATCATCGGGAATGGCCTGGTCCTGCACCGCGTATGCGGACAGGGACAAGAGAGAGGCCAGCACGGAACTCAACAGCAAGGTCTTCCTCATTTCGTCCTCCTTTGAACGGCAATGGCGTCCGCCTGCGCATTGTGGCCGCGGATCAGGGGTTTCAGATCGAACATCAAGCTACCTTCGGGACAAATCGGCGTACAACGCCCGCAGTTGCTGCACTCCCCGGAATAAACATAACCGCGTTCTTCCAGTTTCTTGAGATTGAGCACCTGGGGCTCCGGGCAAACCTTGGCGCACTCGCCGCAGTGGGTGCAGGTGTTCTTGTCGAAGCGCACCCGCAGTTGCGCGGTCCGTCCCAGCAAGCTGTAGAACGCGCCCAGGGGGCAAAGATGGCCGCACCAGCCATGCTTGAGAATGAGCAGATCGAACAGGAATATCGCCAGCAGTGCGGTGAACCCCAGCCCCAGGCCAAAGATGATCTCACGGTGCATCATGCCAACCGGACTGACCCACTCGAATGCCGCAACCCCGCTGATCACGGTGATGACCAGGGTGGCGACCAGGATGAAATAACGCAGACCGCGCGGCAGATGGAAGATGGCCAGAATGCCCAGCTTGTTGCGCAGCCAGCCGGCGGCGTCGGTGACCATGTTGACCGGACAGACCCAGGAGCAGAACACCCGGCCGAAGATCAGATAGAAGCCGAGGACCACGGCGACGCCGATCAGGCTCTCCTGCGCCAGCACGTGGCCGGTGAGGAAGATCTGCAGGGCGGCGAATGGGTCGGTCAGCGGGATCAGGCCAATGAAGGTGGAGGCGGACAGGTTGCCCGTGAGCAAGCCCACATCCTTGGAAACGTCCCAACCCCAATGCAGGGTGCCGAAGAACATCAGCAGGATACCCACCTGGCTGATGCGCCGCAGGATGATGTAGCGCCAGACCCAGGGCCCGGTCGGCACGGGATGCTCCTCGCTGGCAGGGGCGGTGCGCACGGTCGTGTCGCTCATAGCCCACCCTGGTTAAGGTAATCCACGCCGGGCGCGGTTTTCGGCACGGCGGCGTCGGGCGCGGCCGACTGGCCTTCGGGTGCCTTGAAGTCCTGCGTGACTTCGGTGTCGAAAGTCCAGCCCAGGCGGTAGTGCTCGCCGATTTTTCCCTGCACCAGCTTGTGCGGCAGGATGCGGATCGCCGCCACCGTGGTCGGGCAGGCCTTCTCGCAGATGCCGCAGCCGGTACAGGCATCGGAGTGCACCAGCGGCACGAACATGGCGTGTTTGGAAATCTGCCGGGGGTGGGTTTCCAGGGTGATGGCCTTGCCCTTGATGGGGCATTCCCGGTGGCAGATCTCGCAGCGCAGGCCCTTCCAGGACAGACAGTTCTCGATGTCGATCACCGCAAGTCCCATGCGCGCGTCCTCGATTTTTTTCAGCGAGGGCGAAAGCGCGCCGGTGGGGCAGGCCTTCATGCAGGGGATATCCGGGCACATGATGCAGGGACCCGTGCGCGGCTCGAAGTAGGGCATGCCGATGGGCAGATTGCCGCCGGCCGGCTGCAGCTTGAGGATGAGCGGCGGGCAATCCACCACGCATTGACCGCACTTGATGCAGGCGGCGTTGAAGTCGTTCTCGTCGAGGGCGCCGGGCGGACGCAGCGCATACGGGGCGGCACGCGCCTCGTTGTGCAGGATGTAATCCCACAGCAAACCGCCGGTGCCGGCGAGGGCGGCACCTTGCGCAAGCTTCACCAGAAAGTCGCGGCGTTTGGGGTTCAGGCCAACTGGGCCTTGGTCAGACATTCAATGCACCTGTATCAATGATTGGCCACTCGGGCCGGGGTGAAAGCGCGGGCTGACACACGCCTTCACCCCGGCCCTCTCCCGAGGGAGAGGGCGCGAGCCTTACATCAGGCCTTGTAGATCTTCACCGAGCACTTCTTGTAGTCGGTTTCCTTCGACTGCGGGCAGGTGGCATCCAGGGTCACCTTGTTGATCAGCACACCCTCGTCGAACCAGGGCACGTAGATCATGCCGCGCGGCATCTTGTTGCGTCCGCCGGTCTCCAGGCGCACCTTCACCTTGCCGCGGCGGGACTCCACCCAGACCAGGTCGTTGCGCTTGAGGCCCT
Organism: Betaproteobacteria bacterium; assembly: GCA_016873935.1. Classification (GTDB taxonomy): domain Bacteria; phylum Pseudomonadota; class Gammaproteobacteria; order Burkholderiales; family Thiobacillaceae; genus PFJX01. The sequence goes on along the minus strand of VGVT01000021.1, from coordinate 37,416 downwards.
TGGCTTCCGCGTCCTTGGGATGGATCCAGCACACGGCGTTGGGCACGGCGCGGTGCAGTTCAGGAACGCGCCGGGTCATGGTGCCGGAGTGCCAGTGTTCCAGCACGCGGCCGGTACACAGCCAGAGGTCGTAGTTCGCGTCCGGCTTCTCGACCGGAGAGGCGTAGGGCCGGAAGTAGATCTTGGCCTTGCCGGAGATGTCCACGGTGTTCTTGGGATCGCCAGGCTTGTCCAGATCGCCCATGACCATCTTGACGCCGTCGTTGCCGTAGAAGTCGAAGCCGGACCCCTTCTTGCAGTAGGGGTCGTACTTCTCGTTGTTGCGCCACTGGGTTTCCACCCACTTGCCGTCCTTGAAGTGCACCGGCCACTTCAGACCGCGCAGCTTGTCGTCGTGGTAAACGTCGAAGGGGGCGAGGTCGTGCGCCTTGCCGGTACCGAATTGGCGGTATTCCTCGAACAGGGCCTTCTCGGGGAACCAGCCATCCTTCAACAGATCGGCGGTGATGTTGGGGTGTCCCTTGGCGATGGGGTCGGGCCAAGCCACCTTCTTGTTGTCCGGGGTGGCGTAGAGCACCTCGTACAGGGTCTGCTCGGGGTTGTAGCCCATCTTCACCGCCTCATCCAGCACGGAGGGCAACTTGCCATCCTCGAAGCCATCGGCCTTGAGGCCGGGGATCTTCTGCTCGCCCCAGACTTCCTTGAGTTTGAAGCGCTTGGACAGCTCCATCATCATCCAGATGTCGGGACGCGCCTGGCCGGGCGGCATGACCTGCTGACGCCAGACCTGGGTACGGCGCTCGGCGTTTCCGTAGGCGCCCCACTTCTCGTTGATCATGGCGGCGGGCAGGATCAGGTCGGCCACCTTGGCGGAGACGCCGGGATAGGCCTCGGACACGACGATGAAGTTGTTCATCTCGCGCGCGCCCTTGATCCAGTGGTTGACGTTGGCGGTGTTCTGCCAGGGGTTGTTGACGTGGGTCCAGGAGAACAGCATCTGGCCGTCTTCCAGGTCACGCATCTGTTTGACGAAGTGGGAGCCGATGGCCGGGTTGAGGGTCTTGGTCGGCAGCTTCCAGATCTTCTCGGTCAGGGCCCGGTGCTTCGGGTTCATCACCACCATGTCGGCGGGCAGGCGGTGGGCGAAGGTACCCACTTCACGCGCGGTGCCGCAGGCGGAGGGCTGGCCGGTCAGCGAGAAGGCGCCGTCGCCGGGCTTGGACTGGCGACCGGTGAGCAGGTGGTTCATGTAGCACTGCTCGTTGACCCAGGTGCCGCGCTGATGCTGGTTGAAGCCCATGGTCCAGTAGGACACGATCTTGCGATTGCGGTCGCAGTACATATCGGCCAACTGCTTCAGCTTGGCCTTGTAGGCGTCGATGGACTCGTCCGGATCGCCCTTGGAGACTTCGGCGACGAAGTCCAGGGTGTACGGCTCCAGCGCGGTCTTGAAATCCTCGAAGCTGATGGCCCAGTCGCGCATGGGCAGCAGGCCGGCGGTGTTCTTCTGCTCCACCGCCTCGCCTTCCTTCCTGCGCTGGGCGATGGCTTCCCACTTATCCAGGACGCGCACCTTCTCGTTCTTGACGATCTCCATCTCGGCGGCGCTGTGGAATTTCTCGGCATTGGCCGGACGGAAGCCATAGCCGATGTCGTAGGGACCGGTGGCGAACTGGGTGTGCTTCTTGACGAAGTCCCAGTCGATGACATCGCGCTTGACGATCTCGCGGGCGATGTAGTTCTGGATGGCCAGATCGCCGCTGGGGGAGAAGATGATTTCCAGGTCGGCGATGTCGGAAGACATGTTGCCGTACACGGACAGGTTCACCACCTTCATCGGCTTGTGGGTCAGACGGCGGTCGGTGATGCGCGACCACAGGATGGGGTGCATCTCGGCCATGTTGGCGCCCCACAGGATGGCGGTATCGGTGTGCTCGATATCGTCATAGTTGCCCTGCGGCTCGTCGATGCCGAAGGTCTGCATGAAGGCGACCACGGCGGAAGCCATGCAGTGGCGGGCGTTGGGGTCGATGTGGTTGGAGCGGAAGCCGCCCTTCCAGAGTTTGACGGCGGCATAGCCTTCATGGATGGTGTACTGGCCGGAAGCGAAAACGCCGATGCCGGTGGGGCCCTTTTCCTTCAGCGCCCAGCGGATCTTCTCTTCCATGATGTCGATGGCCTTTTCCCAGGAGATGGGCGTGAACTTGCCCTTCTTGTCGAACTTGCCATCGGTCATGCGCAGCAGGGGCTGGGTCAGGCGGTCGGCACCGTACAGAATCTTGCCGTTGAAGTAGCCCTTGACGCAGTTCAGGCCCCGGTTCACCGGGGCATCCGGGTCGCCCTTGGTGGCGACGATGCGCCCGCCCTGGGTGGCCACCATGATGCCGCAACCGGTGCCGCAGAAGCGGCAGACACCCTTGTCCCACTGCCAGCCCTTCTCGCTTTGCTTGACGGCGGCCTCGGCCTGTTCGGACAACGGCATGCCCACCGTGGCGGCGGTGGCTCCGGCAACACTGGTCTTCAGAAAATCACGACGCGAAATTCCCATCTCAGCCTCCTAGCTCGATCAACTGTTCAGATATTCGGGTACCACACAACCATCGAAACCGCTCTGCTGGTCCTGAAGCTCGGGCGGCATGTCTTCGTACTTCCGCTCGTCATCGGCGAGATAGTGGTACACCATCTCGGCCAGGATCACGTGGGGCAATGCCTTGATGCGCTTGACGCCGTCGATCTCGGCGTGAATGTTGGCGGCTTCCTGCACGGCCACGATGCGGCCGGTCGCCTCGTCCACCTGGTGGACTTCTACGCCTTCCAGGCCATTGAGCGCCTCGACGACCTGGGCCTGAAATTCAGGCTTGGCCACTACCAAAATGCCAGACAAATTCACGGTCTTCCTCCTCGGTTAGACAGCGATAGAATCCTGACAACCAAGTCTTCAAAAAGCCTTGATCCGTATCAATTCTTCAGCGCCATCAAAATGACTTAATATCGGGCTTTGTCCGCTGTGTTTTGCGAGTCAGCCTTGATCCTGGAAACCCGACACTCCATCCACGAAATCCTCTCGCGCCAGCCGCTGTTCCGGGGGCTGGCCGATGACGAACTGCGGGACATCGCCAACGGCACGCGCGAGTACCGCGCGAAGAAGAACGAGATCATCTTCCACCGGGGCGATACGGTGGAGGGCATGCATGTGGTGGTGATGGGGCAGGTCAAGCTGTCGCTGCCCTCGTCGCAGGGCGCGGAAAAGGTGGTGCACGTGTGCGGTCCGGGCAACACCTTCGGCGAAGCGGTGGTTTTTCTCGACAAGCCCTACCCCGTGAACGCGCAGGCCACCGCCGAGAGCCTGTTGCTGCTGATCCCCAAGCGCGTCCTGCTGGATGCCCTGGAACTCAGCAACACGCTGTACCGCAAGATGATCGCCAGCCTGTCGGTGCGTCTGCACGAGATGATCAGCGATATGGAAACCTGTCTGCTGCGCAACAGCGTGCAGCGGGTGGTGTGCTTCCTGGTGCAAGCCGCGCCGGAATCCGGCGACGCCTTCGAGGTCAGCCTGCCCGCCAGCAAGCAGACCATCGCCTCGCAACTGAACCTGGCGCCGGAAACCTTTTCCCGCGTGCTCGGCCAGCTCTCCGAAGCCGGCCTCATCCAGGTACGCGGCCGGCGCATCGCGGTACTCGACCGCCAGCGGCTGATCGTCTTCTCCGGCTGATCAGGCGGCGGCCAGTCCGCGCTCCAGGTCGGCGCGCAGATCGCGCAGATCCTCCAGGCCAACGGCAATGCGCACCAGGCCGTCGCCGATCCCTGCGGCGACGCGCTGTTCCGGCGTCATGCGGCTGTGCGTGGTGCTGGCCGGATGCGTGATGGTGCTGCGGGTATCGCCTAGATTGGCGGTGATCGACAGGATCCGGCAGGCGTCGATGAGGCGCCAGGCGGCTTCGCGCCCACCCGTGAGTTCGAAGGCGACGATGCCGCCGCCGCTGGACTGCTGCGACATGGCGAGGGCGTGCTGGGGGTGGGAAGCCAGCCCTGGATAAAGCACGCGGCCGACGCCGGGTTGCTCCTGCAGCCACCGCGCCAGTTCCAGGGCGCCGGCGGAGTGGGCGCGCATGCGCACGGGCAGGGTTTCCAGGCCCTTCAACAAGACCCAGGCGTTGAAGGCGGAAAGGGTCGGTCCCGCCGTGCGCAGGAAGGTGTAGACGCCCTCCATCAGGTCCCTGGCGCCGAGCACGGCGCCGCCCAGCACCCTGCCCTGCCCGTCCAGATACTTCGTGGCGGAGTGGATGACGATGTCGGCGCCCAGTTCCAGCGGCCGCTGCAGGATGGGCGTGCAGAAGCAGTTGTCCACCGCCAGCCAGGCACCGTGCGCGTGGGCGAGGTCGGCGAGGGCGCGGATATCGCTGATCTCGGTGAGCGGGTTGGACGGCGACTCGACGAAGTACAGGCGCGTGTTCGGCCGCGTCGCCGCGCGCCATTCGGCGATGTCGGTGGGAGACACGAAGGTGGTTTCGACGCCGAAGCGGCCGAGGATGTTCTGCAACAGCTGCACCGTGGAGCCAAAGATGGAGCGTGAGGCCACGACATGCTCGCCGGCCTTCATCAGGCCCATCACCGTCGCCAGGATGGCGGCCATGCCGCTGGAGAAGGCGACACAACGCTGCGCCCCCTCCAGTTGCGCCAGGCGTTCCTCGAACATGCTCACGCCCGGGTTGGTGAAGCGGGCATAGATGGGGCCGGCCTCGGTGCCGGCGAAACGCGCCGCGGCCTCGGCGGCGCTGGAAAACACGAAGCTGGAGGTCAGGAACATGGCCTCGGAATGTTCCTGGAAAGCCGTGCGTACGGTGCCGGCGCGCACCGCCAGGGTATCGGGATGCAGGCCTTCGTCGATCATGCCGTAGCCAGGTTCAGGTCCATCTGCGGGGCGGCCGGAGCAGCCGGCGCGGAACCGTCGCGGCTGCCTTCCAGGCGGGCGAGATAGTCCTCGGTGACGTCGCCCGTGATGTAGCAGCCATCGAAGCAGGAGGCGTCGAAACGTTCGATGCGGGGGTTCACCGAACGCACCGCCTTGATGAGATCGTCGAGATCCTGGTACACCACCGCGTCGGCACCGATCTCGGCGGCGATCTGCGCATCGGTGCGACCGTTGGCGAGGAGTTCGCCGCGTGTCGGCATGTCGATGCCATACACGTTGGGAAAGCGCACCGGCGGGCTGGCCGAGGCGAAATACACGGCGGTCGCGCCGGCGTCGCGCGCCATCTGGATGATCTCCCTGCTGGTGGTGCCGCGCACGATGGAATCGTCCACCAGCAACACGTTCTTGCCCTTGAATTCCAGCGGCATGGCGTTGAGCTTCTGGCGCACGGATTTCTTGCGCACCGCCTGGCCGGGCATGATGAAGGTGCGGCCGATGTAGCGGTTCTTGATGAAACCCTCGCGATACGGCAGACCAAGCTTGAAGGCCAGCTGCAGGGCGGAAGGGCGGCTGGTGTCGGGGATGGGGATGACCACGTCGATGCGCAGGTCGGCACACTGGCGCCGGATCTTCTCGGCCAGGTATTCGCCCATGCGCAAACGGCTTTCGTACACCGAGGTGCCATCGAGCACCGAGTCCGGGCGAGCGAAGTACACGTATTCGAAGATGCAGGGCGTGAAAGGCGCCTGGGAGGCGCAGTGCTGGCTGAGCAAATCGCCGTTCTGGGTCACCAGCACCGCCTCGCCCGGCTCCACGTCGCGCAACACCTGGAAGCCCAGGGCCTCCACCGCGACACTCTCGGAGGCGATGATGTATTCCGGTCCGGCCTCGGTCTGCATCCTGCCCACCACCAGAGGACGAATGCCGTTGGGATCGCGGAAAGCGAGCAGGCCGAAGCCGGCGACCATGGCCACCACCGCGTAGGCCCCGCGGCAACGGCGGTGGGTGCCGGAGACCGCGGCGAAGAGGTCGTTGGCGGTCAGGCGGTGCCCCTGCACGGCTTCCTGCAGTTCATGCGCCAGGATATTGAGCAGCACCTCGGAATCCGAGTTGGTGTTGACGTGACGCAGATCGTCCAGAAACAACTCCCGCTGCAGCGTGTAGGTATTGGTGAGATTGCCGTTGTGGGCGAGGACGATGCCGAAGGGCGAATTCACGTAGAACGGTTGCGCCTCGGCCGGACTCGAGGCGGAACCCGCCGTGGGATAGCGCAAATGGGCGATGCCAACGTTACCCAGCAGGTTGCGCATGTCCCGCGTGCGGAACACGTCGCGCACCATGCCCAGGTTCTTGTGCATGTGGAACATGCTGCCGTCCATGGTGGCGATGCCCGCCGCGTCCTGGCCGCGATGCTGCAGGAGCTGCAGACCGTCGTAGAGCGCCTGGTTGACGGGCTGCCGGGAAAAGATGCCTACGATGCCGCACATGTAGCCGAACCTCGCTGGGCGCCTATTCCGGCGCGTCGGTGTGGATGGATCGGAGGGCGACAGCCTGGATGGCCGCCACACCGGGAAGTGTCACGTGGCGCACGGGCAAAGCGTCGACGCTGGAGCGGTGTGTCTGCATGACGCGTGCTCAGGGACTGACCAGCACCGGGCTGAAGCCCTTGGCCTTGAGTTGCGCCTGATAGTCGAGCGCCTTCGCCTGCTCGGCGACGGGACCGACGCGCACCCGGTGTTGGCCGTTCACCGCCTGTACCGCCGCCTTGAAGCCGGCGGCCTGAGCCTTGGCCTGCAATTGGCGGGCGTTGGCCTCGCTGGAGAAAGCCCCGAGCTGCAGGAAATAGCCTTTGGCTGGCGCGTCCTCGGCCTTCGCCGGCGGCGCCGGCGGTTTCTCGGGCTGCGCGGACTTGGTCGCCGGCTTGCCCGCGGGCGCGACCGCTTCGCGTGAGGGAGCGCCGCGCGGCTCTGCCGGCTTGGCGGGTACGCTCTGCTCGGGGCTGGACGCAGGCGCGGGCTTGTCCGCTTGCACGGGTGGGGGCTCCTCGGCGGGCTTTGGCGCGGCGGCCGGTGGCAGGGTCGGCTCAGCCTCCCGCGGGACGGGATCCGCGCCCGCGGCGGGTGGCGCGGTGGCGGGTGCGGTCGGCACCGGCTCGAACGGAGCGTCTTTCGCGGGGATGCGCACCTCCACGTCCGGCCCCAGGGGCTTGGGCTCGGCATCGAACAGCATAGGCAACACCACCACGGCCGCCAGCGCGAGGGCCGCGGCACCCACCAGCTGGCGCCGCGCGCGGCGTCGCAGGGCCATCTCTTGCTGGGTCAGAATCTTGGAATCAGCCATGGGTGATGCAGTGTCCGCCTGTGGTTTCCGCCAGTACCTCGGCCACGGTATGGAAAGAGCCGAAGGCGAGAATTGTATCAGCCGGTTCCGCCTGTCGGCAGGCGTGATGCCATGCCTGCGCGACGTCGTCATGCAGGCTGACGTCGGCTCCCATGGCCCGCAGGCGCGCGCGCAAGTCGGTACCGGCGAGTCCGCGCGGACCGGCCAGTCCGGCCACGTGCCATTGATCGACGCGGCCCAGCAGTGGCGCGATCACTCCCTCCACATCCTTGTCCGCGAGCATCGCGAACACCGCGAGGACGTGCCCGCCCGGCGGCAGATCGGCAAGATTGTCGGCGAGGGCGCGCGCGGCGTGCGGATTGTGCGCGACGTCGAGGATGCGCAGCGGCTGGCGGCCGACGATGTGAAAGCGGCCCGGCGGGCGGGCGACGGCCAGGCCCTGCCGCAGCGCGTTGACGGCGACCGGCAGGCGCGCGCGCAGGCTGTCGAGGGCGGCGACAGCGCAGGCGGCGTTGGCATACTGATGCCGTCCGGGCAGGGCCGGGCGCGGCAGCGCCGGAAAGCTCCGGCCTTCCACCCGGCAGGTCCAGCCGGCATCGTCCAGCTTCACCTGGATCGATTCGTTCAGGCACAGCCACCGCGCGCCGATCGCCTCGGCATGTCGCCGCAGGCTGAGCGGCGGTGCCGGGTCGCCGCAGATCGCGGGGCGCCCGGCACGGTAGATGCCGGCCTTCTCGAAGCCGATGGCCTCGCGCGTGTCGCCGAGGAATTGTTGATGGTCGAGATCGACGCTGGTGACCACGGCGCAGTCGGCCTCCCAGGCATTGACGGCATCCAGGCGTCCGCCCAGGCCCACCTCCAGCACCATGACCTCGACGCCGGCCCGCTGGAACAGCCAGAGGGCTGCCAGCGTGCCCTGCTCGAAATAAGTCAGGGGCGTGTCGCCGCGGGCCGCCTCCACCGCCGCGAACGCAGCGCACAACTCGGCATCCGTGGCCTCGGCGCCGTCGACGCGGACGCGCTCGTTGTAGCGCAGCAGATGCGGCGAGGTGTAGCAGCCGACGCGGTAGCCGGCGGCCGCCAGCGCGGACTCCAGGTAGGCGCAGGTGGAACCCTTGCCGTTGGTGCCGCCGACCGTGATGATGGGACAGCTGGGGAAGAGGCCGAGCCGGTCGCGCAACAGGGCCACCCGCTCCAGGCCCAGCATGATGGCCTGCCCCTGGCGGCTTTCCAGGAGGCGAAGCCAGGCGGCCAGGGAGTCGGGCGCGTTCACTTCAGGCCACGGCGCCATGCCCGCCGACGCCTCAGACCGGACTGGTCTTGCGGCTCAGCTGGGCGCAGAGGCGGGCGAGGGTCTTCTTCATTTCACGGCGATCGACGATGAGATCGACGGCGCCGTGCTCCACCAGGAATTCGGCGCGCTGGAAGCCCTCCGGCAGGGTTTCCCGCACGGTCTGCTCGATCACGCGGGGGCCGGCAAAGCCAATCAGCGCCTTGGGCTCGGCGATGATGACGTCGCCCAGCATGGCGAAACTGGCGGAAACCCCGCCCATGGTCGGATCGGTCAGTATCGAGATGAAGGGCTGGCGGTTGGCCGACAACTGGGTCAGGGCGGCCGATGTCTTGGCCATCTGCATGAGCGAGTTGAGGCCTTCCTGCATGCGCGCGCCGCCGCTGGCGGCGACGCAGATGAAAGGCTTCTTGCCGCGCACCGAGGCTTCCACGCCGCGCACGAAACGCTCCCCCACGACGGAGCCCATGGAACCGCCCATGAAACGGAACTCGAAGGCCGCCGCCGTCACCGGCAGGCCGAACAATCTGCCCTCCATGACCACCAGGGCATCCTGCTCCTCGGTTTCGCGCACCGCTTCGGAAAGACGATCCGGGTAGCGCCGGCTATCCTTGAAACGGAGCGGATCGATCGGCAGCACATTGGCGCCGATCTCGTTGCGCCCTTCCTCGTCGAGCAGGATGTCCAGCCGCTTGCGCGCGCCGATGCGCAGATGGTGGGCACACTGCGGACAGACGTGATGATTGCTTTCAAGGTCGGCGGCGTAGAGCACGGCCTCGCAACTCGGGCATTTGCTCCACAAGCCCTCCGGCACCACCTTCTTGGCGGACTCTCGACGCTTGATCTTGGGCGGGATGATTTTCTGAAACCAGCTCATGGCAACTCCTAAGCATCCAGCGCGGCACGCACGCCGGCCAGGAAAAGCCTGACGTTGTCGAGGCGCGCTGCGTCGGTGGATTGTTCGATTTCCTGCACGATGCGCGAGCCGATCACCACGGCGTCGGCCACCGCGGCCACCTGGCGCGCGGTTTCCGCGTCGCGGATACCGAAGCCCACGCCGACCGGCAGGCCGGCCTCGGCGCGGATCATGCCCACCCGCTCGGCCACTTCCGCCAGATCCAGGTTGGCCGCGCCGGTCACCCCCTTCAGCGACACGTAATAGACGAAGCCGCACGCCTGCCGGGTGATGGCCGCCACGCGCGCCGGCGGTGTCGTCGGCGCCAGCAGGTAGATGTTGTCCAACCCGGCCGCCGCGCACCGGACGGCGAAGTCGGCCGCCTCCTCGGGCGGGTAATCGACGGTCAGCACGCCGTCCACTCCGGCGTCGCGGGCGGCGGCGCAAAAAGCCTCCCAGCCCATGGCCTCGATCGGATTGGCGTAGCCCATCAGCACCACCGGCGTGGCGCTATTGGTCTTGCGAAATTCGGCGGTCATCGCCAGCACGTCGCGCAGACCCACACCGTGCTTCAGCGCCCGCTCGCTGGCGCGCTGGATGGTGGGACCGTCGGCCATCGGGTCGGAAAACGGCACCCCCAGCTCGATGATGTCCGCCCCGCCCGCCACCAGGGCGTGCATCAGCGGGACCGTCTGCCCGGGGTCCGGATCGCCGGCGGTGATGAAGGGGATCAGGGCCTTGCGGTGGGCCGCCTTGAGGGCGGCGAAGGTGGCAGCGATGCGCGACATGTCAGAGCTCGATGCCCGACAGCCGGGCGACGGTGTTGATGTCCTTGTCGCCGCGGCCGGACAGGTTCACCAGCAGGATGCGGTCCTTGTCCAGGGTCGGCGCGATCTTGGCGGCGTGCGCCAGGGCGTGGCTGGATTCCAGGGCGGGAATGATGCCCTCGAAGCGGCAGAGGTCGTGGAAGGCGCGCAGGGCCTCGTCGTCGTTGATCGCCACATACTCGGCGCGGCCGCTGTCCTTGAGCCAGCTGTGTTCGGGACCGACGCCGGGGTAGTCGAGGCCGGCGGAGACCGAATGGGTCTCGATGATCTGGCCGTTGGCGTCCTGCATGAGGTAGCTGCGGAAGCCGTGCAGCACGCCTGGCGTGCCCGCCGACAGGGGCGCGGCATGCCGGCCGCTGGCGACGCCCTCGCCGCCCGCCTCGACGCCGATCAGGCGCACGCCCTCGACCGGGATATAGGGATGGAAGATGCCGATGGCGTTGGAACCGCCGCCGACGCAGGCGATCACGGCATCCGGCTGGCGGCCCAGCATCTCGTTCATCTGCGCCTTGCACTCCTCGCCGATGACGCACTGGAAGTCGCGTACCAGCATGGGATAGGGATGCGGCCCGGCGGCGGTGCCGAGAATGTAGAAGGTGGATTCGACGTTCGTCACCCAGTCGCGCATGGCCTCGTTCAAGGCGTCCTTCAGGGTCTTCGAGCCCGACTCCACGCCGACCACGGTGGCGCCCAGCAGCTTCATGCGATAGACGTTGGGCGACTGCCGCTTGATGTCCTCGGCACCCATGTAGACCACGCATTCCATGCCGTAGCGCGCCGCCACGGTGGCCGAGGCAACGCCGTGCTGGCCGGCGCCGGTCTCGGCGATGACGCGTTTCTTGCCCATGCGCCGGGCGAGCAGGGCCTGGCCGATGGTGTTGTTGATCTTGTGCGCGCCGGTGTGGTTGAGGTCCTCGCGCTTCAGGTAGATCTGCGCGCCGCCCAGCTTTTCCGACCAGCGCCGGGCGTGGTAGATGGGACTGGGCCGGCCCACGTAATGGCGCAGTTCATGGTGGAATTCCGCCTGGAAATCGGGATCCGAGCGGGCGGCCTCGTATTCGCGCCGCAACTCGTCGAGGGCGGCCATCAGCGTCTCGGCGACGAAGACGCCGCCGTAGGGGCCGAAATGCCCGCGGGCATCCGGCAAATCATGCATCTGCATTGCGCACTTCCTTCATGAAGGCGGCGATCTTCGCCGCGTCCTTTACTCCCTTCGCGGCCTCCACGCCACTGCTGACGTCCACCGCCCAGGGCCGCGTGGCGCGGATCGCCGCGGCCACGTTGCCGGCATGCAGACCGCCGGCGAGGATCACGGGCCTGGGCAGGACCGGCGGGATCAGGGACCAGTCGAAGCGCTCGCCGGTGCCGCCATGCGCGCCCTCGCTCCAGGCATCCAGCAGCAGGCCGCGGGCTTCGGCATACGAGGCGGCGAATTGTAGCAAATCGACCCCCGGCCTCACCCGCGAGGCCTTCAGGTAGGGCACGCCGAAGGCACGGCAGAAAGCAGGGTCTTCCTCGCCGTGGAATTGCAGCAGGTCGGGACGGAAATGGCGCAGGACCCCTTCCACCTCGGCGGCGGCGGGGTTCACAAACAGGGCAACGCAGGCGACGAAGGGCGGCAGCGCGGCGACGATGGCCGCCGCGCGTTCCGCGTCGACATGGCGCGGACTGCGCGCATGGAAGACCAGGCCGATGGCGTCGGCGCCTGCGCGCGCGGCCGCCAGGCCGTCCTCGATGCGGGTGATGCCGCAGATCTTGGCTCGGGTCATCCTAGAAACCTCAGTTGGACGCGCCCGAGTGTGCGGTTTTTGGGTTGTCTGGCAAGGCGCGACGACGAGGAATGGTCGTTCCATTCCGAGGAGGAGCAACGCCGCCAGGCGACGCAAAAACCGTGCAATCGGGTGCGTAGCGGGGCCACCCAATGGATGAGCCACCCGGGAGGCACAAACGCCAGCCGCCATGCGGCCTATCGAGAGCCAAGGAGCGGTCAACTGAGGTTTCTAGGATCATGCTGACGAAATCAGAATCCGGGTAGGAGGAGTTCAGGAGAGCCGGCCTCGACAGGCAGGCCCCAGGTCGCATCGTATTCCACTTCCGTCAGGTAGAGGCCATCCGCCGCGAAGGTGGCGGCACCGCGGGCGCGGTCGCGCGATTCCAGCACCTCCGCCACCCACTCGACGGGACGGCGCCGCAAACCCACCCAGACCAGGGCGCCGACCATGTTGCGGATCTGATGGTGCAGGAAGGCATTGGCGCGAAACTCGAAGCGCAGCAGTTCACCGCGGCGGCTCACGCTGGCCTGGCGCAGTTCGCGCACGGGGCTCCTGGCCTGGCATTCGGCGGCGCGGAAAGCGGAAAAGTCGCGCACCCCGAGCAGGCTGGCGGCGGCCGTCGCCATCGCCGCCTCGTCCAGGGCGCCGTGCACCCACCCTACCCTGCCGTGCAACAGCGCCGGGCGCACGGGCCGGTTGAGCAACAGATAGACATAGGCGCGTTCGATGGCATGGCGGCGGGCATCGAAATCCGGCGCCACGGCACGCGCCCAGCGCACGGCGATGCCGTCCGGCAGATGAGCATTGACGCCCTTGACCCAGGCAGCCGGCGGGCGCGGGTGTGGACTGTCGAAATGCGCGACCTGGCCGACGGCATGCACGCCGGCATCGGTGCGCCCGGCGGTCACCGTGCGCACGGGTTCACACTGGATCAAGGCGAGCGCGCGTTCCAGGTGATCCTGCACCGCGCAGCCACCCGGTTGTGTCTGCCAGCCGCAGAAACCGCGCCCGTCGTACTCCAGGCCCAGGGCTATGCGTTCAGCCATAGGCCCAGGAGCGCGCCCAGCAGCGCCGTCGGCACGAGCAGGTCGAGGGGGCGCAGGGGGTGCATGCGGATGGAGTAACTGCCGGGCAAGTCATCGCCGGCGTCGGTGTCGAGCAGACGGGCAAGATTGCCGCGCCCGCGTTCCAGGCGTTCGATGGCTTGCAGCGTCAGGCCAAGCCGCAGGGCGGCGCGCTGGCTGTCGACGCCCAGCGCCGAAAATGGCGCGGCCAGCCGATAGAGGCCTTCGAGCAAACGGTCGCTGGGCTGGGCCAGCACCAGGATGTCCAGCCAGAGCAGCAGCAGCAACAGGCGCAGCGCTTGCTGGCTGCCATGCAGCAAGCCTGCATGGCTGGGCGAGTAGTCGCCGAGCGCGGGCAACAGGGGTTCTCCTGGCAGGCCATAGGCGTAGCCCAGGACCAGCACCAGCAGAAGCCAGCGCGCGCGCCACATCAGGCGGACGGGAGCGCGGCGGAGGACGGCGAGAAGGGGAAGTGCGGCAAGCGTCAGCAACGCAACCATGAAAAAAGGCAGCCCTGGGGTTGCCAGGGCTGCGATGAGGTAGGTCAGGATGCGACTGGCAGGGTGCAATCAGCCCGCCTCGGCGATGAGCTTTCCAGCCTCGGCTTTCTGGTCGGCATCCCCCTCGTTGAGGACTTCCTGCAGGATTTCGCGGGCGCCTTCGCGGTCGCCCATTTCCAGATAGGCCCGGGCCAGATCCAGCTTGGTGTTCACTTCCTCGCGCAATTCGGGGTCGATGCCGCCTTCGGCGGGTGCGGCCTGAGGCTCGATTTCGGCTTCGGCGGCCGGAGCTTCGTCGGGCTGGGCGGCCGGTTCAAAATCCATGGCCGCCTCCGGCGCGGCCGCGAGTTCCTCGATGGCCGGCGCCTCGGCGGTTTGCAGATCGAGATCGATGCCGGAAAGGTCCAGCACCGGCACCTCCTCGTTCGGCGTCTCGGCTACCGTTTCCGGCATGCTCTCTTCCTCGACGGGGGCGGCCGTCAAGGCTTCCATCATGTCTTCCAGCGGCGCCTCGGCGAACGCCTCCTCAGCGGATTCCAGGGCTGGCATGGGCTCGGGCAAAGCGGCCTCGATCTCCGCGCCCAGGTCAGCAAGCGGCTCCGTGAACGGCTCCATCGCCGGTGCGGCCTCCGGCTCGGAGGCGAGGGAAGTCAGCGGTTCCGAGTCCCAGCCCAGATCGGGCATGGAGGTGTCGGGCTCGGCTGCTTTCGCGGCGGGCTCCCTGACAAAATCCAGGGAAAGGTCGGCCGGAGCCGGCGCCACTTCGGCGCTGGCAGCCGCGATGCCCGCCTCAGTGGCGGCAAGACCGACGGCGCCGAGAGCAGCCGGGGCCTCCGCCATGCCACCCGCGCGGTACAGCGGGTTGTCCGGGTCGATGGAACGCCCCATCTCGGCGGCACGCTGCCAGACCGGGGTGTTCTGGCCACCCAGACCGGCGTACAGCTCGCTGGCGGTGTTCTCGAACAGCACCGTGTCCTTGCGCGCAGCGTAAATCTCCAGCAGTTTCAAGGCGATCTCGTGGCGGCCGGGATCCTTGCCAAGCGCCTCCTTGAGGATTTCCTCGGCCTGGGCATCGCGGCCGTAAGCCATGTACACCTCGGCCTCGGCGATCGGGTCGACTTCATGGCTGTCGATCGCGCCCATGCCCAGCTTGCTGAAATCGGTCAGCAGCATGCTGCCTTCCGTCGCCACACCAGCGGGCGGCGCCGCGGCGGGAGGATTGAAGACGACGTTGTTCTTGAATTCGCCGCCGGTCATGATGCTGTCTTCGAACTTGTTCAGTCCCTGCTTGCGGCGGCTGCCGACCATCATCATCCAGAGCAGGCCGGAGAGCAGGACAGCGGCGATCAATCCACCGACATACAGCGGGTTGCCCAGGAAGGTCGACCACCAGCTTGGCGAATCCGCCGGCGCCGGTTGCGGCACCACCACGGGGACCGGTGCGGGGGCGGGTGAAGCCACCGCGGGAGCAACGGGCGCTTCCGCCGGGGCCGCAGGCGGTTCGACGGGAGCCGGAGTTGCCACGGGCGGCGGCGCCTTGCCCGCCTCCTGGGCCTTGAGTTCCAGCATCTTCTGCAGGTCGCGCACGCTGCGCTCGAGCTGTCCTACGCGATCGTTGGCTTCCTGCAGGGCGCGGCCCTTGGAAAGCAATTCTTCCTCCAAGGCGCGCAGACGCTCCTGGGTTTTGGCGTCCGCCTTGCCCGTCGCGGTACCGGGCTCTCCCTTGGAAACGCTGAGGACGTCCTGGGCAGCGGCGGGCGGCGCGGGCCGTGCCTCGGTCTGGGGTGTGATCTTGCCGGTGGCGGCAGGCACATCGGCCGGGGCGACCGCGCCGGCTGCCTCGGCCAGTTGCCGACGATAGATCTGCCAGTCCTGAACGTGGGCGCGGATGCTGCGCACCGCGTCCCGTTGCGAAGTGGCCGTCAGCGTGCCGGCATCGGGCACACTGAGAACCTGCCCGCGTTTCAGGCGGTTCATGTTGTCGCCGCTGAACGCGCTCTTGTTGGCCTGATACAGGCCCACCATCATCTGCTCGAGACTGACTTCCGTCGGTTTGACCTTGCCGGCGATGGCGCGCAGGGTTTCCCCGGACTTCACCGGGCCATAGCGCTGCGGCGCTGGCGCGGCGGTGGCTTCGGTCTGAGGTACGGACTTCGGCTTCGGCGGCGCCTCGGGAGCGGGCTGCGGCTTCGCCTCGACGGGGCGCGCAGGCTCGGCGGCGGCCGCCGCCTTGACCGCCTGGGGGGGCTTGGCGGCGGTGGGCGGATCGAGCAGGACGGTGTATTCGCGGACGATGCGCCCGGAACTCCAATTGAGTTCAACCAGCAGGTCGAGGAAGGGATCGGCAACGTTGGCGGAAGAGGTGATGCGCACAACGGGCTGCCCGTTGGCACGCTGATCCACCGTGAAACGCAGGTTGTTGAGTACCTCGCCGCGTTCGATGCGGGCCTGCCGGTAGGCCTCGAAGCCGGCCAGCTTGGCCGACAGGTCGGCCAGTTCCTCCTTGCTGACGGAGAGCAGTTCGATCTCCGCCCTGAGGGGCTGTCCGAGAGCCGACTGGACCGTCAGCTTGCCCAACCCTGCGGCATTGGCGGCCCCCGACGCCAGCAGCAGCGCCCACACCAACCCACTAATTTTCATGGATTTTTTCATCTCATCGCCTTTATCGACTGAATCTGGCCCAGGAATACGTCAAAGTCTCCGTCCCTTATCGGCAAGATGGCCTAATTCCTTAAATGTGTCATGAGGTTAGGCGCATATCCTGATGTTGTCTCACGTTAGCATTGAAGTCGCGGGCTTATCAATCCAATTTTCCACGGCGGACACCAGCGCCCCCGCTTCCATCTGCAAGGGGTCGAACACCAGCCAGAAGCGAAAATGCCCGGCATCACCGCGTATGCGGCCGACAAACACGGCCTCGCTGCCCTGCGCGTCGGTCGCCGGAGTGGGTGTGGCGGCGGGCAGATCGGCCTCCATCAGGACCAAATCATCCCTGTGACGCAAAGCGGCACGCAGGGCATGGGCATCCACCGCAGCGTCGACGCGTACATGCAGTTGCGCCGCCGCGCCGAAAAACAGCGGTGCCCAGACCACGCTGAACTCCACCGACGCGTCGTCCACGAGCCGGGCACAGGCGGCGCGCAGGCGATCCTCGATGTCTTGCGGGCTGGTGGCGGCATCGTGCGGCAGGAGATTGAAGGCGATGCGCAGGGGAAAGACCTCGGCATCCGGGCTTTCCATGTTGAACAGACCGCGCGACTGGGTGGCCAATTCCTCCACCGCGTCCTGTCCCGCATAGGACACCGGCAGGGCGACGAAGGCGTCCGCCGACAGCGGACCGCCGAGCGCGGTGAGCGTGCGCAGCACACGCGACACCGCTAGCGCGGGAGCCGGATCGAGATCGTCGACCGTGCGAATCGGCATGGCCGGACGGCGAGTGCGCGCCGCCTCGACCAGGCGCGCGGCGACGGGCGTGCGGCTGGCCACCAGCAACGCCTGGGCGCGGCCGAAATCGAAGCCCTCGGCCGGCTCGCAAGGCCACTCCTGACCACGGAAGGTCACGCTGCTGTCGGCCTCTCCCACGCTG
This sequence comes from Betaproteobacteria bacterium, assembly GCA_016873935.1. Lineage (GTDB taxonomy): Bacteria > Pseudomonadota > Gammaproteobacteria > Burkholderiales > Thiobacillaceae > PFJX01. The sequence continues at coordinate 20,229 of VGVT01000021.1, read as the reverse complement.
AGGGCATACAGCCGCCCGACCGGCACCTCCCGCTCCTCCAGAATCTGCAGGACGGCCTCACCGAGAGGATCGTCGGCGCCGAGCACCGCCAGATCGAACGCAGACACGCCGGGCTCCGGCCGGGACGGGGGACGGGCCGCCAAATCAGGCTTCCAGCAGGATGCGCAGCATGCGGCGCAGCGGCTCGGCGGCGCCCCAGAGAAGCTGGTCGCCGACGGTGAAGGCGGACAGGTAGTCCTTGCCCATGTTCAGCTTGCGCATGCGCCCCACCGGCACGGTGAGGGTGCCGGTGACGGCGGCGGGGGTGAGCTGCTCCATGGTGATCTGGCGGTCGTTGGGCACCACCTTCACCCATGCGTTGTGCTCGGCGATGATGCCGTGGATCTCGTCCAGCGGCACATCCTTGGTCATCTTGATGGTCAGGGCCTGGGAATGGCAGCGCATGGCGCCCACGCGCACGCAGAGGCCGTCGATGGGAATCTGATTATCCGAACGGCCGAGGATCTTGTTGGCCTCCACCTGGGCCTTCCATTCCTCCTTGGACTGGCCAGACTCCAACTGCACGTCAATCCACGGGATCAGGCTGGCGGCCAGGGGTACGGGCCAGGCATTCAGCGGATAGCGCTCGGAATGCAGGAAGTCGGTGACCTTGCGGTCGATCTCCAGGATGGCGGAGGCCGGGTCGTCCAGCAAGGGCTTCACCTCGGCGTTCACCGCGCCCATCTGCTGCAGCAGTTCGCGCATGTTGCGGGCACCGGCGCCGGAGGCCGCCTGGTAGGTCTGCGGCGCGATCCACTCCACCAGCCCCTGGTCGAACAGGCCGCCGATGGCCATGAGCATGAGGGAGACGGTGCAGTTGCCGCCCACGTAGGTCTTCACGCCGTTCTTCAGTCCGTCCTGGATGACGTGCTTGTTGACCGGGTCCAGGATGATGATGGCCTCGTCCTTCATGCGCAGGGCGGAGGCGGCGTCGATCCAGTAGCCGTTCCAGCCGGCGGCGCGCAGCTTGGGATACACCTCCTTGGTGTAGTCGCCACCCTGGCAGGTGATGATCACCTCCATCGCCTTCAGCTCGTCGATGCTGTTGGCGTCCTTCAGGGGCGGCACGTCCTTGCCGATGTCGGGGCCTTTGCCGCCGGGGTTGGAGGTAGTGAAGAACACTGGATCGATGTGCTCGAAATCCCGTTCTTCCTTCATGCGGCCCATGAGCACCGAGCCCACCATGCCGCGCCAACCGATCAGACCTACTCGTTTCATTGCGTTCTCCTTGATAGCTGGTAGCGGGTAGTCGGTAGTTTGTAGCTCTATGTTTCCGCGCCTTCGGCGCGCAAATTTATGCTACCTGCTACCAACTACCCACTACCCGCTAGATTCACATCGCCGCCACGACGGCATCACCCATCTCGCTGCACGATACCCGCTGGCAGCCTTCGGTCCAGATGTCGCCGGTGCGGTAGCCCCGGGCGATGACCTTCTTCACCGCATTGTCGATGCGGTCGGCGGTGGCCTGGTCGCCGAAGGTGTATTTGAACATCATGGACACGGACAGGATGGTAGCCAGCGGGTTGGCCAGGTTCCTGCCGGCGATGTCCGGGGCGGAGCCGTGGATGGGCTCGTACATACCCTTGTTGTTCTCGTCCAGGGACGCGGAGGGCAGCATGCCGATGGAGCCGGAGAGCATGGAGGCCTCGTCGGAGAGGATGTCGCCGAAGATGTTGCCGGTGACGATGACGTCGAACTGCTTGGGGTTGCGGACCAGCTGCATGGCGGCGTTGTCCACGTACATGGTGGAGAGCTCCACCTCCGGATACTCCCGGGCCACCTCGGCCACGACTTCCTTCCAGAGTTCGGAGCATTCCAGCACGTTAGCCTTTTCCACCGAGCACAGCTTCTTGCCGCGCTTCATGGCGATGCCGAAGGCCACGTGGGCCACCCGGCGCACCTCGGCCTCGGAATAGATCATGGTGTTGAAGCCCCAGCGCTGGCCGTCCCGCATTTCGATGCCGCGCGGCTGGCCGAAGTACACGTCGCCGGTTAGCTCCCGCACGATCATGATGTCCAGGCCGGCCACCACTTCCGGCTTCAGGGTGGAAGCCGAAGCCAGTTCCGGATACAGCAGGGCCGGACGCAGGTTGGCGAACAGGTTGAGTTCCTTGCGGATGCGCAACAGGCCCCGCTCCGGGCGCAGGGGCCGGTCCAGCTTGTCGTACTGGGGGCCGCCCACTGCGCCCAGCAGCACCGCGTCGGAGGCCTTGGCCAGCTTGAGGGTGGCTTCGGGCAAGGGATCACCGGCCGTGTCGTAGCCGGCGCCACCGATGGCGGCCTCCTCGGTCTCGATCTTCATGCCGTCGCGCTTGAGCACGTCCAGCACCTTCATGGCCTGGGCGACGATTTCCGTTCCGATGCCGTCACCCGGCAGCACAGCGATCTTCATGCAACTTCCTTTCAGGCGAACAGCCAGGGCGCCTCGCCTTTGCGGCGGGCTTCGTAGGCTTGGATCTGGTCGGTGAACTTGAGGGTCAGGCTGATGTCGTCCAGGCCGTTCAACAGGCGGTGCTTGCGCTCCGGGTCCACATCGAAGGCGAAGGCTTCGCCGGACGGGGTGGTCACGGTCTGTGCGGCCAGATCCACGGTGAGCTTGTAACCCTCGGCGCCGGCGGCTTCCCGAAACAGCTTGTCAACAATTTCTGCTTTTAAAACAATCGGAAGAACGCCATTCTTGAAGCAATTATTGAAGAATATATCGGCGAAGCTGGGGGCGAGGATGGCGCGGAAGCCGTAGTCCTCCAAAGCCCAGGGCGCGTGTTCCCGGGACGAGCCGCAGCCGAAGTTCTCCCGCGCCAGCAGCACGGAGGCACCCTGGTAGCGAGTCTGGTTGAGCACGAAATCCGGATTCAGCGGACGGGCGGAACAGTCCATGCCGGGCTCGCCATGGTCCAGGTAGCGCCACTCGTCGAAGGCATAGGGGCCGAAACCGCTGCGCTTGATCGACTTCAGGAATTGCTTGGGAATGATGGCGTCGGTGTCCACGTTGGCGCGGTCCAGCGGTGCCACCAGCCCGTCGAGGCGGGTGAAAGGCTTCATCGCGTCGACCTCTGGATCGCCTCGCCGGCTTTCTCCACATCCTCGCCAATGCCGCGCACGGTATTGCAGCCGACCATCATGAACACCACGCCGATCGCCGCCGCAAGCAGCAGGACCTTGATGGCCACCAGGCCGATGATTTTCTGCGGAGTCATTGCATCACCTCATGTGCCAATACTCGAATATCCACGAAATGTCCGAACACGGCCGCCGCCGCCGCCATGGCGGGACTGACCAGATGCGTGCGGCCGCCCTGCCCCTGGCGCCCCTCGAAGTTCCGGTTTGAGGTGGAGGCGCAGCGTTCGCCGGGTTCCAGGCGATCAGCGTTCATGGCCAGACACATGGAACAGCCCGGATCGCGCCACTCGAAACCGGCGGCGGTGAACAGCTTGTCCAGCCCCTCGGCCTCGGCCTGGGCCTTCACCAGGCCGGAGCCGGGCACCACCATGGCCAGTTTGACGTTGCCGGCCACCTTGCGGTTCTGCGCCACCGCCCAGCTCGCCACCTTGGCCGCCTCGCGCAGATCCTCGATGCGGGAATTGGTGCAGGAACCGATGAAGACCTTGTCGACGTTGATCTGCTCGATCGGCGTATTGGCGGCCAGGCCCATGTAGGCCAGGGCGCGCTCCCAGTCGGATTTCTTCACGGCATTGGGCGCATGGGCCGGATCGGGCACGCGGCCGTCGACGGGCACCACCATTTCCGGCGAAGTGCCCCAGGTGACCTGGGGTTTGATGGCGGCCGCGTCCAGTTCCTCTACCGCGTCGAAGACCGCGCCCGCGTCGGACACCAGGCTGCGCCACCAGGCGGCGGCCTGCTCGAACTGTTCGCCCTTGGGCGCATAGGGCCGGCCGCGCATGTATTCGACGGTCTTCTCGTCCACCGCCACCATGCCGGCGCGAGCGCCCGCCTCGATGGCCATGTTGCACAGGGTCATGCGGCCTTCCATGGACAGGCCGCGGATGGCCGAGCCGGCGAACTCCACCGCGTAACCCGTGCCACCGGCGGTGCCGATGCGGCCGATGACCGCCAGGGCGATGTCCTTGGCGGTGACGCCGAACTTCAGTTCGCCCTCCACCCGCACCTGCATGGTCTTGGCCTTCTTCTGCCACAGGCACTGCGTGGCCAGCACGTGCTCCACCTCGGAGGTGCCGATGCCGAAGGCCAGGGCGCCGAAAGCGCCGTGGGTGCTGGTATGCGAGTCGCCGCAGACGATGGTCATGCCCGGCTGGGTAAAGCCCTGCTCCGGCCCGATGACGTGGACGATGCCCTGGCGCGGATCGTTCATGCCGAACTCGGTGATGCCGAATTCGGCGCAGTTGGCGTCCAGGGTCTCCACCTGGGTGCGGGAGACGGGGTCGGCGATGCCCTTGTCCCTGTCCGCGGTGGGAATGTTGTGGTCCGGCGTCGCCAGCAGCGAAGCCAGGCGCCAGGGCTTGCGGCCGTTCATTTTCATGCCCTCGAAGGCCTGCGGGCTGGTGACTTCGTGCACCAGTTGCCGGTCGATGTAGAGCAGAGCGGTGCCATCGGGCTCCACGTTGACGACGTGGCTGTCCCAGAGCTTGTCGAAAAGGGTGCGGGCGGACATGCGTTCAGCGGGCAATATTAGGAAGTGGCGAATTATGACACAGCACCCACGCGGCCGAGACCGAAGGCCGGACTCAGGCCATGCCCTGTCCAGGCCTGCCCTTCCAGGCAAAAACGAGGGCAGCGATGATCGCGAAGCCCGCCGCCAGGCTGAAGGTCATGCCTGAGCCCAGGCCATCCCACGCCGCGCCGGAATAGAGGCTGCCCAGGGTGCCGCCGACGCCGAAGGCCAGGCTGTTGTAGAGAGCCTGTCCCCGCGCCTGATGCCGGCCGGTGAAGTGCCGGTGCACCAGGGCCAAAGCCGAAGCGTGGTAGGCGCCGAAGGTAAAGGCGTGCAAGAGCTGGGCCAGCAGCAGCACCGGCAGGTTGTCCGCCTGCCAGCCGATGAGCAGGAAGCGGACGGCGGCGATGACCAGGGTGGCCAGTAATACCGTTTCCACGCGTACCCGGGCGAACACCCGCGGCATCATCAGGAAGATGCCGATCTCGCAGACCACGCCCAGCGCCCACAGCCATCCGGCCAGGGACTTGCTGTAGCCCACGTCCACCAGGTGGATGGTGAAGAAGGTGTAATAGGGGCCGTGCGCCGCCGCCATCAGCATGGCCGCCGCAAACAGGGCGAGCACCGCCGGCTGGCGCAACACCGAGCGCAAGGGAGGCTGGTCCTGGGCGTGTGTGGCGATCTCCGCCTCCGGAATCAGGCGGGACGTGAGCACGATGCCGACCAGCAGGCCCAGCACCACCCAGGGCACCAGGCGGATGGAAGCATGGTCCAGGGCCCAGCCCAGGCCCACCACCACGACGATGAAGCCGATGGAGCCCCACAGGCGGATGCGGCCGTAGCGGTCGGTCCTGTCGCCCAGATGCGACAGGGTGGTCGCCTCCACCAGGGGCAGCGAAGCGCTCCAGAAGAAGCTGATCAGGCTCATCACCACGAACAGCGGCCAGAAGCTGGTGGCCCAGAACACGCCGACGAAGGTCAGCAGGGAAGCCAGGGCCGCCAGGCGCACGATGGCGACGCGCCGACCGCTGCGGTCGGCGATGTGGCCCCAGATGTTGGGCGCGAAGATGCGCATGACCTGGAGCAGGGACATGAGCACGCCGATCTGGAAGGCGTTGAACTCCAGGGAATGCAGGTATAGCCCCCAGAACGGCGCCATGGCGCCGACGAAGGCGAAATAGAAGAAATAGAAGCCGGACAGGCGCCAGTAGGGAACCGGGCTCATCGCGGACATGCGGCGCTGTAAACAAAACGGCCCGGAGGGAGTCTCCGGGCCGCTCGCGGTGTGGCCACGCCTACTTCGCCGACACCAGCATGCGGTACAGCTTGTCCTTGAGGTTCACGCGTATCTTCTTGAGCTCCTCCTCATACAGATCCGAGGCCGCCTCGACCCGCTGCTCGATGCGCAGGATTTTGTGGTCGATGTCGTCGTAGTCCCGCATCATCTTGACGAACTGGTCGCTGGACAGGACGAGCTTGCGGATGGTCTCGGCATGCTCGGGGAACTCGTGGAAGAGATCGTGGCTTTCGATCATTTTTTCGCTCCTTTGCTTGATCGGGCTTAGCGGGTTGAACCGGGAATGACGGGGGTGGGGCAGCGCGCGTCGGCATTCTGGCCGCGCTGACGCAGGGCGTGATCCATGAGCACGATGGCCAGCATGGCCTCGGCGATGGGAGTGGCGCGGATGCCCACGCAGGGATCGTGGCGGCCATGCGTCACCACCTCGGTCGGCCGGCCGTCGACGTCGATGCTGCGGCCGGGGATGCGGATGCTGGAAGTGGGCTTGATGGCGATGGAAGCGGTGATGTCCTGGCCACTGGAAATGCCGCCCAGGATGCCGCCGGCGTGGTTGGAGAGGAAACCCTCGGGCGTCAGTTCATCGCGATGTTCGGTGCCCTTCTGGGCCACGCAGGCGAAACCGTCGCCGATCTCCACGCCCTTCACCGCGTTGATGCTCATCAGGGCATGCGCCAGGTCGGCGTCCAGGCGGTCGTAGACCGGCTCGCCCAGGCCCACGGGCACGTTCTCCGCGACCACGTTGATGCGGGCGCCGACCGAGTTGCCTTCCTTGCGCAACTCGTCCATGTAGGCTTCGAGCTCGGGCAGAAAGGAAGCATCCGCGGCGAAGAAGCTGTTGCCCTCCACGTCCAGCTCGCTCCAGGCCTTGAAGGGCACCATGATGGGACCGAGCTGGGCCAGATAGCCGCGAATCACGGTGCCGAACTTTTCGCGCAGCCACTTCTTCGCGACGGCCCCGGCCGCCACCCGCACCGCCGTCTCCCGAGCCGAGGAACGGCCGCCGCCACGATAGTCGCGAAAACCGTATTTCTGGTTGTAGGTGTAGTCGGCGTGGCCGGGCCGGAAGGTGCTGGCTATGTTGCCGTAGTCCTTGCTGCGCTGGTCCTCGTTGCGGATCAGCAGGGCGATGGGCGTGCCGGTGGTGCGCCCCTCGAACACGCCGGAGAGGATCTCCACCGTGTCCGACTCGCGCCGCTGGGTCACGTGCCGGGAAGTGCCCGGCTTGCGCCGGTCCAGGTCGATCTGGATGTCCGCCTCGCACAGGGTCAGGCCCGGCGGGCAGCCATCCACCACGCAGCCGATGGCCGGCCCATGCGATTCGCCGAAGGAGGTAACGGAAAAGGCCAAACCGAGGGTGTTGCCGGACATTTGCGGAGGAAAACTGAGAATTTGCAAAGGATTATCGCATGTCAGTCCTGTTTCGCCGCCATTCGGGAAATCAGCTCCAGCCCCAGCCCCACCCCGAACCCGGTGATGTCCGACCCCGCCGCGCCCAGCCCGCCCTTGCAGCGGCTGGCGGACAGGTCCACGTGCAGCCAGGGGGTGTCGCCGACGAAACGGTTGAGGAAGCGGGCGGCGAGGATGTGGTCGGCCTCGCCTTCGAGCGTGCATTGCTTGACGTCGGCCACACTCGAATCCAGGGCCTCGTCGTAATCCTCCGGCATGGGGAAGGCCACCACCCGCTCGCCGCAGGCCCGGCCTGCCGCCACGGCCTGCTTCGCCAGCTCGTCGCGGTTGCTGATGACGCCGCTCATGCGCTCGCCCAAGGCCGTGGCCATGCTGCCGGTGAGGGTGGCGAAGTCGAGGATGGTTTGCGGTTTCGCCTTCGCCGCCAGGGCCAGAGTGTCCGCCAGCACCATGCGGCCCTCGGCGTCGGTGTGGACGATCTCGATGGTGGTGCCGTTGAGTGCGGTGACCACCTCGTTCTGGGTGTAGGCCTCGGGAGACAGGTGGTTCTCGGCGATGGCCAGCCACACTTCCAGATTGACCGGCAGTTTCATCCGGGTCGCCGCCAGCAGGATGCCCAGGGCGACGGCTGAACCGTTCATGTCGTCGTGCATGTTGTGCATGTAGCGCGCCGGCTTCAGGTTGTGCCCGCCGGTGTCGAAGCAGATGCCCTTGCCGACCAGGGCGATGCGCTGACCCTTTCCCTTTATGCCCTTCAGGGTGCTTCCCCCTGGATCCTTGCCGGCGTAGGTCAATCTGACGATGGCCGCGTCCTCGTGGCCACTGCCCCGGGCCACCGCCAGGAAGGCGCCGGCCTTGAGTTTCTTCAGACGCTTGACGTCGTATTCCTCGATGCCCCAGCCCGCCTCCTGCGCCAGGACGCGGATGCGTTCGCGGTAGGTGGCCGGCGTCAGCAGGTTCGGAGGCAGCAGGGTGAGCTGCCGGCAGAGGGTGTTGCCCTCGGCCAATGCCTGCTCACGCTTAAGATCCAGGCCGGAGACACCGTGCAGCACGACCCGCTCCAGTGCCGCCGGGGCCTTCTCGCTTTTCCAGGCGGGCAGGCGCGCACCGTTCAGCCAGGCCACGTAGGCGGCCTCACCGGCGGCGCGGACGCGGAAATCGTCCGCGCCGTAGAGGGCGACGTGGAGCTCCGCGGGGTGCTCGTCGAGCAAGGATTTCAGGGCCTGGCGCAGGGCGGCATGGCGGTCGAAGACCGGCTTCGCCTCGTCCAGGCGCAGCCAGACCGACAGGCAGCCGCCGGGCAGTTCCAGGACCAAGGGAGACTTCGACAGCTCGCCGGGCTTCTTGTCCTTGCGCGCCAGGGCGGCGCGGGCGGCCTCGGCGTCCGGCACCTCGAACCATTCCGTGCCGGCGGGCAGGATATTCAGCAGATGACGAAGCTTGCCGTTACGCTGGACGAGGACTTCGTTATTCTGTTGCACTCTGGCCAGGATCGCCGGGATAGCCGTTTTTTTCGCGGAGTTGTTCATTAGACAACCTTAATATTAAAAACGTGAATACTCAGTATTAAAGAATTGACGGGCAAGCGCCCGATCCGGATAATGCGCCCGCTTCCATCAACCCGATTGTTCCACGAAAACCAGGACCCACGCCGGATCGCGCCGGATCGCGATCACCGCGCATAGGGATCCCGCCACTCGTTCGGAGACTCATTGCATGCCGAATAGCCACACGCCGGGCAGCACGCCCGACATCGATCCCCAGGAAACCCGCGAATGGCTGGACGCCCTTGCCGCCGTCATCGAGGAAGAAGGCGCCGAGCGCGCCCATTTCCTGCTGGAGCGCCTCATCGACAAGGCGCGCCGTTCCGGCGCCTACCTGCCCTACAACGCCACCACCGCCTATGTGAACAGCATCCCGGTGCACCGACAGGAAAAGCATCCAGGCGACGTGGCCATCGAGACCCGCATCAAGAGCCTGATCCGCTGGAACGCGGTGGCCTGCGTCATGCGCGCGAACGAGAAGGCGCCGGGTGTGGGCGGCCACATCGCCAGCTACCAGTCCGCCGCCACCCTCTACGAAGTCGGCTTCAACCACTTCTTTCATGGCATCGACGCTTCGCGCGGTGGCGACCTGGTCTACTTCCAGGGCCACTCCGCACCCGGCGTCTACGCACGCGCCTTCCTCGAAGGCCGCATCAGCGAGGAGCAGTTCGCCAATTTCCGCCAGGAGTCCGCCGGCGGCGGCCTGTCGTCCTACCCGCATCCCTGGCTGATGCCGGAGTTCTGGCAGTTCCCCACCGTCTCCATGGGCCTGGGGCCCATCCAGGCCATCTACCAGGCCCGCTTTCTCCGCTACCTGCACGACCGCGGCATCGCCGACACCTCCGGACGCAAGGTCTGGGCCTTCCTCGGCGACGGCGAGACCGACGAGCCGGAATCCCTGGGCGCCATCACCCTGGCCTCGCGGGAGAAGCTGGACAACCTGATCTTCGTGGTCAACTGCAACCTGCAGCGCCTGGACGGTCCGGTGCGCGGCAACGGCAAGATCATCCAGGAACTGGAAGCCGCCTTCCGCGGCGCCGGCTGGAACGTCATCAAGGTCATCTGGGGTTCCTACTGGGATCCGCTGCTGGCCATGGACAGCCAGGGTCTGCTGCAGAAGCGCATGGAGGAATGCGTCGACGGCGAGTACCAGAACTTCAAGGCCAAGGGCGGCGCTTACACGCGCGAGCACTTCTTCGGCAAGTACCCCGAACTGAAGGAGTTGGTCGCCGCCATGTCCGACGAGGACATCTGGCGCCTGAACCGGGGCGGCCACGACCCGCACAAGATCTACGCGGCCTACGCGGCGGCGTCGAAGCACACCGGTCAGCCCACGGTGATCCTGGCGAAGACCATCAAGGGCTATGGCATGGGTGCCTCCGGCGAGGCGCAGAACCCGACGCACCAGGCCAAGAAGATGGCCCTGGAGGACCTGCGCGCCTTCCGTGACCGCTTCCGCATCCCCATCTCCGATGAAGACCTGCCCAACCTGCCGTTCTATCGGCCGGCCGACGACAGCCCGGAGATGAAGTACCTGCAGGCCCGCCGCGCCGCCCTCGGCGGCTACATGCCGCGCCGTCGCGTCAAGGCCGAACCCCTGGCGGCGCCGCCGCTCTCCAATTTCCAGGCCATGCTGGAAGCCACCGGCGAGCGCGAGATCTCCACCACCATGGCCTTCGTGCGCATTCTTACCAGCCTGCTGCGCGACAAGGCCATCGGCCGCCACATCGTGCCCATCGTCCCCGACGAGGCCCGCACTTTCGGCATGGAAGGCCTGTTCCGCCAGGTGGGCATCTACTCCTCCGTCGGTCAGCTCTACGAGCCGGTGGATTCCGATCAGGTCATGTACTACCGCGAGGACAAGGGCGGGCAGATTCTGGAAGAAGGCATCAACGAGGCGGGTGCCTTCAGCTCCTGGCTCGCCGCCGCCACTGCATACAGCACCAGCGGCGTGCAGATGATCCCCTTCTACATCTACTACTCGATGTTCGGCTTCCAGCGCATCGGCGACCTGGCCTGGGCCGCCGGCGATTCGCGCGCGCGCGGCTTTCTGCTCGGCGCCACCGCCGGCCGCACGACGCTGAACGGCGAAGGCCTGCAACACGAGGACGGCCACTCGCATCTGATGGCGGCCACCATCCCCAACTGCGTCAGCTACGACCCCACCTTCCATTACGAGCTGGCGGTCATCATCCAGGACGGGCTGCGCCGCATGGTGCGGGAGCAGGAGGACGTGTTCTATTACCTGACGGTGATGAACGAGAACTACAGCCACCCGGCCATGCCGAAGGGCGCCGAGAAGGGCATCCTGAAGGGGCTTTACCTCTTGGTGAAGGGTGAAGGGGGAAGCACCCTGAAGGGCATAAAGGGGAAGGGTAAGAACAAACCCCGTGTCCAGCTTATGGGCTCCGGCACCATCTTGCACGAGGTCATCGCCGCCGCCGAGTTGCTGGAACGCGACTGGGGCGTCGCCGCCGACGTCTGGAGCGCCACCAGCTTCAACGAGCTGCGCCGGGAGGCGCAGGAGACCCATCGCTGGAACCTGCTGCATCCGGACAAGAAGCAGAAGGTGAGCTTCGTCGAGCAGTGCCTGGACGGCACGGACGGCCCCATCGTCGCCGCCACCGACTACATGCGCGCCTATCCCGACCAGATCCGGCCCTACGTGCATCGCCGCTTCGTGACCCTGGGCACCGACGGCTTCGGCCGCTCGGATTCGCGCGAGGCGCTGCGCCGCTTCTTCGAGGTGGACCGCCATTACGTCGTGCTGGCCGCCCTCAAGGCCCTCGCCGACGACGGCGTCCTGCCCGCCGGCAAGGCCGCCGAGGCCATCAAGAAGTACGGCATCGACAGCGACCGGCCGAACCCGGTCAACGTGTGACGGGGGACAAGAAGATGAGCATCAAGGAAGTCCTCGTCCCCGACATCGGCAACTTCAAGGACGTCGAGGTCATCGAACTCATGGTGAAGCCGGGCGACAGCCTGGCCGCCGACGATTCCATCATGACCGTGGAATCGGACAAGGCCGCCATGGACATCCCCGCACCCTTCGCCGGCACGGTCAAGGAATTGAAGATCAAGGTGGGCGACAAGGTCTCCGCCGGCAGCCTGGTGCTGCTGCTGGACGCCCCCGACGAATCGGCCGCCAAATCAGCCGCGCCGGTGGTGAAGTCCTTCACCGCCCCCTCGCCCTTGGTCGACGCCGACTCCGGCAGCGGGGAAGGCACCCTGGTGGCCTCCGTACCGCTGCCGTCCAACCCCGCGCCACAGGCGCGCGCTCCCATCCCGCCCAGGAACCGGCCGCATCCGGTGGCCGCGCATGCCGGCTTCGACAGCGCCAAGCCGGCTCACGCCAGCCCCTCGGTGCGCCGCTTCGCGCGCGAGCTGGGCGCCGAGCTGTCCCGCGTCAAGGGCAGCGGACCGCGCGGCCGCATCCTCAAGGAGGACGTGCAGAGCTGGGTCAAGGCGGAACTCGCCAAGCCCGCCGGGGAGGCCTTCGGCCTGGGCATCACGCCGGCGCCGGTGATCGACTTCAGCCAGTTCGGCGAAGTGGAAAGCCAGCCCCTGTCGCGCATCAAGAAGCTGTCGGGCGCCAACCTGCACCGCAACTGGGTGACCGCCCCGCACGTCACCCAATTCGACGAGGCCGACATCACCGACCTGGAGGAATTCCGCAAGTCCATGCAGGACGAGGCCGCCAAACGCGGCGTCAAGCTCACCCTGCTGGCCTTCCTGATGAAGGCGGTGGTTAACGCCCTGCGCGCCTATCCCAACTTCAACGCCTCGCTGGCCGCGGACGGAGAAAACCTGGTGCTGAAGAAGTACTTCCACGTCGGCTTCGCCTGCGACACCCCGGACGGCCTGGTGGTGCCGGTGGTGCGCGACGTCAACAAGAAGGACGTCATGGACATCGCCCGTGAACTGGCGGAAATGTCGGACCTGGCGCGGGAAAGAAAACTCAAGGTGGACGCCATGCAGGGCGGTTGCTTCACCATCTCCAGCCTGGGCGGCATCGGCGGCACCCAGTTCACGCCCATCATCAACTGTCCCGAGGTGGCCATCCTGGGCGTCTCGCGCTCCGACTGGAAACCGGTGTGGAACAAGACGGCGAAGACTTTCGAGCCGCGCCTGATGCTGCCGCTGTCGCTGTCCTACGACCATCGCGTCATCGACGGCGCCGACGGCGCCCGCTTCACCAGCCACCTGCGCGCCATGCTCTCCGACGTGCGCCGGTTGCTGCTGTAACCTCCAGCGTCATTCCGGCGCAGGCCGGAATCCAGTAGCGTCGCGAAACCTCTGGACCCCGGCCTGCCGGGGTGACGGTCAACACCACAACGAGCCATCACATGGAAATCAAGGTCCCCGACATCGGCAACTTCAAGGACGTCCAGGTCATCGACATTCTGGTCAGCCCCGGCGACACCGTCGCCCAGGACGCCGCCCTCATCACCGTCGAATCCGACAAGGCGGCGATGGACATCCCCTGCCCCCAGGCCGGAGTGGTGGAGAAGCTGCTGCTGAAAGTGGGCGACAAGGTGTCGGAAGGCTCGCCGATACTGATGCTGAGCTCGGAGGCCTCCCTCCCCTCCTCCCCAGTGGGGGTACACAAGGGGCATACAGGGCTCGGGGGTGAGGGCACAACGCGTGCGGCTCCTCCAGCCGGGCTCCCTCACCCCAACCCTCTCCCGGGGGGAGAGGGAGACAACGCGGATCTTCACGCCCAGGTCCTGGTCCTCGGCGCCGGCCCCGGCGGCTACACCGCCGCCTTCCGCGCCGCCGACCTGGGTTTGCGGGTGGTGCTGGTGGAACGCCATCCCAGCCTGGGCGGGGTCTGTCTCAACGTCGGCTGCATTCCCTCCAAGGCCCTGCTGCACACCGCCCGCCTCATCACCGAGGCGGAAGAGATGGCCGAACACGGCGTCAGCTTCACGAAGCCCAAGGTGGACCTGGACAAGCTGCGGGAGTGGAAGGCGAAGGACGTGGTGGGCAAGCTCACCGGCGGCCTCGCCCAGCTCGCCAAGCAACGCAAGGTCAGCGTGGTGCATGGCGTGGCCACCTTCACCGGCCCCAACAGCCTGAGCGTGACCGGCGATGCCGGCACGCAAACGATTTCCTTTGACCACGCCATCATCGCCGCCGGCTCCGAGGCCATCAAACTGCCCTTCCAGCCCGACGACCCGCGCGTCATGAGCTCCACCGGCGCCCTCGCCCTGGCCGACATCCCCAAGCGCCTGCTGGTCATCGGCGGCGGCATCATCGGCCTGGAGATGGGCACGGTCTACGATGCCCTGGGCAGCAAGGTCACCGTGGTGGAACTGGGCGGCCAGCTCATCCCCGGCTGCGACGCCGATCTGGTCAGGCCCCTGTACAAGCGCATGGAAAAGCGCTTCGAGGCGATCAAGCTGAATACCGGCGTCACCGCCATGGAAGCGAAGAAGGACGGCATCCACGTCACCCTGAAGGCCGGCGAGAGTACGCAAACGACCCTGAGCACGGAAAAGTACGACCGGGTGCTGGTAGCCATCGGTCGCCGCCCCAACGGTAAGAGCCTCGGTCTTGATTCCGCCGGGGTCGCTGTCGACGAGCGCGGCTTCATCGCCGTGGACACTCAGATGCGCACCAACGTCCCGCACATCTTCGCCATCGGCGACATCGTCGGCCAGCCCATGCTGGCCCACAAGGCGGTGCACGAGGGCAAGGTGGCGGCGGAGGTCATCGCCGGCCACAAGGTGGAGTTCCAGGCCCTGGTCATCCCCTCCGTCGCCTACACCGACCCGGAAGTGGCCTGGGTGGGCCTCACCGAGACCGAAGCCAAGGCCAAGGGCATCGACATCGAAAAAGGCGCCTTCCCTTGGGCCGCCAGCGGCCGCGCCCTCTCCATCGCCCGCACCGAGGGCCTGACCAAGCTCATTCTGGACAAGGAAAGCAAGCGGGTGATCGGCGCCGGCCTGGTCGGCATCAACGCCGGCGAGCTGCTCGCCGAAGCGGTGCTCGCCATCGAAATGGGCGCCACGGCGGAGGATATCGGCCTCACCATCCACGCCCACCCCACCCTGTCGGAAACGATCTGCTTCGCCGCCGAGATGGCGGAAGGCACCATCACCGACCTGTTGCCGCCGAGGAAGCGATAACCGCCCCGCCCATATGGGAAGTCCTACCGGGCACGCATCACACGAAGCAATTTCTGTAAGACAATCAAGTCACTGGAGGCTCCCATGAACCCGAGAAGACTTGAGCGCATCACCCTGGAACCCGGCAAATGCGGTGGACGTCCCTGCATCCGGGGCCAACGCATCCGCGTAAGCGACATCCTGAGCCTGCTGGGTGCCGGCGCGAGCCATGAGGAAATTCTTATGGATTACCCCTTCCTCGTGGAAGAGGACATCCTCGCCGCCCTTGAATACGCCTCTATCCAAGCCGATCATCCCATCCTGATCGCGGCATGAAACTGCTGGTGGATAACCAGTTGCCACTGGCCCTGGCCCGCTATCTGGCCGCCAACGGTTACGAGTGCCAGCATGTTCAGGACATGGGTCTGGATAGCGCCGATGATCGTGTTATCTGGGAACACGCGAAATCTCACCATCTGATCATCGTCACCAAGGACGAGGACTTCCCTCTCATGGCCGACAGGCAGGGAAGCATCCCACCCCAGATCGTCTGGGTGCGCTTGGGCAACTGCCGCAAGACTGCCCTGCTTGCCGCGTTCTCCATCGTGTTACCGGAACTGAGGCCACTCCTGGAATCCGGCCAAAGCGTCATCGAGATTCGATGACTCTTCAGAGCCTGTGAATATTTCGGGAACGATCGCCAAACTGACCGTCATTCCCGCCCCCGACTACCCCATTCGGGGGAAGGGCTGCGGCTGGAATCCAGTTCGTAAAACTAACCGCCAAGAAAATCAACCCTGATTCCTCGGTTGGACTTGTCGGTTGTGCACCCGGGCTCCCTCACCTGTCGGAAACGATCTGCTTCGCCGCCGAGATGGCGGAAGGCACCATCACCGACCTGTTGCCGCCAAGGAAGAAGTAGCGGCTCAATCCCCCGCCGGCCGCCCCTCGATCACCGCGAAGCTGCCGCGCATGGCCGCCACCGGCTTGCCGGCGCGCAGGATGGCGCCGGAGGCGTGGCACAGGCGGGCGCCCAGCCTGAGGCGGTCGATCTGGCTTTCCAGGACATCCCCGGCCTGGGCCGGAGCCAGGTAATCCACCGTGAGGCTGGCGGTGACCACGCTTGACGTCTTCGGCAACTGGCGGATCAGGTTGTAGGCCAGCCAGATGTCCGCCAGGGTGGCGAGGAAGCCGCCGTGCGCGCTGCCGTGGCCGTTGCAATGCTCTGGGCGGACCTCCAGACGAAATACCAGGTGTTCCCCTTCCTGGCGGCACAGCACGGGCATCATGTTCGGCACGAACGGGCCGGGCATGGGGCAGCGGGTGAAACCCTGCTCCAGCCAGGCGCGTTCCTGGGGGGTCGGTTCGATCATGGATTTCTCCGGGCGACGGATTTGCAAGCCCGAGCAAGTATCCCTATTGCAGCGCAACAAGACAAACGCCATGATGCGCGCGCCATGCACAATGAGGAGACCCCCATGCAGGACGCCGCAGCCGAATCCGTATCCCCCATTCCCGTCGGAGACTGGGACGTGCAGGTCGCCATCATCGGCGGCGGCCCCGGCGGCGAGGACTGCGCGAGGGATCTGGCCGACCACGGCATCAAGGTGGCGATGATCAACAACGCCCCCTTGCCCGGCGGCGAATGCCTCTGGCGCGGCTGCATTCCTTCCAAGGCCTGGCGTCATGCCGCCGATCTCATGCGCGACCGGGCGCGCGACCCGGACAAGGGCGTGATCGGCACGCATCGCCCGCGGCTGGACTGGGCCACCCTGGAGGCGCACCGCAAGAACGTGCTGCGCACCCGCGGCGAACTGGCCCTGAAGGCCGACAAGAGCATCAAGATCGACGTGCGCCAGGGTTTCGCCAGCTTTCTGGACCCGCACCACCTGAAGATCGTCGCCCCGGACGGCTCGGAATCCACCCTAAGCTTCGGCGCCGCGGTCATCGCCACCGGCGCGCCGCCCTTCGTGCCGCCGATCCCCGGCGCCTGGGAGAGCATCCGCACCGGCGGCGTGCTCACCTCCGACACCATCTGGAACCTGCCGAGCCCGCCGCGCCGCCTGGGCATCATCGGCGGCGGCGTCATCGGCGTGGAAATGGCGCAGATCGTGCGCGACTTCGGCGGCGAAGTGCTCATGCTGGAAGCCAGGGAGCGCATCCTCTCGGAACTGGAAGAGGAGATCGGCCGCCATCTCCACGACGTGCTGAAAAACGAATTCCCCATCGTCACCGGCGCCCGCATCGAGGAGATCACCGGCCAGCCGGACAGCATGCGCGTGAAGTACAGCGATGCCGACGGCAAGCCGGGCGAGTGTCTGTGCGACTACGTGCTCATGGCCACCGGCAAGCGCCCCAACACCGCCAAGCTCAACCTGGAAGCCGCCGGCGTCGAACTCGACGGCGCCGCCATCAAGACCGACCCGCAATGCCGCACCAGCGCGCCGCACATCTTCGCCGTGGGCGACGTCATCGGCGGCTACATGCTGGCCCACACCGCCGCCGCCCAGGGCCGCGTCGCCGCCCGCTCCCTGCTGGGCCAAGCGGCCGCATACCAGCCGGACCTGGATTGCGGCGTCACCTTCAGCCGCCCGCAGGCCGGCTTCGTCGGCCTCTCGCTGGCCCAGGCCAAGACGCGCGGCCTCGACGCGGTGGAAGCCAAGATGCCCATGAGCATCGACGCTAAGGCCATGATCGCCCTGGAAACGCACGGCATGATCAAGCTGGTGGCGGACAAGGCCGACGGCCGCATCCTCGGCGTCCACTTCCTCGCCGACCACACCGACACCCTGATCGGCGCGGCGGTGATGATGGTGGCCGGCCGCCTCACCCTGGCGCAGGTCGCCGAAGCCATCTTCCCGCACCCGACCCAGACCGAGATGTTCGGCGACCTGGCGAGAAGGCTGCTGGCCCGCCTGCGCCGCACCAGCCGCGGCTGAGCCGCCCTGCCCTCCCCGCGCGCGGGCGGTGGGGAGAACCCGCCTGTCATCCCCGGCGCCACCGCCCGCGTTGTTTTCCGCATGGGCTATAGTGCCCGCACGAACCCGGAGGAACCCACCATGAAACGTCTGCTGGCCGCCGCCCTGCTCTTCGCCTGGATCGCCCCCCTGGGCGCCGCGCAACCCGTCCCGCCCGAAGCATCACCCCAGGCCCAGCCCGCCGCCGCCCTCGCCCTCTGCCCGCCCGAAGCCCTGCTCGCCCAGGTCAGTCAGGCCGAGTGCTGCAAGGGCCACAAGGGCGTATGCGGCTGCCGCGCCGGCAAGATCGTCTGCTGCGACAACACCATCAGCGCCAACTGCACCTGCCACGGGGATTCCGGGGTGGAGAACTGAGCGGATTGCCGGGAGTATCGGGCCGGGTGCCCGATGACCGGCCAGCGGGCGGGGTGCGGTTGCCGAAGTGCCCACGCCACTCGATGCATGTTCCGCGCTCCTGCCATCGAGCCGCCTCTCAAGAAACACATCGTAAGCCATTGATTCCGTAGGGTGGATAAGCGCAGCGCATCCACCAATGGCGGCGGTGATGGTGGATGCGCTGCGCTTATCCACCGTGTTTCTTCGGGACGATTTGCGGCTGCGGCCCGATTACTTCGCTACCCCATCAAGCCATCCAGCGGGCTCAACGCCCCCACCCCGGCGCGATTCAGCACATGGGTGTAGATCATGGTGGTGGACACATCCGCGTGCCCCAGCAGTTCCTGCACGGTGCGGATGTCGTGGCCGCGCTCCAACAGATGGGTGGCGAAACTGTGGCGCAGGCTGTGGCAACTGGCCTGGCGACCGATGTCCGCCCGCGCCACCGCCGCACGCAGAGCCTTCTGCACGCTGTCCTCATGCAGGTGATGCCGGCGCGTCACGCCTGAGCGCGGGTCCACCGACATTCGCCCGCTGGGAAACACGAACTGCCAGCCCCACTCGCGCCCCGCCGCCGGATACTTGCGGGCCAGCGCATCCGGCAACACCACCTCGCCAAGCCCCTCGGCCAAGTCCGCCTCATGCAGCCGCCGCGCGCCTTCCAGATGCGCCTTCAGCGCCGGCACCACCGCCGCCGGCAGCGGCACCACCCGGTCCTTATCCCCCTTGCCCCGTCGCACCACGATCAGGTTGCGCTCGAACGCCACGTCCTGCACCCGCAGGCGCAGGCATTCCAGCAGGCGCATGCCCGTGCCATAAAGCAGCGCGGCAATCAGGCCATGCACCCCCTCCATCGCCGCAAGCAGCCGCTTGACCTCGGCGACGGACAGCACCACCGGCAGACGCTTGGGCCGCTTGGCCCGCACCATGGGGCCCAGGTCGCCCAGGGGCTGCCCCATGGCCTTGTCGTAAAAGAACACCAAGGCATTCAAGGCCTGGTTCTGGGTGCTGGCCGACACGTTGCGCACCACGGCCAGATGCTGCAGGAAGTTCACCACCTCCGCCGCGCCCAGGCTGGCGGGCGCACGCATGCCGTGAAACGCCACCAGGCGGCACAACCAATGCAGATAGGCCTTCTCGGTGCGGATCGACATGCCGCGGGTGCGAATCACCCGCGACAACAACAAAAAATCTTCACGATGCAAATGCACCACCCGCGCACACCCGCCTTCCCCCATGCGCTCCAGCAAGGACGCCTCCACCGCCTCGGGCGACACGGACCCCGCCGGCTGCCGGGCGATGCTGGGATGACCGGGTTCAAGCGCGGTGGCCGAAGCCAACCAATAGGCCCAGTCAAAGCCCTCCAGCCAGGCCGGTTTGACCGTGCTAAACAGAATCCGTATAGCAACCACCACTTGGCGGAACTGCCAATCCTCCAGCGCCCCTTCCCGCCCCACCCGCTCCAGGTAGGCCGTCACCTCATCCGCCGTCAGATCCGCCAGTTTCCGCCCAGGAAAAGCACGGATGAAGCCCTCCGCGCGCAGCACATGCCAACGGTCAGCCGGAGGCTTAACGCCTTGTTTATGCAGCAGTTTGATGAAATTGTCCCAAAACCGGCGCTGACGATCTTCACGAGACGCTTCACTCATGCGTACCTCCCTGATACGGTAGTGGTGAATTTTTCACAGAATGGTACGCCAGAACGGGCTTGGGGGGCACTGGCAAGGGCCGTGCTAACAAGAATCCGTGTAGCACCGTTATACAAGATTCTGTTTAATCAACTGTTATGCCTCAAATCTCCCCAACCACTCTAGATAGGGGCGTTTTATGAAGATGAAGTACT
>VGVT01000020.1 GCA_016873935.1 Betaproteobacteria bacterium | reverse complement strand
CAGATCAGCCCCAACCTGCAATGGATCGGCGACCCGGGCGGCGACCAATCGGCCGGGGACGTCACCATCTGGGGTTTGCGCGCCAAGGCGTCCTACTGAGCGCCGCCGGGGTGAACATGAACCACGCGTCCAGTCCCGAGTCCGGCAAGGCCCCGCTGTCCGATCCGGGCGAAGCCTCTTATGCCGTCATCCGCACGATCGGTTATGTCATCCACCGGATCAATCACCTGAACAGGGGTTGAGTCATGGCCGCCCGCGATCCCCATCGATTCATCAATGAACTCGATCCGAGCACTCTGCCGGCTTTGATAGAGAGACTGGAGGGACGGGCGAGAAATCCGTTATTCGCGGGCCTGTTCGAGAAGTATCTGGACCGGCTCGATCTGCCTCGCGTGGCAAGGATCCTTGAGGTGGGCTGCGGCACCGGAGCCATGCTCAGGGTGCTCGCGCGCCGGCCCGATTTTCGCGGTGAATGTGTCGGCATCGATCATTCCCCTCACTTTGTCGAGGCAGCCCGGAACTACGCGCGCGAAGAGCGTCTCGACGGCCGCCTGCATTTCGCGGTGGGCGACGCCCACAACCTTGACTTTCCCCCTTCCTCCTTTGACTTGGTCATCGCCCACACGATGATCAGCCATGTCACCGATCCCGCCCTGGTGCTGGGGGAAATGGCGTCCGTGGCGCGTCCGGGCGGCGCCGTCGTGATCTTCGACGGTGACTACGCCTCGTTGACCTATGCCTACCCGGACCATGGCTTCGGCCATCAAATGGATGTGGCCCTGGCGACCGCCACTTTCAACAATCCAAGAATCATGCGCGACATCCCGCGGTTTTTGCCCAGGTTCGGTCTGAGACTCGCCTCGGCCTGGGGAGATGCCGTGGTGGAAATCGGTGATGGCGACTATTTCAAATCCTTTGCCGAGACCTACGCGCCTTATGTCAAGCGGGCGGGTGTCCTGCCGGCTCAGGCGGTGGACGTCTGGCTGAAGGAGCAGGAGATGGCGATGGCCCACGGCACCTTCTTCGCCGCGTGCAATTACTACACGTATATCGCCCGCCGCGTCTGACGCGGCGGCTCCCGCGCAGATCTTCATTGACACCTACCGTCGCGCTGCGTTCGCGCATTGCCATTTGGCGATTGGCGGAACGCCAGATGCGGCGGCCGCCCTCCCGCTCGGGTGTCTCGCCCATCTCCGAGCATGTTTTCCCGCCCCGGCGCCCATAGCCAAGCCCTATGGAAGTGATCGGTATTTAGTCTTGGGAATTTGTTTTTGCATGATCCATATTGCTGAACATCGATGTTCAGCATGTGGCCCGGAAGTGCTTGCCGTCAGGCCTGGCCACGAGACCGTCGAAGCTTGTGCGTCGACCCATCCGGGTGCCGGTTCGCGGTGTGGATGCGATGTCGCGTACACCATGGTTCGTAATCATTTCGAGGAGATCAAACACCATGTCATCGTCCACCAGAGATGAAGTGCTCCGACATCTCCAGACAGTCGGACAGTTGCAGCCCGCCCTGCACTATCAGACTCACGCGCCGGCGCCAACCGAGATCGACCATTCGCTGTTCAGGGCCTATACCCGTACGCCGCACGACGTCGGAGGCGAGTATGACATCTCGATTCCATACCACGAGAAGGAGGAGGAGGTCTGGGAACTGAACACCTTCGCCACCTGCGAGTGCCTGGCCTGGCGAGGGGTATGGACCGCCGAGGAGCGTCGCCGCAAGCAAAACGTCGACGTCGGCCAGACGGTGTACCTCGGCATGCCCTACTACGGCCGCTGGCTGATGACCGCCGCGCGCATCCTGGTCGACAAGCAGTACTGCACGTTGACCGAACTGCACAACAAGATCGTCGAACTGCGCGAGCGTGTCGCCGCCGGCAAGGGCCTGGGCGAATACCTTCCGCCGAAAAACTCTTGAACCGAGAGGGGAACACCATGAGTCATAAACCCGAATGGGACCGTACCCACCACGCCAAGGTCGCCACCGGCATCGGCGATCCCCAATGCTTCAAGGGCATGGCCGGAACGCCGAAGTTCAAAGAGGGCGATCGCGTCCGCATCAAGGACCTGCCCGATCTGTTTTACACGCGCACCATGACCTATACGCGTGGAGCCACGGGCACGATCGTCAAGCTGGTGTATGAGAGCCCCGCCGCCGAGGACGAGGCCTTCGGCAACGAGGACGATCCGGAGTGGTTCTACAGCATCGTGTTCTCGCAGAAGGATTTGTGGCCGGAATACAGCGACACCTACTCGAATGACACCCTGGAAACCGAGATTCCCGAGCGTTATCTCGAAAAGGCCTGATCGGTTACCGAAACATTTTCAAAGAGGAACAAGAGATGTCAGCAGATCACGATCATTCCCATGGGCACAGCCACGATCACAAGCCCGCCCCGATGGTGGACGAGGTGAGCGATTTCGAAATCCTCGAGATGGCCGTGCGTGAACTGGCCATCGAGAAGGGGCTTTTCTCCGCCGAAGACCACCGCGTCTGGAAGGAATACGTGCACACCCTTGGGCCGTTGCCGGCCGCGCGCCTGGTCGCCAAGGCGTGGCTCGATCCGGATTACAAGAGGCTGTGCGTCGAGGATGGGGTCGAGGCCAGCAAGGCGGTGGGGGTCAACTGGGTGACGAGCCCGCCGACCCAGTTCGGCACGCCCAGCGACTACTGCAACCTGCGCGTGCTCGCCGATACCCCGACCCTGAAGCACGTGGTGGTGTGCACCCTGTGCTCCTGCTATCCGCGCCCCATCCTTGGCCAGTCGCCCGAGTGGTATCGCACTCCCAGCTACCGACGCCGACTGGTGCGCTGGCCGCGCCAGGTGCTCGCCGAATTCGGTCTCCAGTTGCCGCCGGAGGTTCAGATTCGCGTCGCCGACTCCAACCAGAAGACCCGCTACATCGTCATGCCGGTGCGGCCCGAGGGCACCGAGGGTTGGACCGAGGATCAGCTCGCCGAGATCGTCACACGCGATTGCCTGATCGGCGTGGCCGTGCCGAAGCCCGGCATCACTGCGAACGCCAAGCGGCCGGTGCTCAAGGCCAACCGGCCCGTGCACCACGACCATTGAACCCGCGTCCGCGAGGAGTGAATCATGGGCCTGCATGAAACCACGATGGAAACGAAGAGCGGCTGGCAGGGCACGGACGTCACCCCCATTCCGGTGCTCGAGGAGGTGCGCGATCACGGCCGGGTATGGGGCGATCTGGCATCCGAATATGGCGTCACCAATCCCGATCCGCCCTGGAAGATCGACCTGGAGGCGACCTGCGACATGCTCGCGGCCGATTCCTGCGTCAAACCCTACGACGAGGTGGAGCCGGGTTCCTGCGCGCTGCCCTCCCTGGAACGTCGCGCCGAGGAGGACGACCTGTCCGAGACCATCTATGCCGACGTGCCCTTTCCCGAACGGCAACTGCTCGCGCTGGCGCATTCCATGCTCAAGCGTGGCTTCTTCACCGAGCAGGAATTGGCCGCGCGCATGAAGGACGTGGGGGATCGCCTGAACTGTGCCTGACCCGCGCTTGGCCGGCTCAACGGGCCGGCCGCGCGAGGCGGGGACCGGAAACACATGATGCGCCTTGGGCGGCATTTCTTCGCCCGGGACAGAGGATGGAGACCGACCGATGTCAGTACGTGGAACGAAAATCGAGATCCAGGGGCTGTCCCAGCGATACCCCACACGCAAGGTGCCGACCTTCAACCGGGTCGATCTGGTATCCCCGCCGGGTGAGGCCCTGGCCATCATTGGGCGCTCCGGCTGCGGCAAGTCGACGTTGCTGCATATCCTGGCGGGCCTCACCAAGGGCACCGAGGGACGCATCCTGCTCAACGGCACCGAGGTCGCAGGCCCTTCTCCGCGCTGGGTCATGATGTTCCAGGCGCCCCACCTCTATCCCTGGATGACGGTGACCGAGAACGTCGGCGTGGGTCTGACCTTCGCGCGCTGGGGCAAAAAGGAAATCGCCGAGCGCGTCAACGACGCGATCAGCCTGGTGGAACTGCAGGAATTCGCGCAGGCCAACGTGCAGGATCTTTCCGGCGGCCAGCAGCAGCGCGTCGCGCTGGCCCGGTCGCTGGTCATGGAGCCGGAGCTGCTGCTGCTGGACGAGCCGTTTTCCGCCCTCGACGCCTTTACCCGCGCCGCGCTGCAGAAGGACGTCCGTTCCATCTCCAAGCGCCTGGGTTTCAACATCGTCATCGTCACGCATGACATCGACGAGGCTGTGATCATGGCCGACCGGGCCGTGATCATGGCCGGCTCTCCGGGCGACATCGTGCACGAGATGGATGTCGACCTGCCCAACCCGCGTGATCGCACCGACCCCGAGGTACAAAAACTGCGCGCGCGACTGATGGCCACGTTCCAGGAGGCGGCCAATTACCGGAAGCCGGAGGTTGCCCTCGCCGGCGCCGTTCACTGAGGTACGGAGAGGGGCGCCCGCGGCTGTTCCGCGGGAGACCCGGACACGACACATCGTCCGATCGACGATGACCTAGACAAGGAGATGGAGCATGAAGAAATATCTTGACGATATCCACCTGAAGCCGCGCGGTCTGGTGCATGTGGATGGATGTTCCTGCGGCAAGTGTGGCAACTCCGGTTCGGTGGATCCGCGCCTCAGCGCGATGATGCCGGATGACCCGGATATCGCCGATGGCAAATCCGACCCCCGTCTGTCGCTCGATTACGATCCCTTGTTCAGTTCCGTGCTCGGTAGTGGCGTCAGCCGTCGGGATCTCCTGAAGATGGCGGGGATCGCCGCTTTGGGGGGGCTGGGCGGCATGATGTCCTCGGCTTCGGCATTCGCCCAGGCGAAAAAGGCCGCGGCGCAGAAATTCACCAAGCCCTTCGACCCGGTGGTGAAGATCGGCTACATCCCCATCACCGACGCCGCCACCCTGCTCGTCGCGCACGAGATGGGCTTCTTCAAGAAAGAAGGCATCGACTCCGAGCCGCCCACCCTGATTCGTGGCTGGTCGCCGCTGGTGGAGGCTTTCTCGGCGCAGCGCTTCAATCTCACGCACCTGCTGATCCCGGTGCCCATCTACATGCGCTACAACAACAAGTTCCCGGTGAAGATCACCGCCTGGAACCACACCAACGGCTCCGGCATCATCGTCAGCAAGAAGAGCAACATCAAGGAGCCCAAGGATCTCGGCGGCAAGCAGTTCGCCGTGCCCTATTGGTACTCCATCCACAACATCATCTCCCAGAAGATCATGCGCGATGCCGGCCTCACCCCGGTGATCCGTCCGCAGGACGCCAAGCTCGCACCGAACGAGGTCAACCTTCTGGTGCTCAACCCGCCGGACATGCCACCCGCGCTCGCGGCCGGACAGATCGATGGCTACTGTGTCGCCGAACCGTTCAACGCACTGGGCGAACTCAAGGCGGGCGGCGAGATGTTGCGCTTCACTGGCGACGTCTGGAAGGGCCACCCCTGCTGCGTGGTCGTCATGCACGAGGACGACGCCATGGATCCCGCGCGCGCCGCCTGGGCACAGGGCATCCACAACGCCATCGTCAAGGCCCAACTCCACCTGGGCGCCAATCGCAAGGCCATGGCGCAGATGTTGTCCAAGGATGGCAAGAAGTATCTGCCGTTCCCTCAGGAAGTGGTCGAGCGCGCCCTCATGTTCTACGAGCCCGCCGACTATGCGCAGCCGGCCGCCATCAAGAACGTCGACTGGGAACAGAGTCGCATCAACTTCCAGGGCTGGCCGTTCCCCAGCGCGACCAAGCAGGTGGTCACCGAAATGAAGACCACCCTGGTGGGCGGCGAAATCGATTTCGTGAAGAAACTCACGCCTGATTTCGTGGCCAAGGACTTGGTCCAGTACACCTACATCAAGAAGGCCCTGGACGACAATCCGAAGTGGAAGTGGGATCTCAGCGTGCCGCAAAAGGGCAATCCCTTCGAGCGTCAGGAGGTGATCAAGCTATGAGCGAAGCGGCCACGCCAGCCGGCGCGGCCGGGGAGCCCGGCGCTGCCGGGCTCGCGGCCGCGCAGGGCCTGAGACGTCTGCTGTGGGGCGTCGCCGGCATCGCGGTGCTTGCCGTCCTTTGGCTGATCGCGGGGTCTATGCTGGAGAACAACCCCAGGACCACCAACTTTGCCACCTTCGGCCTGATTCCCACGCTGGAAGCCTTTCCTCAGTTATGGGCCGCCGGCAAGATCCAGGCCGCCTCGATCGCCAGCGGTTATCGTCTGGGCATGGGCTTGGGCATCGCCATCGCCATCGGCGTGCCGATCGGCGTTCTCATGGGCCGGGTGAAGTGGTTCCAGCAGTACAGCAACTCGCCCTTCCAGTTCCTGCGCATGATCAGCCCCTTGTCCTGGATGCCCCTGGCGGTACTGGTGTTCGCGACCTGGGATGGCTCGATCATCTTCCTCATCGCCATCGCCTCGGTGTGGCCAGTCATTTTCGCCACGGCGGCGGGGCTCGCCAAGGTCGACCCGGCCTGGTTCAAGGTGGCGCGCAACCTCGGTGCCTCGCCCTTGCAGATGCTGACAAAGATCATCATGCCGGCGATCGCCTTCGACATCTTCTCCGGCATCCGGCTGGCGCTGGGCGTGGCCTGGATCGTCCTGGTTCCGGCCGAGTATCTGGGCGTCACGTCCGGCCTCGGCTACGCCATCGAGGATGCGCGAGAGACCCTGTCCTACAACCATCTGACCGCCCTGGTGCTCACCATCGGCTGCATCGGCTACGTGCTCGACGGCACGCTGGTGATGTTGATCAAGCGGTTCAGCTGGCACCGTGGAGGCGCGAACTGATGAATCCGATTGCACATATCCGGACCGGCGCGGGGGAGGAATCGAGATGAGCGATGACGCGGCCGTATCCGGTGTGGTAAGCGCGGGTGTGAGCGGCAATTGCATCTCCCGGATGCTGAAATCCACCGCTGGGAAATCCGTGCACTTCTTCGGGGGCCTGGCGGTTCTGTTCGCGGCCTGGTGGCTGGGCATCCACTTCATCACCCAGGATCCCTCCATGTCCCAGTTCTCGGATTTCGCGCCCAAGGCCGCGTTCGAGGCGATGCCCGGATTGTGGGCGGACGGTACGATTCCCGCCGCTCTGGAGACCAGCGGTTATCGCCTGGGCATGGGGATGCTGCTCGCGATCGCCATCGGTGTGCCGATCGGCATCCTGATGGGGCGCATCCGCTGGTTCCAGCAACTCACCGACGTGCCCTTCCAGTTCCTGCGCATGATCAGTCCGTTGTCCTGGGAGCCGATCGCCGTGGTGGTGTTCGCCGGGTGGGAGGAGGCGATCATCTTCCTGATCGCGGTCGCCGCGGTGTGGCCGGTGGCGTTCGCCACGGCGGCCGGGTTGGCGAAGGTCGATCCGAACTGGTTCAAGGTGGCGCGCAATCTCGGCGCCAAGCCCTGGCACATGGTGACCCGCATCATCATCCCGGCCATCACCTTCGACATCCTCACCGGCATCCGGCTGGCCCTGGGCGTGGCCTGGATCGTGATCATCCCGGCCGAATTCCTGGGCGTCACATCCGGCTTCGGCTACGCCATCCAGGATGCCCGCGAAAGCCTGGAGTATTCCAGCCTGATGGCCCTGGTCGTGATCATCGGCGCCGTCGGCTACGTGCTGGATACGATCTGCGTGATGCTGATCCGGAAGTTCAGCTGGCACCGCGGATGAGGCCGCAATGAACCCGGCTGCCCCGCGCCAACGTCCGGTCCGCCCGACCCGGGAACAGACCGTTCACCGCGCGCCAGCCGTCATTTGAACGAGGTGGAGTCGCAATGGCGAGAAGACTGTTTATCGTGTGTGTGACCGGTACCCGGGAAAAACTGCAGATGGCGGCGATGTTCGCGTCCGTCGCGGCGGCCACCGGGGATGAAGTGTCGGTGTTCCTGTCCATGAACGCGTTGCCCTATTTCATCAAGGGCCGCGTGGCCGAGCCGCCGGTGGAAGGGGAGATGGGGACGCTGATGGAGCAGAAAGGCGTGCCGCCTTTCAAACAACTGTTCCAGCAGGCGGTGCAACTGGGCGACGCGAAGCTCCTGCCCTGTTCCATGGCTCTGGATTTGATGCGCTTGTCGAAGGACAGCATGGACGAGGAGGTCGGCCCGCCCACCGGCCTGACGCGCTTTCTCAGTGACGCGGAAGGCGCGCAGTTGCTCACCTTCTGAGGCCCGGCCCATTGAATGGCTCTCAACCAAAGGAATTCGCCATGAATGATTGCAAGATTGTCGATGCCCGCAACACCTTCTGTCCCGGACCGCTCATGGAGTTGATCACCTACATGAAGCAGGCCAGCGTGGGGGATACCCTCGAATTGCTTTCCACCGATGATGGCTCAGGCGCCGATGTCCCCGAGTGGGTCAACAAGGCGGGCCACGAATTGGTGAGCAAGGAAAGGGTCGAGGGGGTTTGGCACATCAGGATTCGCAAGGCCAAGTAATCCCGCGCCCGGTCCGGTGGCGGCCGTCGCACTGCCGCGCCACCGGATGCCAGACGCTTCGTTCACTTAGGAGAGTTCAATGAGAATAGTCGTCGTCGGTGGTGGCACGGGTGGAACCATCGTGGCCAACAACCTATCGCGCCGCCTGGTCGGTGAAATCCGCGCGCGCAAGGTTCGGCTCACTTTGTTGTCCGCGTCGGACAAACACATGTATCAGCCGGGCTTGCTGTACGTGGCTTTCGGCCAGATGAGCCCGGATCAGCTTTACCGAGAACAGGCCAGCTTGCTGGAGAGCAACATCGATTTCCACGTCGATCCGGTGGTCGAATTCAAGCTGGATGAGAACCGGGTACGGACCCAGAGCGGCAAGGTCCACGAGTACGACGTTCTGGTCATCGCCACGGGGTCGCGCATCGTTCCGGAACTCGTCCCCGGCATGCGGGAGGGCGCCGAAACCTTCTACTCCGAGGCGGGCGCAGTGAAGATGTTCAAACGCCTGCGCGAGTTCGAGGGCGGCAACGTCGCGGTGGTGGTGGGAGTGCCGCACAAATGCCCGATCGCGCCCGTGGAGGTGATTTTCTCTCTGCACGATTACTTCAAGGCGCGCGGCATTCGCGACAAGGTCCACATCAAGTACCACTACCCGATCGGCCGCATTCACACCATCGAGAACGTCGCCAAGTGGGCGAAGCCGGAATTCGACCGCATGGGCATCGAGTACGAGACGCTCTTCAACGTCAAGGAAATCGATCCCGTGAACCGGGTGGTCAGGAGCGAGGAGGACACGGAGACCCACTATGATCTCCTCATCGCGATCCCACCCCACCGTGGCATGGAAGTGGTCGAGAAGAACGGCCTGGGCGAGGGCGGCTGGATTCCCACCGACCGCTACAAACTCACGATGAACGGCCACGACAACGTCTACGTCCTCGGCGACACGACCAACCTTCCGGTCAGCAAGACCGGATCGGCGGCGCACTTCGAGGCGGAAGTGGTCGCCGAGAACATCGCCTCCATCGTCAAGATCGGTGCGCCGGTGCGCGACTACGACGGCAAGGTCTACTGCTTCATCGAGGCCGGCCACGATCGCGCGACCTACGCCATGTTCAATTACCAGATTCCTCCAGATCTGAAGCCGGCATCGAAACCCATGCACTGGTTCAAGATGGCCTACAACCAGATGTATTGGACCAGCGTCCGTGGACTGCTCTAAGGAACTCCCGACATGACAACGCAAAACGAACCCCCCCTGAACGCGATCTCGAACGAGGATCTGCAAAGGTTGGTCGAAGTCGCGCAGCTGATTACCTCGGCGCGGGACGCGATGAGCGACGATATCGTCAATCGCCTGTCCTGGGCGCTGAGCGAGGGCCTCATCCTGCTTGATCGGGTCACCCGCAACGAGGGGTTGATGCGCCTGATGCAAGTCCTGGAAAAGCGCGAGAGCCAGTTCCTCCTGGCGGCCTACGCCGAGGCCATCGACGCGGCGGGCAAGGAGATTCCCACCCTGCCTCCGGCGGTGGGTGGACTGGGTTGCATTCTGCGCGTGATGCGCGATCCCGGGGTGTTGGAGGGCGTGCGTTTGTTCTCCCTGTTCGGCAAGCATCTCAGCCACAGCATGCGTGAACAGCACCGCAAGGGCGAAGAGGCGATTCCATGATGTCGACGGCGCGGCGCCAGTACCGGCGCGGGGGCGGGAATGTGACGCGGCGGAAACCGCCGCTCGCCCGACACCCTGCCGGGAAATGACGCGGCCGCCGGCAAACTCCGATCCTCCACAGCGCGTTGAAGGCTCCTGATGCGGATCGAACTGGCGGAAGCCTACCGGGATACCGAACTGGGCAGCGAAGGGCGCGACCTCATCTCCTCCTGCGTGCAGTGTGGGCAATGCACCTTCATCTGTCCCACCTTCAGGTTGCTGGATGACGAGTGGGACGGCCCGCGCGGGCGCATCTTCCTGATCCAGAATCTGTTGGAAGGGAAGGAGCCCAGCAAGGACTTCCTGCATCCCGCCTACACGCTTGACACCCTGGGCGAGGCGGGGACCTACGCCGCCAAAGTGCGGCATCGTCTGGATCGCTGCCTGACCTGCCGGTCCTGCGAGGCGGCCTGTCCGCAGGGCGTGCGCTACGGCCGCCTGTTGGACATCGGTCGCGAGCTGGCCGAGCGGGCGGCTCCGCGCCCTGTCCGTGAACGGGCCTGGCGATGGGGCCTGCGTCGCGTGTTGACGCGTCGCCCGCTGTTCACCGCCTTGCTCCGCGTCGGCCAGGCCTTGCGTCCGAGACTGCCCGACCAACTGCGCGAGAGGATTCCCGCGCCCAGGCGCGCGGGCGACTGGCCGGAGCGCCCGCACGGCAGGACCATGCTGGTGTGGCAGGGTTGCGTGCAGCCGGCCCTGGCGCCGGACATCAACGCCGCCGCCGCGCGGGTGCTCGACCGTCTCGGGATCCGCCTGCTGCCGGCGAGCGATGGCTGTTGCGGCGCGCTCAGCCAGCACATGAGCGCGATGGAGGAAGCCCGCGAGCACATGCGCCGCAACATCGACTTGCTTTGGCCGCACGTCGAGGACGGCATCGAGGCCATCGTGCTGACCGCCAGCGGTTGCGGCGCGTTCTTCCGCGAGTACGGTCATCTCCTGCAAAACGATCCCCGCTACCGGGACAAGGCCGCGCGGATTTCCGGGATGGTTCGCGACATCGCCGAGATCGTCGCCAAGGAGTGGTCGGAGGCAACGGTCCTGCCGATCACGGATCAGCCACCGCGCGTCGTCTTCCAGTCGTCTTGCAGCCTGCAGCACAGCCAACGCCTCAACGGCGTCGTCGAGAAGCTCTTGAAACGCGCCGGATTCAAGTTGCTGCCGGTCACCTATCCGTTCATGTGCTGCGGTTCCGCGGGGAGTTATTCCATCCTGCAGCGCGACCTCTCACTGTCGCTGCGCGAGGCGAAACTGAAGACCCTGCTCGCCGGCCGGCCGCAAGCCATCGCCACCGCCAACATCGGTTGTCTGGCGCATCTGTCGGCCGTCTCGCCGGTGCCGGTGAATCACTGGATCGAACTGCTGGACGAGCGGTTTGCCGAGACGGTGCCGACCTGACGCCGTGCAAGCCGGTCCGTGGAGTGATTTTCGCGGCGGCTGGTCCCCCTCCCGTTTCCCTCCTTAACCGACGCTCTGGCCTTCGATTCCCGGCATGCCCACGAACCCCGGCAGCGATTGCACGTCGCCGACCCAGCGCCTTACCCCGGCGTAGGACGCAATCTCCACGCCGCCTTCCCAGGCCAGCGCGACATAGGGAAAGCAGGCGATATCCGCGATGGTCGGCTCCGGTCCCGCCAACCATCGATCGCCGCGCAGACGCGACTCCAGTACCTCCAGCGCGCTCACGGCGGTGGCCTGGGCTGCCGGCAAATCCCCGGGCAGGCCGAATTTGACGATGCCCCGCGCCCGGAACAGCCCGCCGAGAATCTCGTTTTGCGCGAGTTCCAGCCATTGCATCACCCGGCCCATGGGCAAGGGATCGCGCGGCAGCCAGGACCCGGCGGGATCGTGGCGCAGCGCCAGATAACAGAGGATCGCCGTCGAGCCCCAGAGCACGTCCTCGCCGTCCACGAGGGTGGGGATCTGGCCGCGTGGATTGAGGCCCGCGTAGGCGCTGTCGACCAGGTTGCGGCCCTCCTTCATCGCCACTGGAATACGTTGGTAGGGCACATCCAGCAAGGCCAGAAGCAGCCTGGCCTTGTAGGCGTTGCCGGACAACTCGCGGTCGTACAGTTTCAGCATGGCATGCAGCCTCCAGGGACTCGGCCGGCGTCAGCCCAATTCCCCACGCAGGATCGGAAACACACGTCCGCCGACGCGGATGTCGGGGACTGCGCCCGCCTGGCCGGCGCGCAACAGCACCAGCGAAGGGCGGCCAAGCTCATGCCCCTGCTCGATGCGCAGGGACAGTTCGGCGCCGGGCCGCGGGGCATGCCACAGCAGGTAGGCGCCGAGGAAAGCGGCGCCGTTGCCGGTGGCGGGATCCTCGCGCACGCCGTGGGCCTCGAAGAAGAAACGGGCGCTGAGATCGTTGCCGGGGTGGCGCGTCTCTCCGCAGAAGAGATAGGTCAGCGGAGGAAAACCCCGTTCCAGGAGCTCCGCGTAGTGGTTGAGGTCGAGGCTGGCACGACGCAGCGCATCCAGGCCGCGTAACGGCACGATCATGGCCGCGGTGCCCGCGGCTACCCGTTGCACCGGGGGAAAATCGGCGATGTCGCCCGGCGCGATGCCCAAAGCGCGGGCGATGGTGTCCGGCTCGCAACAGGCGCCGAGTTCGGCCGGGGGCGCGCGGAACCAGGCCACTTCGCCGCCATCCGGGTCGGCTTCGAAGCTCACCGGAATCCGCCCCACGCGCAATCGCAGCGAGACGGAGCGGAGCGCCGCTGAAGCGAATTCGGCGCGCACGACCCAGGCGGTGCCGAGGATCGGGTGCCCGGCGAAGTCGATTTCGCGCGCCGGGGTGAACAGGCGCACAGGGTAGGCACCCGCTTCATCCGGGGTGGAGGAGACGAAGGTCGTTTCGGAGAAATTCATCTCCGCCGCGATGCGCAGCATGGCCTGGTCGGAGAGGTCCGACGCGTCCAGGACCACCGCCAGCGGATTGCCGGAATACGGTTGTTCCGCGAAGACGTCGACGACGAAGATACGGTGCGACATGGCCGCCGCGCTAGCGCGTACCCGTTCCGGCGGGCGAGGAACGTCGCTTCGAGCCGATGCCGTCCCGCCGTCCCGGGCTGGCAAACGTACCCCGATGGTTCGGGTTGTTCACCGGCTCAGGCGGCGCGGGAATGCGAGACGGGCACGCGGGATGCGGTCCGTCTCCATGCCTTACAGCGGCTTGCGGATGGACAGCACGCCGCGCACCTGGCCGGCGGTGTAGCCGGTCGCCTTGTCGGCCGGGTACTGGCTGGCCAGGGCGGATTTGACCTCGGCCGGCATGCTGTCGGGGTTGCCATGGCAGAGCA
Source organism: Betaproteobacteria bacterium (assembly GCA_016873935.1). Taxonomy (GTDB): domain Bacteria; phylum Pseudomonadota; class Gammaproteobacteria; order Burkholderiales; family Thiobacillaceae; genus PFJX01. Next base: position 29,900 of record VGVT01000020.1, on the reverse strand, counting down.
GGCAGACCGGCTGGGTGACGAGGGCCTTCGCATAGCGGAAAACCTTGCCATCGGGGGTGTCCACCACCGCGTGCATGTCCAGGGTCTCCGGCTTCTCGCCCGCCGCCAGTCGCTTTTCCAGTTCGGCCTGGGCCTGGGTTTCCCAGGCATCCGGCACGCCCTTGGGATTGCGGTTCTTCGGGCTCACCCGCTTGATCTGGAAGCCGGTCTTCTGCATGGCCTCGGCGGCGATCTGCGGTGCCTTCTCCTTGCACACGCCGATGGCGCCACCGGGTCCGGAGGCGGTCAGGGCGGTCTTGAGCTCGCCGCCCAGGGTCTGGATCAGGCCGCCGGCGGTCTTGCGGGCATCCTCGTTGAGACCGGCGACTTTCTCCGGCGAGGGCGTGGTGGCGCAACCGGCCAGGGCCAGGGACAGCAGGGAAAGGCTCAGGGCGTGTTTCATCGTGTTGTCTCCTTTTTGGTGGGTGTGACGGGGTGAAACGACGGAGGTTCAGGCCGCCAGCCGGTCGCGCACGCGCATCAGCATGGTCTTGGCTTCCAGCGCGGTATCGCGCATGGTGGCATTGTCGGTGACGGCGGACATGATCTCCGGATCCTGGAAGGCGAAGCGGGTGGTGGCGGCGTCGACGGCCATCACCGCCACGCCGCAGGGCAGCAGCGAGCCGGCGTCGCGGTCGGATTCGATCACGCGGCGCGCCAGGCCCGGCGCGCAGGCGCCAAGGATGCGGTAGGGGGGCATGTCGTGGTTCAGCTTGGCCTTCATCACGGCCTGCACGTCGATCTCCGACACCACGCCCATCTTTTCCTCGGCCAGGGCCTGTCTGAACTTTTCGATGGCCTGCTCGAAGGGCAGGGCGACCTCGGTGGTGAATGCGAACATCCGGAATCCTTTCAGGGTGAGGTGGGTTGGAAATGGACGGCCCCGGCGGGGACCTGGTTGCGCATGTGGTCGGCCACCTTGAGGAAGGCGCGGTAGAGTTCCTCGCGCAATGGCGCGTCGTCCACCACTTCCTCCAGGGCCAGGCCCATGCAGTGCATCCATTGGTCGCGCTCGGACACGCCGATGGGGAAGGGCAGGTGGCGCCGGCGCAGCATGGGGTGGCCGTGCTTTTCGACATACAGCGGCGGGCCGCCCATCCAGCCGGACAGGAAGTCGAACAGCTTCTGGCGGGCGCCGTCCAGGCTGGCGGCATGCAGCTTGCGGATGCCCCAGGCTTCCGGCAACTCGTCCATGTGGTCGTAGAAGCGGTCCACCAGTTCGCGGACCTTGGCTTCGCCGCCGATGCGCTGGTAATGGGTCTGCATGGTCAGGGCGCGGGTCAATCGGGAAGCACGATTCTACCGGTTCCGCGGGCGCCGGGTGCGGGCGGAGACGCTCAATAGGCCAGGCGGATGTCGACGCGCAGTCCGGCATCCGGCAGATCGAAGGCGGCGTCGGCGAACTTCGGCGGCCCCAGCGGTTTCAGGTTGTTGCTGAGGCCGTAGCCCTCCTTGGGGAACATGCCCAGGCGCAGGTTGAGTTTGCCGTCGCCGTTTTCGTCGTGATAGGCGATCACCGCGTAACGGCCGGCGGGCAGTCCCGCGAAGCTGCCGGTCACCGCGCCGGCGCCGGCTGGCAGGCGCAGCACCTGGCGGGCCTTGTCCTCCTTGCGGAAACCGTCTTCCCGATCGAACAACAGCAGCTTCACCTCGCCGCCGCCGGAGCGCACGTCGAGCACGTTCACCGCGAGATCGGCCGCCTGTGCCAAGGGCGCAAGCAGGGCCGCCAGCAGGGTGCCGCACAACAAAAGTCGATTCATGGGACAAGTTTCCGGGTGGGGCTCTGGGCGCATTCTCTACCGCGCACCGTATTGCGTCCATGCGCATCGGGCGCGGCAGGGGGCCGCGCGAAATGCCCTCGTGCGGCCATGGTTGACCGTATTCCGGCGACTTTCTATGCTGCGCGGGAATTTAAGGAGTTGCTAATGAACACGCCTGCCGCTTCGGGCCCCGATCTCGCCCGCACCATGCATTCCATCATCCAGCGCATCGCCACCGGGCCGGAACTGTCCAAGGACATCTCGCGCGAGGAGGCCAGGCTCGGCATGCGCGCCATCCTGGAGAACGCCGTCGATCCGGTGCAGGCCGGCATCTACTTCATCGCCCTGCGCATGAAGCGGGAGACCATGGACGAGTTCAAGGGCGTGCTGGACGCGATCCTCGATGCCACCGCGCGGATGACCGCCGAAGTCGACGAGGTGGTGGACATCGCCGACCCCTACGACGGCTACAACCGCTGCCTGCCCGCCGCGCCCTTCCTTGCCCCGCTGCTCGCCGAGCTGGGCGTGCCGGCGGTCAACCACGGCCTGGAGGCGGTGGGACCGAAATACGGCGTTACCGCCCGCCACGTGCTGCGCGCCGCCGGGGTCGACGTCGATCTGTCACCGGCGGATGCCGCGGCCCGCCTGACCGATGCGGACATCGGCTGGAGCTACGTCGACCAGGCCGCGTTTTGCCCGGCCCTGCACGACCTCATCCCGCTGCGCACCAAGATCATCAAGCGCCAGGCGGTGACCACCATCGAGACGCAGGCCATGCCCTTGCGCGGCCGGCGCAAGACCCACCTGGTCACCGGCTACGTGCACAAGCCCTATCCGCCCATCTACGCCATGCTGGCGCGCCACGCGGGCTTCGATTCGGCCCTCATCGTGCGCGGCGTCGAAGGCGGCGTCATCCCCTCCCTGCGCCAGCCGGGCAAGGCCAGCCGTTACCAGGACCATGGCGAGGAATACGAGATCGACTTCGATCCCGCCGCCCTCGGTATCGCCCAGACCGCTCGCTCGGTGCCCTTGCCCGATGACCTGCCCAAGGTCGAACGCGAGGACGACGTGGCCATCGCCGTCGACATCCAGGCCACCGCGCAAGCCGCCGCCGCCGCCGGCCTCGCCGCGCTGCGCGGAGAGCGGGGCGCCACCTACGATTCGCTGGTGCTGGCGGGCGGCCTCATCCTGCATCACCTGGGCAGGGCCGCGACCCTCCGGGACGCCGCCGACCGGGTGCGCGCCGCGCTGGATTCCGGCCGCGCAGCGGCGCGAGTCAGGTAAGGCGGCGGCCATGGCCTGGCACGCGGTCGCGCGCGAAGACGAACTGGGAGTGGGGCAGATGAAGCGCGTCGCCCCCGCCGGCAATCCCCTCTTGCTGGTGCACGCGGAAGGCGGCCACTACTGTGTGGACGAACTCTGCAGCCACGAGGACTACTCGCTCTGGTTCGGCTGCGTGAAGGGCCGCAGCATCAAGTGCTCCCTGCACGGCAGCTATTTCGATCTGGCCAGCGGAAAGCCCCTCAACGAACCGGCGGACTGCCCGATTCGCACCTACAACACCAAGGTGGAAAACGGGCAGGTGTGGGTGGAAGCGGGCTGACGCCCCGCCCGTTCAGCGCACCCGTCGCAGGGCCACCTGGCCGCTCTCGCCGGTGGCGGGGTCGTGATACGCGCCGGTCAGGCTCATGCCGTCCGCGCCCGCTGCCAGGGCGGCCTGGTAAGGCTGGCCGTCCAGGGTGTATTCCAGTACCAGCTGGTTGCCGCGCAGCAGACCGCGCCCCATGACCGGGCCGTGCGGACTCATGCCCTGGAAGCCGATGCGGTCGCCCTGTTGCACCAGCTGGTAGTTACCGCCCTCCGCGTCCGCCCAGGCGCCGGCCAGGTTGAGGGCGGCTGGCGCGGCTTGGCCATGGTCCACTGGCGGCGCGGCCTGAAAAGTGTCCGGCATGGGCGGATCCGGCTCGAGAAGGCCGCTTTCATCCAGAGCCGCCGCCAGGATCACCAGGCCGCCGATACCCCAGGCCCATTTCTTCCAGGATTGTGCCGCCGGCATGGGCGGTACAGGTGGTACGGGCGGTGTTGGCTCCGGCCTGGGGCCGGGCAGAATGCCCAGCGCCTTCTTCAGGGTCTCCACCAGTTGCGCGACGTCGTATTCCCAGCGCTTGTCGGTGAGCTCGATGGCGTTGCGCCGGGACAGGGCCTTGAGGTCGTCGGACAGGGTTTCGCCCGCCGGCATCTGCGCGCCCTCCACCAGCACGGGAATCACCCGCACGTCGGCGCGCGCCAGGGCGGTGGCGATCTCCAGGCGGGTGTAGTCGTTGGGGTTGTCCAGGCGGCGGCGGCCGGCATCGTCCTGCGCGCTCGCCCAGCGCGGGCCGATGACCGCCAGCAGCACGCCGCAGGAATGCAGGGCGCGGCCGATGGCCTCGACGAAATCCACGCCCGGCTCGATGGTCTCCACATCCCGGAAGATGGGCACCCCTGGCAGGTGTTCCTTGAGGTGATCGGCCAGGCGGCCGGCGGCGCTCTGGCTGTCCTGGCGACGGTAGCTGATGAAGATGCCCTGCATGCTTGGTTCCTTTCCCTGTTCAGGATAGCAAGGTCGGCGCGCTAGCCGGCCTGTGCGCGGCGGGCGACGAATTCCACCGGTGGGTGGATCGTGTAGCCGCCGCCGCTTTGCAGCGTGAAATGGATGCCGTCGGCGGTGACCCGGCCGGTGTAGCGGTGGGTGACCTCCTTCCATGGTTGATCGCCGCCGAGCATCTGCTGGCTGCGCGTGGAGAAGCGCAGCCATTCGCCCTCCAGGGTCGCCCCCTCGATGGCGAGGCGGCCGGTGAGATAGCTCGCGGTGCCGTGCAGGCGTCCGCCCATATCCTTGAATTCGAACACCTCGTCATGCTCGTCGCCCCAGTCGTATTTGACGCGGGCGGTCCAGCGCCCGGCGATGTCGGCGGCTTGCAGACCGGGGCTGGCCGGCGGCGTTGACGGCGGCGTTGACGGCGGCCACTTTGGCAACAGCCAGGTCGCGAGCAGGGCGGCCGGCACCAGGGTGGCACCCGCCAGCAACAGGCGCCGCCGCCGCGCGATCCGGCCGCGCCCGGGGACAAGCGTGGCAAGGACGGCGACCAGGCGCGCCAGGTCGGCACTCCAGCGGTCATCGGACAGGACTGCCGCCTGACGCCGGGCCAGGCCGGCGATGGCGTCGGGCAGGTCGGCCTCGGAGGGCATCACAGCGCCGCCCACCAGCAGCGGGATGACCGGCTTGCCGGTGGCGAGTGCCGCCTCGATCTCCCGGCGCACGAAGTCGCCGGTCTCGTCCAGGCGGCGACGGCCCAGTGCGTCCGCCACCAGCCAGCGCGGGCCGATCATCACCAGCACGCTATCCACCCGCTCCAGATGGCGCTGGATGGCGGCGACGAAATCCTCGCCGGGATGGATGTCGTCGACGTCGCGGAACACGCTGCCGGAGCCGAATTCAGCCTCCAGGGCGTCGGCCAGGCGGCCGGCGAAGCCGGCGCTGTCGTCGCGGCGGTAGCTGAGGAAGATGCCGGCCATGCCGCCTACCTCATGAGGTGCAGATGTTCGCGGGCGAAGGCGCCCATGGCCTTGCCCATGTCCGTCGCGAAGGGAAAGGCGTCGTCGCGGCCGGGCGCCAGACCCACCCGGTGTTCGCGGCGCTCGCCGCCGTCGCAGGGCAGCGCGGCCAGGCGCCAGACCCACCCGGTGTTCGCGGCGCTCGCCGCCGTCGCAGGGCAGCGCGGCCAGGCGCAGTTCCGGCCAGTGCGCGCTTTCCGCTTGAGAGATGCTGAATTCCTGGCGCGCGAGGGCGACCCAGAGCACGCTGGCGCCGGTATCCCGGCAGGCCTGTTCGCGCGCGGGTGGCCCGCCTTCCAGCAGGCCGCGCGCGGTCTCGCCGGGCGATCCCTGCACCACGCTGAAGCGATCGCCGGCCTGTTCCAGCAGTCGGTCGCGGAACAGGGTGGCCATTTTCGCGCTGTAGCCGGGCGACTCCTCCCGGTTCCAGAAAGCCCGGTTGCCGGGCAGGCCCAGCGCGTGGATCAGCGCCTTCGGCTTTTTCGCCTGGGGTGACGCGGCCGGGGCGGTGCCGGCCGGTTTCTCGGCAGTGGCGCGGGTGGGAGCCGCCGCAGCCGGAGCGGTCGCGGGAATCGCCGCTGCCGGGGGCGCGGCGGGCGCGGGTTCGGCCGGGACCGCCGGTGGCGCTTGTACGGCCGCGATCGCCGGCACCTGGCGTTCTGGGCGGGATGTGGGCCGGGCCGGCGTTGGCGCGGGCGCTGCGGCTTCGACCTGGACGGATGCCGCCGGCGGCTGCGTGGCCACGGAGGTTGGTGGGGCCAGGGAGACAGGCGGGGCATCGTGCGGATCGCCAGGAGCCTGCCCGGGCCCGCGCGACCACAGGCCCAGGCCGATGCCCGCCAGCGCCAGGACCAGGGCGCCGGCCAGCCAGGCCGTCCGCGGGGAGGGCTTCGCCTTGGTGGGAGAGGCGGGGACGAGAACCGGCTCCAGGGTTCGCAGCAGGTGTTCCACGTCCGCGTCCCAGCGGCTGTCGCGCAGTTCCACCGCCTGGCGGCGGGCGAGCGGCCGCAGGGCCTCGGGCAGGGCCTCCTGCGTCGGCATCGCCGCGCCTTCCACCAGCACCGGGATGACGCGGATCCCGCGCGCCAGGGCGGCGCCGGTTTCCAGGCGCACGAAGTCGCGCGGGTCGTCGAGCCGGCGCGCGCCGTCGGCGTTGCGCGCGTCCAGCCAATGGCGGCCGATGACGGCGAGAAGGACGTCGCAACTGCCCACGGCGGCGTCGATGCGCTCGACGAAATCCACGCCGGCGTCGATGCCCTCGACGTCCATGAACACGGCGGCCGGGCCGAAGCGCGCCTTCAGACGGTCGAACAGCCGGCCGGCATGGCCGGCGGCGTCCTCGCGGCGGTAGCTGATGAAGATACCGCCCATCAGGCGAAGCCCCGCAGGTGTTCGCGACGCACGTGGGCGTTCGCGTAGGTCGCGCCCACCCGCTGGATGGCGGCGATGTGCTTGATCGAATCCATCACCTGCACGCTGGCCGGGTCGATGTCGGCAAGGCCCAGGGCGGCCAGGCCGGCGGCGGAAACGTCGGGGTCGTAGCGGGCGTAGGCGAACTGCTTGGCGCCGGTCCAGTTGGACTCCCCCGGCGCCGCCAGCATGTCACCCACCTCGCGGTCGATGGGGCCGCCGTGGCGGCATTCGCCGAGCATGCGGCAGGCCATGTCCCAGCCGGCGGAGGCGGCGTTCATGAGGGCGGAGGGGATGCTCTTGGCATGGTCGAGCAGCCAGAGATCCTCGGCATCCAGGTCCGGCCGCGCCCGCGCCGCGTTGCCGGTGCCCACCGAGACGATCAGCATGCGCTCGGCGCCGGTGGCCCAGTTCAGGTGGTAGGGCGCGGCGGTGGCCATCTGGAAGGCGAGGAAGGCGGGGTTGTTGTAGGTGGTGACGCCGCCGTCGACGAACACGAACTGGTATTCCTCCGGCGTGCCGGGGGCGAAGGTCACCACCTCCGGCGGGAAGAAGGTGGGCGCGGCGGTGCTGGCGCGCACCAACTGCCACAGCGGCAGGTCCAGGTTGCAGTCGCGGCGGCCGCGCTGGTTGTACTTGGCGGCGGGGTTGTTGGACACCGGCCAGGGCGAGTCGGTGCTGTGGTTGCGCAGGACCATCATGAGCAGGCTGCGCAGGCCTGGGTCGCCGAGGGTGGCGGGAGGATCGCTGGGGGCGTGGCCGAGGGCGCGGTTGAGTTCGACGCGCAGCTTCTCGGCCAGGGCCTCGTCCTCGTAGCTGTAGCGCAGGCGCTTGAACACGGAGGCCTTGTCGAACATCTGCGCGCCGCTGTCCACGTAGAACTTGCGGATGTCGGCCATCGCCATGCCCGCAGACACGCAGGCGGCGATGATGGCGCCGGTACTGGTGCCGCAGGCGAAGTCGAAGAAGTCGGCCAGCACCAGCTTGGGGTCGTTGCGTGCGGCGCGCAGGTCGGCTTCCAGCTTGGCCAGGATTTCCACGCTGATGAGGCCGAGGATGCCGCCGCCGTCGCAGGCGAGGATCTTCTTCGGGCCGGGTGCGTGCAGGCGTTCGTGCAGGGAGGTGGGCATGGCGGGGACTCCTTTTCCGGTTCGTCGGGTCACAGCAGATAGCGCTCGATCTGGCTGACCGGCGCGTTGCGCAGCAGGTAGAGATTCGGGTTGTCGCGTTCCGCGCGCTCGCCGGCCTCGCTCACCGCCACCGGCTCACGCGCCAGGATGCACAGGCGGCGGCTGACGCAGTCGGCGCGCCAGCGTGGGTCGGCGGCGCGGCCACGCTCCTCGACGGCGATGCGGGTGAGCTGGAATTCGTCGGCGGGCCGCTCGCGCGCCACCCGCCGGCGGATGGCGTCGTGCGCGCGGTCCAGGCTGCCCTGCTGCACGCACAGGTCATACAGCGCGGCCAGGCAGCGCAGGTTGGCGATGCGCACGGGCAGCAGGCCGCGCAGCCAGGACAGCGCCACCACCAGCTTGCGGCCGTAGGTGTCGTAGGCGTAGCGCAGCATTTCGGCGCGGAAGGCGGGCTCCCGGCCGACGGATTGCAAAGCCGCCTTCCAGCGCGTGTCGAAGTCGGCCTTGCGCGGGCCGCGGCTGAGGGCGTCGGCCCAGGCCACCTGGCGCACGCGCGAGGGCAGGGCCAGCACCGCCAGCCATTCTGTCCACAGGGGGCCGAAGCAGGCCTTCAGCCGCGCCTCGTCGCGGGCGCGGAAGCGGCGGAACAGCTCCTGCAGGGTGCCGGTCTTGAAGTTGACCTGGAGCGGACCGAAGGACAGGCCGGCGCCGTCGAAGTTGCCGGTGACCTGCAGGTAGGGATCGCCGGAGGTCTCGAAGCCGGCGGTCACCGCGATGGCGCGGTCGAGGGCGCGCTCGGCGGCCAGGGCGGGCAGGTGGGCGGGATCGGGCATTTCCACGTAGAGCTTGCCGGAGCGCGCCTCCACCCGAGCCAGATCACCCTCGCGCAATAGCCGCAGGGCGGCGGCCTCGAGGCCGGCGGCGTCGGCCGCCGCAAGCCAGGCGAAGCGCCCCTGCAATCCGGCGCCAAGGCCGTGTGCCGGGGCCATGCCGGCGATTTCCAGGGGCGCGCCGAGCTGGTCGCGCAGGATCTGCACCGCGGCCACCAGCTCCCGGTGCACGCGCACCCCGCCGTCGGCGCCGGCGTATTCGGCGAGCGTGAAGTTGGGGGTGACGCGGGCGCGGGCGGGACCGCCGACGAGATAGTCATCCTGGTAGCGCAAACCTTTCGCCATTGGGTTCTCCTTTACGTGTTCTCCACTTTGTCGTCCGTGCCGGCGGCGAACAGCGCAGCCAGCGCCGCGCCGGCTGTCGCGGGGTTCAGGGTGTCGGCGCGCAGCCAGGTAAAACGTCCGGGCGGCGCGTCGGCCAGATCGGCCTGGGCGATGTCCCTGGCGGTGGCGGCGTCGTGCAGCAGCACCACGCGGCGCAGATGCGAGGCCGCCGCCAGCACGCCCAGCTCGAAGCGGCAGCCGCGGTTCTCGGCGCGGAAACCGCGCAGATCCATGAGCACCACGTCGCTGCGCGCCACCAGGGCGCGCAGGGCGGCCTGCCAGGTGGCGTCGAAGCAGTAATGTTCGTTCACCCGGTAGCGGCCGTCCGGGTCGGGTTGCAGGTCCAGTTCGGCCATGCGGCGCGGCAATTCCGTTTCGTCGGCGATGAAACGTTCGCGCAGGCGGCCGTTCAGGAAGGCGAACAACTCGTCCGCGTCCAGGGTGCGGCTGACCAGGTCGGTGCCGGCGATGAGCAGGGTGTTGCCGGTCAGGCGCCAGCGTTCCACCACCCGGTCGAACAGCCGCTCCACCTGGGCGTCGCGCTGGAACACGCGCAGCACCAGCAGGGTGGCGGGCGGCGCGGCGGGCCGCAGCCAGCCGCGCAGGGCCGCGCCGGCGACCGGCAGCCAGAGCCAGGGCAACAGCTGGGTGAGGCCTGCGGCGCCGTTGCCCTCCACCGCGGTCAGGGTGCTGGCGGACAGCACCACGAACCAGTAGGCGGCGAACAGGTAAGCCAGGTCGGAGAAGCGCTTGGCCCGATAGGCCGCCGCCAGCCAGCGCGCCAGGGCGTACACCGGCCAGGCCAGCAGCAGCCAGGGCACGAAGGCGAGGGCGACGATGGCGCCGTAGGCACCCAGCCAGCCGACCAGCGTGTACACCCAGGCGGGCGGATCGGCGGCGCCGGCGGCCATGACCTGCAAGACCAGCACGGAGGCGGTGGTGAGAACCAGCAGGGGCGGCAGCAGGTAGGGCGCCACCGCGCGGATGCGGCCGCTGGCGGCGATCGCCAGGGTGACCAGCATGGGCAGGGCGACCACGCTGCCCAGCCAGCCGGCGACCTGGGCGAAGGACTGGTTTTCGTTGGAGCGCAACATCACCAGCACGGCCATGACCGCCATGTAGGCCAGCACGGCGCCCAGGGTGCGCGCCAAGGACCAGCGCAGGGCCAGGCCCCAGGCCAGGGTCATCGGCCAGGCGTAGACCAGGCCCAGCACCAGCAGGCGGTTGAGGGAGAAGTGGGGATCGTCGTAGACGAACAGCAGCGCCAGCCAGGACTGGGTGAGGCCGACCAGCAGGCTGACGCCGCCGAGGGCGAGCAGGAAGCGCCGGCTGGCGCGGCGGTTGGCCGCCAGGTCGAGGGCGACCGCTGGCCGCTGCTCGAGTAGGGTGAAGGATTCGTCCGCCGCCGGCCGGGCGGCGTCCGGGGCCGGGCCGGCGCGCATCAGCGCCACCATGCGGCGGCGGTACAGGGCCGCCACCAGCCAGGCAAGCAGGCCGGACAGGAACACCGCGGCGAGCAGGGCGGACAGCAGGGCGCCGGTGGAGATCAAGGCTTCGGCTCCGTGCGCGTCGGGGATGGGATGCGGGAGCGCTTCGCCATGCCTGGGAGCTCAGTTCGCGAAGAGGGCACGGGTGTCGAGGATGGCGACGCGCCCGGCGTATTGCTTCACCGTCTCCACCATGTGCTGCGTGCCGCCCGGCCCCTTGCCGCCCTGACCGTTCCAGAGGGCGACGAAGCGCACCTGGTCGGGACCGTGCGCCAGGGCGGTGAACAACTGCCAGAGATTGTTGCGCTCATAGGGATTCATCCCCGCCGGCGGCGCGCCCAGTTCCTCGGGCTGCACGCGGATGGCCACCCGGTCGTGGCGCTCCTTCAGGGCGTAGTAGCGGTCCACCCAGGATTCCCCGGCGAAGGCGACCGAAGCCTGGAGGAATTCCGGCTCCTCGAACTGGAGGAACAGCTCGACGCGGCAGCCGCGCGCCAGGGCGGCCTCGGCGAACAGCGTGTCGCCGCCGCAGGCGCCGCCGCACAGGGCGAGATCGTCGGCGCCCATGCCCAGCTCCGCGAGCTTGTCGGCGATGGCGCGCGCCGCCGCCGCTTCCTTGTCGGCGGGGAAACGCGCTTCGGGCCGGTCCGTCGCGTCGAGCATGTGGCCGCTGAACAGGAACACCCGGCGCGGCCGCCAGGGCGCCTCCAGGTCGGCGATCTCGGCGTCGACGACGCCCAGGGCGGCGGCCACCGCCTCGGGACGGAAGCCGAGATCGCGCAGGATGAGCAACTGCTGGCGGCTGGAATCGAGCGCGAACCAGTCCTTGTCGGCGACCGTGACCGCCTCGCGCCAGGCTTCTTCGACCTGCTCCGGCGGGCTCAGCAGGACGTTGAGTTCGGCCCAGCTGGCGCGCGTCCAGTAGTCCTCGGGCTGGCGTTCCAGGGCCGCCAGGCAGGCCCAGGTGACGCCGCCTTCCAGGTTGGGCAGGCTGGCGGGCTGCTTGAGCTTGCCACCCAGGTGGAGCTGGAGGTGGCGCAGGGTGCAGGCGTTGATGCCGGCATAGAAATGCGCGGGGTCGCGGATGAAGGCGTTCATGTAGGGCTCGACGGCCTGCACGAGTTGCGCGATCTCCCGCGCGGCGCCCTCGCGCATGGCCTCGGGCGTCGCGTCCGGCAGGCGCCAGCGACGCACCCAGTCGTCCTTCTCGACGCGTCCGAGGAGGCACCAGTCCTCCGCTTCCAGCGGGCGCAGCCGGAGCAGATTCTCGGCCCATTCCAGGGCGGCGTCGTGCCGGCCCAGGCGTCCCAGCAGCAGGGCCTTGTCGCGCTGGCAGCCGATGTCTTCGGGCGCGAGTTCCAGCGCCGCCTCCACCTGTTCCAGGGCCAGGCGGTACTGGCGCAGCTTGAGCAGCGCCTTGCCGGCGGCGCGGCAGGCCTCCAGTCGCAGAGCCCAGATGGGGGTCTCTTCCGCCAGCACCAGCACGTCACCGGGCCGGTTGCGCTTGCGCGCCACCTCCATGCGCCGGTGCCAGCCCTCGTAGGCGGCGCGGAACTCGTTGTCGCCGGCCAGCAGCAGGTCGCGCCAGGGCGGCTCGCGCAGGTCGCGCAGCAGGTGATAGACGGGGCTGATGGGGCGGCCGTGCCAGGATTCCATGGTGGCGCGCGCCATCGCGCCGAGGGTGGCGCGGTCGGCGGCCAGATGGGCGGGATCGGGACGCCCCTCCAGCAGGTGGTAACGCAGCTTGCGCTCGGTGTAGACGTCGAAGGGCTGGTAGGCGCGCGCGCTCTGCACCAACAGCACGCCGCGCGCGCGCAGGGCGTGGCGCACGCCCAGCTCGTACCAGACGTTGGGGTTGTCGATGCTGAGGTCCACCACCACCAGGTCGGCGAGCAGCAGTTCCTGGAACATGTCGGTGCGGATATCGCCCGCGCGCCGCTCCTCGTCGGCGCGGAATACCTGGAAGCCGGCCTCTTCCAGGGCGGGTTTCAGATAGTCGGCGTACACCGCGTCGAACTCGATGTCCTGCTTGCGGCCGTAAGGCATGGCGACGAACACGTGCGATGCCATGGATCTCCTCGTTATTCTTGAGCGCGATACTCAGACTTTAGCAGCCCGTGTGGAAATCGGCATGCGCGCGCGGCGCGGCTTTCAGCTCCACTGTTCGGGCGGCAGGTGCTCGCGCGCGTAAGCCATGGGGATGTCCTCCGCCAGGAACACGGCGAAGAGGTCGGGGTCGATGTGACCTTCCTCCGCCATGCGACGCATGATGTCCAGGCAGGCGGAGACCGGCTTGGCCTGCTTGTAGGGGCGGTCGCAGGCGGTGAGGGCCTCGAAGATGTCGGCGATGGCCATGGCGCGCGCCTGCACCGACATCTGCGCGCCGGTGAGCCCTTTCGGATAACCCTTGCCGTCGACGCGCTCGTGGTGGCCGCCGGCGAATTCCGGCACGCGCCGCAGGTGGCGGGGCCAGGGCAACGCCTCCAGCATGCGCACGGTGGCGACGATGTGGTGGTTGATGACCTCGCGCTCGGCCTCGGTGAGGGTGCCCTTGGGAATGCGCAGGCAAGCTTCCTCGTCGGCCGTGAGGAAGGCTTGCTCGACCCCGTCGGCGTCGCGCCAGCGCTCGCCGGCGATGCGCGAGACGCGTTCCTGGTCGGCCGCCGCCATGGTCTCGCCGCCGAGGTTGCAGCGGCGCAGGAAGTCCCGGTCCGCGTCCAGGCTCGCGAGGCGCGCGCGGTAGTCGGCCTCGATGCTTTCGCGCTCGCCGGGCCGTTGCAGCAGCGCTTGCAGACGGGCGATGTCGGCGTCCCGGCGCAGCACCTCGAAGCGGGTGTCGAGCAGATGGATGCGGTCGCACAGGGTTTGCAGCTTGGTGGCCTTGTCCATCACGTGCACCGGCGTGGTGATCTTGCCGCAGTCGTGCATGAGGGCGGCGACGCGCAGTTCGCGACGGTCGCGGTCGTCCATGCGGAAGTCCGCGAGCGGACCGCTTGTCGCGCGGTGGGCGGCCTCGGCGATCATCATGGTGAGCACCGGCACGCGTTCGCAGTGCTTGCTGGTGTAGGGGGATTTCTCGTCGATGGCGGTGTTGACCAGGTTCACCAGGGCTTCGAACAACTCCTCCAGTTGGTCGATGAGCCGCCGCTTGGTATAGGCGATGGCGGCCTGCGAGGCGAGCGACTCGGCCAGCCGCCGTTCCTCCTCGGTGAAGCCGCGGATGGCGCCGCTGTCGGGGTCGAGGGCGTTGATGAGCTGCAACACGCCGATGGTTTCGCGGTGATGGTCGATGAGAGGGACGGTGAGGAAGGCGCGGGAGACATAGCCGGTGCGCCGGTTGAATTCGCGCGTGCCGGAGAAATCGAATCCCTCGGCGCGGTCGACGTCGTCGATGTGCACGGTCTTCTGCCGGGCCGCGGCGTGCGCCGCCACCATGCGGTCGTTGGGCCGCCCGTCGGCGTCGAACAGGGGTATGTCCGGCAGGTCGATCTCGCCGCCCTGGCGGCCGCCCAGGCGCAGGCCGAGGCTGCGGTTGACGAGGATGGCGAACTCCAGGGCGCGTGCCGCGTTGACGCGGTAGACGGTGCCCGCGTCGGCATGCGTGAGCTGCATGGCGGAGAGCAGGATCTGTTCCAGCAGATGGTCGATGTTCTCCTCGCGCGACAGGGCCACGCCGATGGCGTTCAGGCGTTCCAGTTGATCGAGCTGGGGGCGGACATCCATGACGTGCCTCGTTGCCGGACGGGAGCCCATGATAGCCAGCCTTGCGCACCGGCGGGGGCTCAGGATAATGCCCTGGAGGCGGGCCGGCGTCCGAGCGCCCGGCCGCCCGTCATCGTTTCGGAGCCCGGTTTGTCCGCATCCACCGTCGCACGTATCGCCCCGGTTTTCCGCTGGCTGCTCGCCTGTCTGGCGCTGAGCCTGGCCATGAGCCATGCCGCGGCCTGGGCGCAGGTGGCGGTACCGCCCTTGCAGAGCCGGGTCACCGACCTCACCGGCAGCCTCGACGAGGCCACCCGCGCCTCGCTGGAAAACCGCCTGCGCGAGCTGGAACAGGCCAAGGGCAGCCAGATCGCCGTGCTGCTGGTGCCGACCACGCAACCCGAGAGCATCGAACAGTTCGGCCTGGGCGTCGCCGAAACCTGGAAGCTCGGCCGCAAGGGCGTCGACGACGGCGTCCTGCTGCTGGTGGCCAAGGACGACCGGGCGCTGCGCATCGAGGTGGGTTACGGCCTCGAGGGCGCAATCCCCGACGCGGTGGCCCAGCGCGTCATCGAGGAGAGCATCGTTCCGCGTTTCCGAGAGGGGGATTTTTCCGGCGGCGTCGAGGCCGGCGCGCAAGCGCTCATCCGGCTCGTCGAGGGCGAGGCCCTGCCGCCGGCGCCGGGCGCGGATGCGGGGGTGTCCGGGGATGACGCGCTGTCCCTGGCGATGATGTTCATTTTCGTGGTCGGCGGCATCCTGCGCGCGCTTTTCGGCGCGCTGATCGGCGCCGCCGTGGCGGGGGGAGTGGCCTTCCTCGGCGCCTGGTGGCTGCTCGGCAGTCTGGGCGTCGGCGCGGTCGTCGGAGTGCTGGTATTCGTGCTGACCCTGATCGGCATTTCCAACATCATCGGCGCCGGAGGTGGTCGTGGTGGCGGGCGTTCGGGTGGATTCGGCGGGGGCGGCGGCGGTTTCGGCGGAGGCGGCGCCTCCGGGCGTTGGTAGAGTGAGAGCCTGTGAATAAATCTACTGCGTGTCCCGATTGCTGCGTTGGGCGGTGCTCGCTCCTCGCCTATCGATTTGATATGTCTCGTCGCTGCGCTCCGTCCGCCTTGCACTCGGGCCGCTCGCTACGATTTCTTCACAGGCTCTGACGGCATGACGAATTCCACTTTGCCGCGTCTTCTGCGCCATCTCTTGCAGCCCGCCTGGCGCGTGCGCCGGCTGTTCGACGCCGCCGCCATGGCGCGCATCGGCGAGGCCGTGGCGCGATCCGAAACGGGGCACGGCGGCGAGATCCGCTTCGTGGTGGAGGCCGCCCTCGACTTCCTGCCGCTGCTGCGCGGCGTCACCGCGCGCGAACGGTCGGTACAGGTGTTCTCCGATCTGCGCGTCTGGGATACCGCCGACAACAACGGCGTGCTCATCTACCTGCTGCTGGCCGACCATGATGTCGAGATCGTCGCCGACCGGGGCGTCAGCGCCCGCGTGGGGGCGGCGGCATGGGAGGCCATCTGCCGGGAGATGGAAACACATTTCCGCCGCGGCGAATTCGAGGCCGGCGCCCTGACCGGCATCGCCCGTGTCGATGCCCTGCTGCGGCAGGTGTACCCGGCCGCCGGCGGCGGCGCCAACGAACTGCCGGATGTGCCGGCCGTGCTGGGGTAGGTGGCGGTAGCCGGCACCAGGCCGGCAACCGGGTGTTTCGGCCTTATTCCACCTTGGCGGTGGCGCGCAGTTCCTGCACGAACCTGCGCAGTTGCTGCTGCTGCATTTGCCGGACGATCTGCCCCTTCAGCTTGTCGAAGGTGGGGAAGTCGAGGGTGCGCATGTCGTCCAGGCGGATGACGTGCCAGCCGAACTGGGTTTTCACCGGCGCCCTGCTGATCTGGCCTTTTTTCAGCTTGGTCATGGCGTTGGCAAATTCCGGCACCAGGTTGGCGGGCAGCACCCAGCCGAGGTCGCCGCCGTTGTCGGCGCTGGCGTCCTTGGAGAGTTTCTTGGCCTCGTCCTCGAACTTGGTCTTCTTGCCGGTGGTGAGCCGGGTGATGAGGTCTTTGGCCTCCTTCTCGCTGCCCACCAGGATGTGACGGACACGGTATTCATCGCCGCCGGCCTGGACCTTGGCCTTGTCGTATTCGGCCTTGACGACCTCTTCGCCGATCGGGTTGCGGCCGAGGTATTGGTCAATCGCGGCCTGGGCCAGGATGTCCTTTCTCTGGTATTCGAGCGCGGCCATCACCAGCGCGTTCTTGTCCAGGCCCTTGTGCGCCGCTTCCTGCGACAGCAGTTCGACGGTGATGAGGGCGTCGCGGATGGACTCCTCGGTGAGGGCCTCGGGGTTGGCGCCTCGGGACAGTCGGCCCTGACGCACGAAATTGGCGTAGACCGCCGGCACGGCCACACCGTTGACCACGGCGATGGGTGGCTTGGCCGGGGCCTGGGCGGGCGGCGCGGACGGCTCCGCCGCCAGAACGTTGCAGGAAAGAAGGGCGGACAGGAGCAGGATCTTTTTCATGGAAGTCTCAGGGTTGGGAGAGAAAAAGCGGGGTGCGGACATGGAGTCGGGGCCCGGCGTGGAGTTCCGGCGCGAGCTCACAACTCGCCCGGCGCCAGTGCGGTGATGGAAAGGGCGTGGATGGGACCTTGCATCAGATCGCCCAGGGTCTGATAGACCAGGCGGTGACGGGCCAGGGCATTGAGGCCGGAGAACGCCGGCGAAACCAGGGTGAGCTGGTAATGGCCACCGCCGCCACGGGCGCCGGCGTGGCCGGCATGCAAGGCGGATTCGTCGATGATTTCCAGGTGCTCGGGTTGCAGGGCGGCGAGGCGGGCTTTCATCGCTTCGATGGTGGCGTTCACGGCAGCACCCGCTTGAACGGTTTGACGCTGACTTGCGCGTAGACCCCGGCGGCCACGTAGGGATCGGCTTCGGCCCAGGCTTGCGCGGCTTCCAGGCTGTCGAAGGCGGCGACGATGAGGCTGCCGGAAAAGCCTGCCGGCCCCGGGTCCGGACTGTCGATGGCGGGGAAGGGGCCGGCCAGCAGCAGGCGGCCTTCGTCCTTCAGCTTGTTGAGGCGTTGCAGATGGGCGGGGCGGGCGGCCAGGCGCTTGTCCAGGCTGCCTGCGACATCCTCGCCGACGATGGCGTAATACAGGTTCACGGCTCTTCCTTGATGTGCTTCGACAGGTAGAAGGTCTGCGCGACGATGAACAGCAGCATCAGGCCCAGCGAGCCGAACATCTTGAAGTTCACCCAGGCGTCGGTGGAGAAGGTCATCGCCACCCACAGGTTGGCGATGCCCATGAAGGTGAAGAAGCCGGCCCAACCGAGGTTGAGGCGGGCCCAAACCTCGTCGGGCAGGCTGACCTGCTTCTGCATCATCAGGCGGATCAGGTTGCGCTCGAACAGGATGGGCGCCAGACCCAGGGTGAGGGCGAACAGCCAGTAGAGCACGGTGGGCTTCCACTTGATGAAGGCTTCGTCGTGCAGCAGCAGGGTGGCGCCGCCGAATACCACGATGAGGATCAGTGAGATCCACAGCATGGTCTCCACCTTGCGATGCCGCAGCCAGACCCAGCCGATCTGCACGAAGGTGGCGAGGATGGCCACCAGGGTGGCGAGGAACACGCCTGGCTTGTCGCCGCTTTCCAGGCTGATGCCGAAGGCGGAGAGCCAGGCGGCGGCGGCTTCCGGATTCTTCTCGCCGAGCTGGTAGGCGACGAAGAACAGGATGATGGGGAACAGATCGAACAGGATTTTCACAGGCGGGGGCGAGTGGCAGCGGGGGAGGGCGACGGGCATTTTGCTATGATTCCCAGCCATTCCTCAACCTTGAAGCCTATTTCATTGCCGCTGAAACAGGCTCAATCCATGACCGTTTACGATCTGCACTGCCATTCCACCGCCTCCGACGGGGTGCTCGCGCCCCGGCAACTGGTGGAACGGGCCGCCGCCATGGGCGTGGGCGTGCTCGCCCTGACCGATCACGACGAGCTGCGCGGCCTCGAGGAAGCGGATGCGGCGGCGGCGGAGTTCGGCATCCGGCTCGTGCACGGCGTGGAGATTTCCGTGACCTGGGGCGGCCATACCGTGCACATCGTCGGTTTGCGCGTCGACCCCGATGATCCCGTCCTGAGCAGCGGACTCGCGCGCAACCGCGACGGCCGCGCCGAACGCGCGCGCCGCATGGCCGACGAGTTGGCGCGCATGGGCATCCAT
Source organism: Betaproteobacteria bacterium (assembly GCA_016873935.1). Taxonomy (GTDB): domain Bacteria; phylum Pseudomonadota; class Gammaproteobacteria; order Burkholderiales; family Thiobacillaceae; genus PFJX01. Next base: position 11,339 of record VGVT01000020.1, on the reverse strand, counting down.
GGCGCCCTGGAGGGGGCCTACCGGTTCGCCGGCAACCCCGCCCTCATCGGCCGCACCCACTTCGCCCGTTTCCTGGTGGAGCGCGGCGTGGTGAAGGACGTCAAGACCGTGTTCAGGAAGTACCTGGTGAAGGGCAAGCCGGGCTACGCCCCGCACGAATGGGCCGGCCTGGCGGAAGCGCTGCTGTGGATCCGCGCCGCCGGCGGCTTCTCCGTGCTGGCGCATCCGGGGCGCTACCAGATGGGGCGCGAGAAGATGCGCCTGCTGCTGTCCGAGTTCAAGCACCTGGGCGGTGACGCCATCGAGGTGGTCACCGGCAGCCACACGCCCGACCAGGTGCCGGTGTTCGCCGGGCTGGCGGAGGAGTTCGACCTGGCCGCCTCGGTCGGTTCCGATTTCCATGCGCCGGGCGAAGGCGGGCGCGAACTGGGCCGCCTGGAGTCCCTGCCGGCGCGCTGCCGTCCGCTGTGGAGCCAATGGTGAGCCTGTTCCTCAGCATCCATGCCGACAACCCGCAGGCGCGCCTCATCCGCCAGGCCGTGGAGGTCGTGCGCAAGGGCGGGGTGATCGCCTATCCCTCCGATTCCTGCTACGCCCTGGGCTGCCGCCTGGACGACAAGAAGGCCATGGAGCGCCTGCGCGAGATCCGCCAGATCGACGACCGCCACTTCCTCACCCTGGTCTGCCGCGATCTCTCCGAAGTGGCCCGTTACGCCCGCGTCGACAACGTGCAGTACCGCCTGATGAAGCACGGCACGCCGGGGCCCTTCACCTTCATCCTCGAAGCCACCAAGGAGGCGCCGCGACGCCTGTGGACGCGGCGCAACACCATCGGCCTGCGCGTGCCCTCGAATCCCATCGCGCACGCCCTGCTCACCGAGCTGGACGAGCCCCTGCTGTCGGCCACCCTGCACCTGCCCGGCGACGAATATCCGCTGTCCGATCCCTGGGAAGTGGACGAACGCCTGTGCCACGCGGTGGACGTCATCATCGACGGCGGCCATTGCGGCCTCACCCCGAGTACCGTGGTGGACCTCACCGACAAGGTGCCGTCCATCATCCGGCGCGGGCTGGGGGATCCCGCCCTGCTGGGGCTGGAATGACGCGATGGAACTGAACCTCATCCAGAAGATCACCGTGTTCGCGCTGCCGGTGGTGTTCGCCATCACCCTGCACGAGGCGGCGCACGGCTACGCCGCCCTGCGCTTCGGCGACCGCACCGCGCAGATGCAGGGTCGCATCAGCCTGAATCCGCTGCGCCACATCGACCTGGTCGGCACCATCCTCGTGCCCATCGCCATCCTGCTGCTGTCCAAGCTGGCCGGCGGCGGCGGCATCCTGTTCGGCTGGGCCAAGCCGGTGCCGGTCAACTTCAACAACCTGCGCCGCCCCAGGCAGGACATGATCTGGGTGGCGGCGGCCGGTCCCGGCGCCAACCTGCTCATGGCGCTGATCTGGGCCGGCATGATCAAGGTGGCCTTCCTGTTGCCCGAGGGCATCCGCATCCCCCTCGCCCTCATGGGCGGCGCCGGCGTCTTCATCAACGCCGTGCTCATGGCCCTCAACCTGATCCCCCTGCCGCCCCTCGACGGCGGTCGCATCGCCGTCGGCCTGCTGCCGCGCGGCATGGCTTACAGCCTCGCGCGGATCGAGCCCTATGGCATCTTCATCCTGCTTGGTCTCATGTTCCTGGGCGTGCTGGGCTTCTTCCTTTGGCCCCTCATCGATGCCCTGGTCGCCCTCGCGGCCTTCCTGTTCGGCATGAGCCACATGGAGCTGCTGGCCATCATCCAGATCGTTCTCAACTGACGGAAAACCCATGTACGCGGATCGAGTCCTCTCCGGCATGCGCCCCACGGGCAGCCTCCACCTGGGCCACTACCACGGCGTCCTGAAAAACTGGATCAAGCTCCAGCACGACTACGAATGCCTGTTCTTCGTGGCCGACTGGCACGCGCTCACCACCCACTACGACAATCCGCTGGGCATCGAGGACGCCACCTCGCAGATGGTCATCGACTGGCTGGCGGCGGGCGTGGATCCCGCCAAGGCCACCCTGTTCATCCAGTCCCAGGTCATCGAGCACGCCGAGCTCCACCTGCTGCTCTCCATGATGACCCCGCTGGGCTGGCTGGAACGGGTGCCGACCTACAAGGACCAGCAGGAGAAGCTCACCGAGAAGGATCTCTCCACCTATGGCTTTCTCGGCTACCCGCTGCTGCAATCCGCCGACATCCTCATCTACCGCGCCAACCAGGTGCCCGTGGGCGAGGACCAGGTGCCGCACATCGAATTCGCGCGGGAAATCGCGCGCCGTTTCAACCACCTCTACGGCAAGGAGCCGGGCTACGAGGAGAAGGCGGAAGCCGCGGTGAAGAAGCTGGGCGGCAAGAAGGCCAAGCTCTACCAGGAACTGCGCACCCGCTACCAGCAGGCGGGGGACGAGGCCGCCCTGGAGTCCGCCAAGGCCTTGCTGGGCGAAACCCAGAACCTGTCCCTGGGGGACAAGGAGCGGCTCTATGGCTACCTGGAAGGCGGCGGCAAGATGATCCTCACCGAGCCCGAGGCCCTGCTCACCGCAGCCTCGAAGATGCCCGGTCTGGACGGCCAGAAGATGTCCAAGTCCTACGGCAACACCATCGCCCTGCGCGAGGATCCGGAGGTGGTGATCAAGAAGATCCGTACCATGCCGACCGACCCGGCGCGGGTGCGACGCACCGACCCCGGCGACCCCGCGCGCTGCCCAGTGTGGCAACTGCACGAGGTGTATTCCGGCGCCGACACCCGCGATTGGGTGCGCCAGGGCTGCGTCAGCGCCGGTATCGGCTGCCTGGACTGCAAGCAGCCGGTGATCGACGCCATGCTGAGGGAACTCGCGCCCATCCAGGAACGCGCCCGCGCCCTCACCGAGGACCCCGACACCGTGCGCAACATCATCGCCGACGGTTGCGAAAAGGCGCGTGATCTGGCGCGGGAGACCATGCGCGACGTGCGCGAGGCGATGGGCTTGAGCTACGGCTGACCCGGTGACCTGGACGTCACCGGGCTCACAGGAGCGGGTCGCGCATCCTTTTCTCGCGCTGTCGGGTTGAAACCTGGCGCTTCGGCCATACCCATGTCACAGGCGTAGCCTACAAACAGAAGCATGACCGAAGATTCCCATACCCCCATCGAAGGCGAAGTCGTCAAACCCGGCGAGGCCGGCGCCACGCCCAACCTGCCGGCGCAAACGCTGCCGTCGAACATCTATATCCTGCCGCTGACCGAGAAGCCCTTCTTCCCGGCGCAGACCCTGCCGCTGATCATGAACGAGGGGCCGTGGATGGAGACGGTGAAGCGCATCGGCGACGCGGGCCACCAACTGGTGGGGCTGGTCTGCGTGCACGGCGACGATTCCGACGACGCCCGGCCGGAGGATTTCCACCGGATCGGCACCCTGGTGCGCATGCATCACCCGATGCGCGCGGACGGAAAGATCCAGTTCATCGCAGAGGGCATCCGCCGCTTCCGCATCGCCGAGTGGATTTCCGGCGAGGCGCCCTATTTCGCCCGCGTCGACTACCCGGCGGAGACCCGCCAGGCCACCAGCGGTGAGGAGATCAAGGCCTACGCCCTGGCCATCATCAACGCCATCAAGGAACTGTTGCCCCTCAACCCGCTGTATTCCGAGGAGTTGAAGTTCTTTCTCAACCGCTTCTCCCCCAACGAGCCGGCCCTGCTCACCGACTTCGCCGCCAGCCTGACCACCGCGCCCAAGGAGAAGCTGCAGGAGGTGCTGGAGGCCTTCAACCTCAGGAAGCGCATGCAGAAGGTGCTGGTGCTGATCAAGAAGGAGCTGGAGGTCGCCAAGCTGCAAACGCAGATCCGGGAAAAGGTCGAGGAGAAGATGACCCGGCAGCAGCGGGAGTTCTTCCTGCGCCAGCAGCTCAAGGCCATCCAGCAGGAGCTGGGCATCGCCAAGGACGACCGCACCATGGATCTGGAGCTCTACCAGGGCCGGGTGAAGAAGCTGAAGCTGCCGCCGCACGCGGAGAAGAAGATCGGCGAGGAGCTGAGCAAGCTGTCCGGCCTGGAACACGGTTCGCCGGAATACACCGTCACCCGCAACTACCTGGACTGGCTCACCAACCTGCCCTGGGGCAAGTACACCAAGGACAAGCTGGATCTCACCCGCGCCCGCCGCATCCTCGACCAGGACCACGACGGCCTCGACGACGTCAAGGAACGCATCGTCGAGTTCCTCGCCGTCGGCGCCATGAAGGGCGAGGTGGCCGGCTCCATCCTGTTGCTGGTGGGGCCACCCGGCGTGGGCAAGACCTCGATCGGAAAATCGGTGGCGCGGGCGCTGGGGCGCAAGTTCTATCGCTTCTCCGTCGGAGGCATGCGCGACGAGGCCGAGATCAAGGGCCACCGCCGCACCTACATCGGCGCGCTGCCGGGCAAGTTCATCCAGGCCATCAAGGAAGTGGAGTCGCAGAACCCGGTGATCATGCTGGACGAGGTGGACAAGATTGGCGCCTCCTACCAGGGCGATCCGGCCAGCGCCCTGCTGGAGGTGCTGGACCCGGAGCAGAACAGCGAATTCCTCGACCACTACCTGGACGTGCGCTTCGACCTGTCGAAAACCCTGTTCATCTGCACCGCCAACCAGCTCGACACCATTCCCGCGCCGCTGCTCGACCGCATGGAGGTGATCCGCCTCTCGGGCTACCTGCTGGAGGAGAAGCTCGCCATCGCCCGGCATCACCTGTGGCCCAAGCAGCTCAGGAAAAGCGGCCTCAAACGCGGCCAGGTCAGCATCACCGCCGCGGCCATCCGCAAGGTCATCGAGGGCTACGCCCGCGAGGCCGGCGTGCGTCAACTCGAAATGAGCCTGGGCAAGATCATCCGCAAGTCGGTGGTGCGCATCGTGCGCGGCGAAACCGAGCGGCTCCAGGTCAACGCCGACAACCTGGAACACTATCTCACCGAGCCGCCCTACCAGCAGGACAAGCCGATGACCGGCATCGGCGTGGTGACGGGCCTGGCGTGGACCGCCCTGGGCGGCGCCACATTGACCATCGAGGCGACCAAGGTGCACACCCTCAACCGCGGCTTCAAGCTCACCGGCAAGCTGGGCGAGGTGATGAAGGAATCCGCCGAGATCGCCTACAGCTACATCTCCAGCCACCTCAAGCCCTACAAGGCCGACCCGAAGTTCTTCGACGAGGCCTTCGTGCACCTGCACGTGCCCGAAGGCGCCACGCCCAAGGACGGCCCGTCCGCCGGCATCACCATGGCCACGGCGCTGCTGTCCCTGGCCCGCAACGAGAAGATCGGCCGGCCCCTGGCCATGACCGGGGAACTGACCCTGACCGGCCAGGTGCTGCCGGTGGGCGGCATCCGCGAAAAGGTCATCGCCGCGAAGCGGGTGGGGGTGCACGAACTGATCCTGCCCCAGGCCAACCAGCCGGATTTCGAGCGTCTGCCGGATTACGTGAAGGCCGGCCTGGAAGTGAGCTTCGTCCGCCATTACAGGGACGTGGCGAAGCGGGTCTTCGCCGGCAATGTATGAGGACTGAGGACTGAGGAAGGTGTGGTCCGCGCGTCATTTTGTCGATACTCGGCACTCGCTACTCAGTCCTTTGTTTCACCCCAGCGGCGGCCTGCTCTACCACCTGCGCGCCTGGCGCTGGCAGCGCACCCTGTGGGTTCCCTTCCACGACCAGGTGCGGCGCTGGCTCACCGACTGGCGGCCCGATGCCGAGCATCTGCTCCTGGTCGGTCCCAGCGGCGGCTACGCCCTGAGCAGCCAGTTCCTGCAGCGCTTCTCTCGCATCACCGTGCTTGAACCCGATGCGCTCGCCCGCCGCATCCTCTCAAGCCGCTTTCCGGCGCAGCGATTCGACTGGCAAGCGGCTGATTTCCTCGCCGGCGCGGGCGGTTTCCGCAGCCTCGCCGAGACCTGGCCGGAGGCCGCCTGCCTGTTCTGCAACCTGCTCGGCCAGACGCCGGTGGGAGCGGGGCCGGAGTTCCGGCATCGCGCCTGGCTGGACGGGCTGGAAGCCGCTCTGGCCGACCGGGCCTGGGCGAGCTGGCACGATCTGGCCTCGACGGCGCGTCCGGCGGACCGGCATGGCTGTCAGGCCACCGCTTCGGCGGAACCGCTGGACGCGGCGCTGGCCCGTTTCTGGCGGGGCGGCGAGTTGGCCATCCACGACCATGACAGCGCCGGACTTTGTCCCGCGTCGGCCCGCCAGTACACGGTCTGGAGCCTGACGCCGGAAAGCCATCACCTGATCGAGTGGATTTCCCGATAAGGAATCTGATTGATTCGTCATCTCCGCGCAGGCGGGGATCCAGGTCGTTGATAGTTCTGGGTTCCCGCCTTCATCCCCTGCAGGGGATGCGCGGGAACGACGAAATTGGTATGAATCAGCAGTTACTTAAGGCGGCAATGCGGGGGTATCGCGGGCAAGCCCGCTCCTCGGGTTGTGCTACCGCCAGAATAAGGTTCTGGGAACTTACATCTTCTCGCAGAGATACTCGCCCAGCCGCCCGTCGGCGGTGAGGATGTGCTCCGAGAGCCAGCGTTCCAGGAAGCGGAGCTGCTCCTCGGCGATGGGTTTGTCCGCTTGCAGGACGGCCTGCTGCAACGCTTTCGCGCTCTCGATGAGATCGCGGTGCTCGGTCTTGTGCGCTTCGGCTTCCGGATAGCGAAACTTGAGCATCAGCCGCTCTTCATGGCTGAAATGCCAGACCGTGCAATAAATCAGCTCGTCCAGGCATGCCGCGAGGTACTCCGGAGATTCCTTCTCGGCGACCGCATGATTGAGGATGTTGAAGATGTGGATCAGCTTGCGGTGGTCCTCGTCGATTTCATCCACGCCGATGCTGAGTATCTTGTCCCACACGATGTCTTTCACGGCTGTTCTCCTGCTTGAAATCCTTGGCTACTTTACTCCTGTTGGCTTTGTCCGGCCGCCATTAAGCGATCGCGAGCAGAGTGGACGATGGGAGGCGTGGTCCTGTCCACAAGCGCAATCCGGGGCTACGATGAGGATCGTCCACGCTTTCCCGCCCCGCCATGCAAACCTCCCAGGCCAGCGGCGCCCTGAGCGCCAATCTCGTCGACCTTGAGTCGCGCCGCATCTTCGCGGGCCGGGTCGAATGGCACGACGGAGTCATCACCCGGCTTCTGGAGGAAGGCCCGGAGAATCCCGGCCTCAGCTATCTGCTACCCGGCTTCATCGATGCCCACGTGCACATCGAGAGTTCCATGCTGGTGCCCGCCGAGTTTGCCCGCCTGGCAACCCGCCACGGTACCGTGGCGACGGTTTCCGACCCGCACGAGATCGCCAACGTGCTCGGCATCGAGGGGGTGCGCTTCATGCTGGACAACGCCCGCCGGGTGCCCTTCAAGCTGTTCTTCGGCGCGCCCTCCTGCGTGCCGGCCACGCCGTTCGAGACCGCCGGCGCGGAGATCGGCCTGGCCGAGCTGGACATCCTGCTGCGGCGCGAGGGTCTTTCCTACCTGTCGGAAATGATGAATTTTCCCGCCGTGCTGGCGCGCGACCCGGCCGTCATGGCCAAGCTCACCCTGGCGCGCGACCTCGGCCTGCCGGTGGACGGCCACGCCCCCGGCCTGACAGGCGAGAGCGCCCGGCGCTACGCCGAGGCCGGCATCGGCAGCGACCATGAATGCACCAGCCTGGCCGAGGCGCGCGACAAGATCGCCGCCGGCATGGCCATCCTCATTCGCGAGGGCTCGGCGGCGCGCGACTTCGACGCCCTGCACCCGCTCATCGCCAGCCACCCGGAGCGGGTCATGTTCTGCAGCGACGACAAGCATCCGGACGACCTCGCGCGCGGCCACATCGACCGCCTGGTGGCGCGGGCGGTGGCGGCGGGCCACGACCGCATGGCCGTGCTGCGCTGTGCCTGCCTCAATCCCGTGCGCCACTATCGCCTACCGGTGGGGCTGCTGCGCTCCGGCGATGCCATGGACGCGGTGGAAGTGGCCGACCTGCGCGAGTTCCGGCCGCTGCGCACCTGGGTGGATGGCCATCGGGTGGCCGAGGCCGGCCGCAGCCTGATCGAGCGGGTGCCGGTGACGCCCCTCAACCGCTTCGCCGCTTCGCGCATCACCCCGGCGGATCTGGCGGTGCCGGCCGGTCCGGGCCGCCTGCGCGTGATCGACGCCGTCGACGGCGAACTGCTGACACGCGAGGCACTGCTCGAACCGCGCATCGAGGACGGCTGCCTGGTGCCCGATCCATCCCGCGACGTGCTGCTGCTCGCCACCCTCAATCGCTACCGCCCGGCGCCGCCGGCGGTCGCCTTCGCGCGCGGCTTCGGCCTCGCGCGCGGCGCGCTGGCCTCCAGCGTCGCCCACGATTCGCACAACATCGTCGCAGTCGGCGCCGACGCTGCAAGCCTCTGCCGCGCGGTCAACGCCCTGGTCGATGCCGGCGGCGGCATCACCGTGGCCGACGGCGCGGGCGTGCAATGCCTGCCCCTGCCGGTGGCCGGCCTGATGAGCGCCGACGACGGCGACGCGGTGGCCGCCCGCTACGCTGAGCTGACGCGCAGGGCGAAGGCGCTCGGCTCGCCCCTGCGCTCGCCGTTCATGACCCTGTCGTTCATGGCCCTGCTGGTGATTCCGGAACTCAAGCTGAGCGACCGCGGCCTGTTCGACGCGCGCGCGTTCCGCTTCACCTCGCTGTTGGCATGAACCTCGCCGCTGCCGCCTCGGCTCGTCCGCGGCCGCTCGCGGCGCCGGATGCCGCCGGCGTGAAGCCCATCCGCCGCTCCCATTCCCGCAAGGTGAGCCTCGCCAGGCCGGCGAAATCGCCGTCCGGCAGCGCCCGTCGGGCCAGCACCACGTAAGGCGCCACGGCCAGGGCGATGCCCAGGTGGCCGGGCGGCATGATGGCGTGCGCGGTGCACAGGTAGGTGCGCTCGAACAGCAGGCCCTGGCCGCGGCCGCAGGCGACGATGCTTTCCGCCACGCGCGGGCGGTGGCCGCGCAGCCAGGCTGCGAGGTCGGCTTCACGATCGTTGTGCGTCCACACCCCTGCATCCTCGATGAAGAGGTCGGCGGTGACGCGGCGGTCGCGGGCGATCGACAGGGCCAGCACGCACCAGACGCCGTAGGCCTGTCCCACGCCCACATCAAGCGGGTCGGCCCGCGGCCGGTAGGCGGTCACGCTCTTGTTGGCGCAGATGACGTGGGCGCCCGGCGCCGGCGGGTAACGCCGCGCGTCCGCCGTGCCGAAGAGGGCCTGGCCCGCCTCCAGAAGAGGCTGGCCGTCGTACACCGGCAAGTCGGAGCCATCGTGCTGGATGACGCTGAACAGGGGTGTCAGGTGGTGCCCGGCGATGTCCTCGGCCACCGCCAGGTCGTGTCCCCAGACCTGGCCGGCGATACCGCAGAAGGAGGAGGCGGTCTGCATGTTGATCTGGCCCAGGTAGGCCCCCGCCGCCTCCGCGCGGTCGAGAGCGACGATGCCGTCGAGCAGGGCGTCGTCGCTCTTCTCCACCGTGGCGGTGGCCACTTTCAGCACGCTGACATAGCCCAGCCCCTCGGCGCCGGGCCGGGCATAGCCGTCGCAGTAGTCGGCGAACGGGCCGATGGCCCGATCATCGCAATCGCAGCGCTCCCCCATGGCGTTCAGTGCCCTGGCGCGCCGGGGTGCAGATAGGTGGTGCCCGAGGGGCCGACGCCGCTGACCTGGACGATGGCGTCCTCTTCCCCGACCCGCGCGAAGTGCGGGGCTCCGGCCGGCTCGACGAAGAAGCTGCCGGCCGGCATGGCGCGCAGCCGCTCCGTCTCGAAGCGTTCACCGAAACCGATGTGCAGGGTGCCGGAGAGCACGACCACCACGCGGTTCTCGGGGTGGAAATGGGGTTCCACCCGCAATCCGGCGGGCATGCGGATGCGCGCGGCATAGAGGCCGGGCTTGGCCATGTCGCCCGCAAGAGTGGCGATGGCCATGCCGCCGGGCCGACTGGCGTCCGCCTCCAGGCGTATTTCCGCCGGAGTCAGGGTGAGAGGGACGAAGCTTTCGCCGCTGGCCGGCTGGCCCCAGACGAAAGCCGCAAGCGCCGCCAGGGTGAGGGCGCGGCGCGGCAGGCGCGGGAGTTTCACGATGCTTACCTCCGGAAGGGGCGCGGGCCGTGGATGCCCGCGCTGCTACCAGCATAGACCCCCGCTCGCCGATTTCAGGGGGGGCCGCGCCGCCGTCGGCGCGCCGCAGCTCAGGCGGACGTGTCGCGGCGCGCGCGCACCGCCTCGGCGAGGCCGTTCAGCACCGGCATGGTCTGCTCCAGGCTGATGCAGGCATCGGTGACGGAAACGCCGGGCTGCAGCGGCTGTCCGGGCACGATGTCCTGGCGGCCTTCGTGCAGGTGGCTTTCGATCATCACGCCGACGATGCGGCGCTCGCCAGCGGCGACCTGGGCGGCGACCCCGGCGGCCACCTCGATCTGGCGCCGGTGTTCCTTGCCGCTGTTGGCGTGCGACACATCGATCATCACCTGCTCGCGCAGGCCCCGCGCGCGCAGCAGGGCGCAGGCGGCCTCGACGTCGGCGGCGGCGTAGTTGGGCTGTTTGCCGCCGCGCAGGATGACGTGGCAGTCGTCGTTGCCACGCGTTTCGAAGACGGCGGCCTGGCCCATCTTGGTCATGCCCATGAAGGCGTGCGGCGAGCGCGCGGCGACGATGGCGTCGGCCGCCACCTTGATACCGCCGTCGGTGGCGTTCTTGAAGCCGACCGGGCAGGACAGGCCCGAGGCCAGTTGCCTGTGGGTCTGGCTTTCGGTGGTGCGCGCGCCGATGGCGCCCCAGCTCACCAGGTCACTGATGTACTGCGGACTGAGCAGATCGAGGAATTCGGTGCCCACGGGCAGGCCCAGGGCGAGAATGTCGAGCAGCAGCCGGCGGGCCTTTTCCAGGCCCTCGTTGATGGCGAAGCTGCCGTCCAGGTGGGGGTCGTTGATGTAACCCTTCCAGCCCACGGTGGTGCGGGGCTTCTCGAAGTACACCCGCATCACCAGCAGCAGTTCGCCGGCCAGGTCGCGCGTGCGCTCGATGAGCTCGCGGGCGTACTGCATGGCCTGGTCGTGGTCGTGGATGGAGCAGGGCCCCACCACGACGATGAGCCGGTCATCCTTGCCGTGCAGCACGCGGGAAATCGCCGCGCGGCTGGCCTCCACCGTGGCGCGCGCGACCGGACTGGCCGGCAGCCGCTCCTCCAGCAGGGCGGGCGTGATGAGGGGGCGCACCGCCTTGATGCGCAGGTCGTCGATGCGGGTGGAGTCGAGGGTGGACATGGATGTGGGTGCGGTATCTGGCGGAG
>VGVT01000019.1 GCA_016873935.1 Betaproteobacteria bacterium | reverse complement strand
GGACCGTGAAACGCCCCTGCGCCAATGATAGTCGGCAGCCCGCCGGCGAAAGTAGGTCATCGCCAGACTCCCACAACCCCAATACGCCCACCTCTACAGGTGGGCGTTTTGCTTTGGGTAGCCTACATCGGTCGGGTTGAGCGTTGCACTGCGCAAACGTATAATCGCGCCACATTTCAACCGAGCGGGATGGACGCCAGTCCGTCCCGCTTGTCACATCTGCTCCAGGGGTTATCTTGTCTGCGTTCGTGCCCGCGATTCTTGCCCTGGCCGACGGTACGGTGTTCCGCGGCTATGGGATTGGCGCCGAGGGCGCCGGGGTCGGGGAGGTGGTATTCAACACCTCCATCACCGGCTATCAGGAAATCCTTACCGATCCCTCCTACTGCCGGCAGATTGTCACACTGACCTATCCGCACATCGGCAACGTCGGGACCAACGGCGAGGACGAGGAATCCGATCACATCCACGCCTCCGGTTTGATCATCCGCGATCTGCCGCTGCTGGCCAGCAATTTCCGCATGACCCGGACCCTGCCGGAGTATCTGCGCGCCCACAACGTGGTGGCCATCGCCGGCATCGACACGCGCAAGCTGACGCGTCTGTTGCGCGAGAAGGGCGCCCAGAACGGCTGCATCATGGCCGGTGCCATCGACGAGGTTGAAGCTTTGGCCCAGGCGAGAGCCTGCCCCAGCATGGCCGGCCAGGATCTGGCCAAGGTGGTGACGCGGCGCGAGCCCGCCGACTGGCTTGAAGGCGAATGGGCGCTGGGCAAGGGCTTTGCCGCCCCTGCGGCAGCCGAATTCAAGGTGGTGGCCTACGACTACGGCATCAAACGCAACATCCTGCGCATGCTCACCAGCCGGGGTTGCCAGGTCACCGTGGTGCCTGCGCAGACGCCCGCCGCCGACGTCCTGGCGATGCAGCCGGATGGTGTCTTCCTGTCCAACGGCCCCGGCGATCCGGAGCCCTGTGACTACGCCATCCGCGCCATCCAGGAGATTCTCGCGGCGCGCATCCCCACCTATGGCATCTGCCTGGGCCACCAACTCCTGGGCCTGGCTTCCGGCGCCCGCACCATCAAGATGAAGTTCGGCCACCACGGCGGCAACCACCCGGTGCAGGACCTGGACAGCAGGCGGGTGATGATCACCAGCCAGAACCACGGCTTCGCGGTGGACGCGGCGACCCTGCCCGGCAACCTGCGCGCCACCCACGTCTCCCTGTTCGACGGTTCCCTGCAGGGCATTGCCCGCACCGACGTGCCGGCCTTCAGCTTCCAGGGCCATCCGGAGGCAAGCCCCGGCCCGCACGACGTGGCCTATCTGTTCGACCGCTTCATCGGTCTGATGCGGGAGAACAAGCATGCCTAAGCGCGCGGACATCCAGTCCATTCTCATCATCGGCGCCGGCCCCATCGTCATCGGCCAGGCCTGCGAGTTCGACTATTCCGGCGCCCAGGCCTGCAAGGCGCTGAAGGAGGAGGGGTTCCGCGTCATCCTGGTGAACTCCAACCCGGCCACCATCATGACCGACCCGGAGATGGCGGACGCGACCTACATCGAGCCCATCAACTGGCAGACGGTGGAACGCATTCTGGAGAAGGAAAAGCCGGACGCCATTCTGCCCACCATGGGCGGACAGACCGCGCTGAACTGCGCCCTCGACCTGGCCAAGCACGGTGTCCTGGAGAAATACGGCGTGAAGCTGATCGGCGCCTCCAAGGAAGCCATCGACAAGGCCGAGGACCGCGAGAAGTTCAAGCAGGCCATGGCCCGCATCGGCCTCGCCAACCCCCGTTCCGCCCTGGCCCACAGCATGGAAGAAGCCATGCAGATCCAGGCCGGCATCGGCTTCCCCACCATCATCCGGCCGTCCTTCACCATGGGCGGCAGCGGCGGTGGCATCGCCTACAACATGGAAGAGTTCGTCACCATCTGCGAACGTGGCCTGGAGGCTTCGCCGACCAAGGAACTGCTCATCGAGGAGTCCTTGATCGGCTGGAAAGAGTTCGAGATGGAAGTCGTGCGCGACCACGCCGACAACTGCATCATCGTCTGCTCCATCGAGAACCTCGACCCCATGGGCGTGCACACCGGCGACTCCATCACCGTGGCGCCGGCACAGACCCTGACCGACCGTGAATACCAGTTGCTGCGCAACGCCTCCATCGCAGTGCTGCGGGAGATCGGCGTCGACACCGGCGGCTCCAACGTGCAGTTCGCCATCAATCCGGCGGACGGCCGCATCGTCGTCATCGAGATGAACCCGCGCGTGTCGCGCTCCTCCGCCCTGGCTTCCAAGGCCACCGGCTTCCCCATCGCCAAGGTGGCGGCGAAGCTGGCGGTGGGCTACACCCTCGACGAGTTGCGCAACGAGATCACCGGCGGCGCCACCCCGGCCTCCTTCGAGCCCTCGATCGATTACGTGGTCACCAAGGTGCCCCGTTTCGCCTTCGAGAAATTTCCCCAGGCCAACGATCGCCTCACCACCCAGATGAAGTCGGTGGGCGAGGTCATGGCCATCGGCCGCACCCAGCAGGAATCCCTGCAGAAGGCTTTGCGCGGCCTGGAAACCGGCGCCGACGGCCTCGACGAAATGTCCACCGACGAGGACGAGATCGAGGCGGAAATGGGCAACCCCGGGGCCGAGCGGCTCTGGTACGTGGCCGACGCCTTCCGTATCGGCATGCGCTTCGAGGACATCCAGCGCATCAGCAAGATCGACCCCTGGTTCCTGGCCCAGATCGAGGATCTGGTGAAGCAGGAGAACGCCCTCAAGGGCCGCGTCCTGGCCGAGCTGTCGCGCGACGAGTTGTTCACCCTCAAGCGCAACGGCTTCTCCGACCGCCGTCTGGCCAGGCTGCTGCGGACCGACCAGCACGCGGTGCGCGCCCGCCGCTGGGAGCTGGACGTGCATCCGGTCTACAAGCGGGTGGACACCTGCGCCGCCGAGTTCGCCACCTCCACCGCCTACATGTATTCCTCCTACGAGGAGGAGTGCGAGGCGCAGCCCAGCGAGCGCAGGAAGATCATGGTGCTGGGCGGCGGACCCAACCGCATCGGCCAGGGCATCGAGTTCGACTACTGCTGCGTGCACGCGGCGCTGGCCCTGCGCGAGGACGGCTACGAGACCATCATGGTCAACTGCAACCCGGAAACCGTCTCCACCGACTACGACACCTCCGACCGCCTCTATTTCGAGCCGCTGACCCTGGAGGACGTGCTGGAGATCGTGCGCATCGAGAAGCCGGTCGGCGTCATCGTCCAGTACGGCGGGCAGACGCCGCTGAAGCTGGCGCGCGACCTGGAGAAGAACGGCGTGCCCATCATCGGCACCAGTCCGGACATGATCGACGCCGCCGAGGACCGCGAGCGCTTTCAGAAGATGCTCATGGACCTGGGTCTCCTGCAGCCGCCCAACCGCTGCGCCCGCGCCGAGGAGGAGGCCATCACCATGGCCGCCGAGATCGGCTATCCCCTGGTGGTGCGCCCTTCCTACGTGCTGGGCGGCCGCGCCATGGAAATCGTCCGTGAGGAGGCCGACTTACAGCGCTACATGCGCGAGGCGGTGAAGGTCTCCAACGACTCCCCGGTGCTGCTCGACCGCTTCCTCAACGACGCCATTGAAGTCGACGTCGACGCCCTGTCCGACGGCGAGCAGGTGCTCATCGGCGGCATCATGGAGCACATCGAGCAGGCCGGCGTGCACTCCGGCGATTCCGCCTGTTCGTTGCCGCCCTACAGCCTGTCCCCCGCCATCCAGGACGAACTGCGCCGGCAGACCGTGGCCATGGCCAGGGCGCTCAACGTGGTGGGCCTGATGAACGTGCAGTTCGCCATCAAGGGCAAGGGTGAAGAGGCTGCTGTCTACGTGCTCGAAGTCAACCCGCGCGCCTCCCGCACCGTGCCTTATGTCTCCAAGGCCACCGGCCGGCAGCTGGCGAAGATCGCCGCCCGCTGCATGACCGGCAAGACCCTGAAGGAGCAGGGCGCCGAGCGCGAGGTGATCCCGCCCTATTACTCGGTCAAGGAAGCGGTCTTCCCCTTCCGCAAGTTCCCCGGCGTGGACCCCATCCTGGGGCCGGAGATGAAGTCCACCGGCGAGGTCATGGGCGTCGGCGCCAGCTTCGGCGAGGCCTTCCTCAAATCCCAGTATGGCGCCAGCACCAAGCTGCCGCGCGAGGGCAACGTCTTCATATCCGTGCGCAATCCCGAGCATCCGCAGGTGGCGGAGATCGCCGCGCATCTGCACGAACTCGGCTTCAAGCTGTTCGCCACCAGCGGCACGGCGCGCGCCATCGGCGTCGCCGAGGTGCCCGTCACCCGCGTCAACAAGGTGGCGGAGGGCCGGCCGCACATCGTCGACATGATCAAGAACCGGGAAATCCAGCTGATCATCAACGTCGTCGAGGACAAGCGGGCGATGAAGGATTCCTTCGCCATCCGCGCCGCCGCCCTGGCCCAGAACATTCCCTACTTCACCACCCTGGCAGGTGCCAAGGCCGCCTGCCTGGGCATGAAGGAGCGGGGCGACATCACCGTCTACCCGCTGCAGGAACTGCACCAGCGCTTGCACTAACGGACATGACTTTTTGATAACGCATTAATCCTGAAAGTCATGCCCGTTTCCCTCACCCCCCACCCCTCTCCCGCCTGCGGGCGAGGGGAGCGTCAAGAAGTCGCTGCGCGACTTTCGCATTAATCAGTAGGAGGTTTTACCCGTGAGCAAAGTCCCCCTGACGGTGGTGGGCGCCGAGAAATTGCGCGTCGAACTGCAAAGGCTGAAGAGCGTCGAGCGACCCAACGTCATCGCCGCCATCGCCGAGGCGCGTTCGCACGGCGACCTCTCCGAGAACGCCGAATACGACGCCGCCAAGGAAAAGCAGGGCTTCATCGAAGGCCGCATCAAGGAGCTCGAAGGCAAGCTGGCCAACGCGCAGATCATCGATCCCCGTCATCTCGACGCCGATGGCCGCGTGGTGTTCGGCGCCACGGTGGAGCTGGTGGACGCGGAAACCGGCGATGAAGTGAAGTACCAGATCGTCGGCGACGACGAGGCGGACATCAAGCACGGCAAGATCTCCGTCGGCTCGCCCATCGCCCGCGCCCTCATCGGCAAGTACGCCGGCGACGTGGCCGACGTGCATGCCCCCGGCGGCCTGCGCCACTACGAGATCGTCGACGTCCACTACCTCTGATGAACCGCCTGCCCGACCTCCTCGCCGCCTGGGCCCTGACGCTCTGGGTCGGTGGTCTCTGGGCGGTGGGCTATCTGGCCGCGCCGACCTTGTTCTACAGCCTGGACGACCGCGTGCTGGCGGGCATGCTGGCGGGCAGGATGTTCGGCTACATCGCCTGGGTGGGCCTGGTCTGCGGCGTCTGGCTGCTGCTGTTCCGCATGGCGCGGCTGGGCGGCGCGGCCCTCAAGCAGGGCTTCTTCTGGATCGTCCTCATCATGCTGCTGTTGAGCCTTGCGCAGCAGTTCGGCATCCAGCCCGTCATGCAACAGTTGAAGGACCAGGCCTTGCCCAAGGACGTCATGGAAAGCCTGTTCCGCGACCGCTTCACCGCCTGGCATGGTGTTTCCAGCGCGGTCTACCTGATCCAGAGCCTTTTGGGCCTGGCCGCGGTGGCCAAGCAGGGCTCAAGGTAGCTGGATTTTCGGTTTGTCCGCCGGCCTGTAGAGCAGCAGCAGCTTGCCGATGTGCTGCACCGGAAAGGCGTTCAACGCGGCGCAAAGTTCGGCCAGATAGGCCTCCCGCGCGTCCCGGTCATCCCCCAGCACGCGGATCTTGATGAGTTCGTGCGCGGCCAGCGCCCGTCCCGTTTCCTGGATCACCGCATCCGTGAGACCCTGGGCCCCGATCATCACCACCGGTTTCAGGGCGTGGGCCTGGGCCTTGAGAAACTTGCGTTGTTCAGGGCCGAGTTGCAGGGATTTCCTTGCCGTTGTCTTTGCCATACAGACCCCATGAAAATGCGTCGATAGTAGCCCATGAAACGACAAGCCAAAACCCGCGCCTGGCACCACCAGCATGCCCACGATTTCTATGTGCGCAAATCGGTGGAGCAGGGCTATCGTTCGCGAGCCGCTTACAAGCTGATGGAGATCGACGACAAGGATCGTCTGCTCCGGCCCGGCGGCGTGGTGGTGGACCTCGGCTGCGCGCCGGGCGGCTGGTGCCAGGTGGCGGCGGAACGCATGCGGGGCCAGGGCCGTATCGTCGGCATCGACCTCCTGGAGATGACCGGCCTCAACCACGTCGACTTCATCCAGGGCGATTTCACCGCGGACGCTCCCCTGGCGGAACTGGAAGCCCTGCTCGCGGGTCAGCGGGTAGACCTTGTAATGAGCGACATGGCCCCCAATATCACCGGCGTGGCCGTGTCGGATCAGGCCCGCGCCTACCATCTGGCGGAACTGGCCTTGGAATTCGCCGAGAAATGGCTGAAACCGGGTGGGGCCTTCCTGGTCAAAGTTTTCCAGGGCGCAGGCTTCGAGGATTTCGTAAGGCGGATGCGGGTGGTGTTTCAGGGTGTCGCCGTGCGCAAGCCGGATGCCTCGCGCGACCGCAGTCGCGAGGTGTACCTGCTCGGACGCGGCTTGCGCGTGGCGGCTGTGGTCAGCGCGGGCGAAGATTGAAGCCAGCGTGGAATTGAACTAACTTCGGGTACCCGCGGAGTCTTTCCGCAAAAGGAGTGCAAGTGAACAACCTCATGAAGAACGTCGCCATCTGGCTGGTCATCGCCCTGGTCATGATGACGGTGTTCAACCAGTTCAATACCCGCCAGACCGTGCAGTCGCAGGTGGATTATTCCCAGTTCATCGAGCAGGTGCGTCAGGGCCAGGTGGCCAAGGTCACCATCGAGGGCCATGTGCTGCGCGGCGTGCTGCTCGACGGCAAGCGCTTCACCACCTACTCGCCATCCGATCCCTGGCTGGTGTCCGATCTGCTGAAGAACGGTGTGCAGGTCGAGGCCAAGCCGCAGGAAGAGCCATCGATGCTCATGAGCATCTTCATTTCCTGGTTCCCCATGCTGCTGCTGATCGGTGTCTGGGTGTTCTTCATGCGCCAGATGCAGGGCGGCGGCAAGGGTGGCGCCTTCTCCTTCGGCAAGTCGAAGGCGCGCATGCTGGACCAGGACAGCAACACCGTCACCTTCGCCGACGTCGCCGGCTGCGACGAGGCCAAGGAGGAAGTGGGCGAACTGGTCGAGTTCCTGCGCGACCCTTCGCGCTTCCAGAAGCTGGGCGGCCGCATCCCGCGCGGCGTGCTGATGGTGGGTTCGCCCGGCACCGGTAAAACCTTGCTGGCCAAGGCCATCGCCGGCGAGGCCAAGGTGCCCTTCTTCAGCATCTCCGGTTCCGACTTCGTGGAAATGTTCGTCGGCGTCGGCGCGGCCCGCGTGCGCGACATGTTCGAGCAGGCCAAGAAGCAGTCGCCCTGCATCATCTTCATCGACGAGATCGACGCCGTCGGCCGCCAGCGCGGCGCCGGACTCGGCGGGGGCAACGACGAGCGCGAGCAGACCCTGAACCAGCTGCTGGTGGAGATGGACGGCTTCGAGGCCACCGCCGGCGTCATCGTCATCGCCGCCACCAACCGCCCCGACGTGCTCGACCCCGCTCTGCTGCGCCCCGGCCGCTTCGACCGCCAGGTGGTGGTGCCGCTGCCCGACATCCGCGGCCGCGAGCAGATCCTCATGGTGCACATGCGCAAGGTGCCGGTGAGCCAGGACGTCAAGGCCGACATCATCGCCCGCGGCACGCCGGGCTTCTCCGGCGCGGACCTCGCCAACCTGGTCAACGAGGCCGCCCTGTTCGCCGCCCGCGCCAACAAGCGCGTGGTGGACATGGAGGACTTCGAGCGCGCCAAGGACAAGATCATGATGGGCGCCGAGCGCCGCTCCATGGTCATGCCCGAGGAGGAACGCAGGAACACCGCCTACCACGAGTCCGGCCACGCCGTGGTGGCCAAGTTGATGCCGAAGACCGACCCGGTGCACAAGGTCACCATCATCCCGCGCGGCCGCGCCCTCGGCGTGACCATGCAGTTGCCCACGGAGGACCGGTACAGCCAGGACCGCACCCGCCTGCTGTCGACCATCGCGGTGCTGTTCGGCGGCCGCATCGCCGAGGAAATCTTCATGAACCAGATGACCACCGGCGCTTCCAACGACTTCCAGCGCGCCACCGATCTGGCCCGCCGCATGGTCACCCAGTGGGGCATGTCGGACGCCCTCGGTCCCATGGTCTACGGTGAAGAGGAGGGCGAGGTGTTCCTGGGCCGTTCCGTCACCACCCACAAGAGCGTGTCCGAGACCACCATGCAGCAGGTGGACAAGGAGGTGCGTCGCATCATCGACGAACAGTACGCCCTGGCGCGCAAGACCCTCGAGGACAACCGCGACAAGGTGGAGCGCATGACCCAGGCCCTGCTGGAATGGGAAACCATCGACAGCGAGCAGATCGACGACATCATGGCCGGCCGCGAGCCGCGTCCGCCGAAGCCGGTGGCCGCCCCCACCTCCAGCGCGGGCAGCCCGCCGCCAGCGGCCCCCGAGCCCACCGCGACGCCGGCGGAAGAAACCTAATTCGGGGAGTGGGAAGTCGGGAGCAGGGAGTGGGCTCGCCCGCTCCCACCCCCACGGCCTGCTCCCTGCTCCCCCTGATGTTCCGCTGCGGCCGCTTCACCTTCGCCCTGGACCGGCCCTTGGTCATGGGCATCGTCAACGTCACCCCGGATTCCTTTTCCGACGGCGGCCGCTACCTGGACGCCGAGCGCGCCATCGCCCAAGGCCTTGCCTTGAAGGACGCGGGCGCGGATCTCCTCGACATCGGCGGCGAATCCACCCGGCCCGGCGCCCCGCCGGTGTCGGCGCAGCAGGAACTCGCCCGCGTGCTGCCGGTGCTGGAGGGCCTGCGCGACGCCGGCGTCGCGCTTTCCGTCGACACCATGAAGCCGGAAGTCATGGCCGCCGCCCTCGCCGCCGGTGCCGACATGATCAATGACGTGCGCGGCTTCGAGGCGCCCGGCGCCCTGCAAGCCGTGGCCGCTACAAATTGCGGGCTGTGCCTGATGCACATGCGCGGCACGCCCGGAACCATGCAGGAGGCTCCCGAATACACGGACGTGGCGGCGGAAGTGACGGACTACCTGGCTGGCCGCCTGGCCGCGGCGCGTGCCGCCGGAATCCATGCGGACCGGTTGCTGATCGATCCCGGCTTCGGCTTCGGCAAGACCCTGGCGCACAACCTGACGCTGTTCAAGAATTTGCCCCGCCTGGCCGATATGGCTCCCGTATTGGTGGGCCTGTCGCGCAAGTCCATGCTGGGCGCCCTTACCGGTCGCGCCGTCGCCGACCGCCTGCTGCCCAGCGTGGTGGCCGCGCTGCTCGCCGCGCAGCGGGGGGCCGCCGTGCTGCGCGTGCATGACGTGCGGGAAACCGTGGAAGCCCTCAACCTGTGGTTTGAATTGGGAGAACAGAAGTGAGCAGAAGATTTTTCGGCACCGACGGGGTGCGCGGACGCGTCGGCGAAGACCCCATCACGCCCGGCATGGTCATGCGCCTGGGCTATGCCGCCGGCCGCGTGCTCGCCAGCAAGGGCCACGACGCCCTGCACGGCGAACGTCCCACGGTGCTCATCGGCAAGGACACCCGCGTCTCCGGCTACATGCTCGAATCGGCCCTGCAGGCCGGGCTGACCGCCGCCGGCGTCGACGTGCGCCTGACCGGCCCGATGCCCACGCCCGGAGTGGCCTATCTCACCCGCGCGCTGCGCCTGCAGGCCGGCGTGGTGATTTCCGCCTCGCACAATCCCTACGAGGACAACGGCATCAAGTTCTTCTCCGCGCAAGGCACCAAGTTGCCGGACGAGGTCGAACTCGCCATCGAGGAGGCCATGGAGTCGCCCATCCGCACCGAGCCCTCGAAGAGCCTGGGCCGCGTAAAACGGGTGGACGACGCGGCCGCGCGCTACATCGAATTCTGCAAGAGCACCTTCCCCAACGATCTCGATCTGCGCGGCATGCGCATCGTCGTCGATTGCGCCCACGGCGCCGGCTATCACATCGCCCCGCACGTCTTCCACGAACTGGGCGCGGACGTCATCGCCATCGGCAACGAACCGAACGGTATGAACATCAACAAGGAATGCGGCGCCACCCACACCGAAGCCCTGTCCCGCGCCGTGCGCAAGCACCGCGCCGACGTCGGCGTCGCCCTGGACGGCGACGGCGACCGGCTGATGATGGCGGACAGCTCCGGCGAGATCATGGACGGTGACAAGCTGCTCTACGTCATCGCCCGCCACCGCAGGGAAAGCGGCGAACTCAAGGGCGGCGTGGTCGGCACCCTGATGACCAACCTGGGCACCGAACTCGCCCTCAGGCACCTGGGCTGCGCCTTCCTGCGCGCGAAGGTGGGCGACCGTTACGTATTGGAGGTGCTGCAGCGCGAAGGCTGGCAACTGGGCGGCGAAAGCTCCGGCCACATCCTCTGCCTGGACAAGCACACCACCGGCGACGGCATCGTCTCTGCCCTGCAGGTCCTCGCCGCCCTGCGCCGATCGGGGCAATCGCTGGCGGACTATGCCCGCGAATGCCCGGCCTTCCCGCAGGTGCTCATCAACGTGCGCGTCGCCAAGGGCTTCAAGCTCGATGGACAGGTGCCGGTGAAGGATGCCGTGACCGCGGTGGAAAGCGAACTGGGCGATGCCGGCCGCGTCGTGCTGCGGCCCTCCGGCACCGAACCCCTGGTCCGCGTCATGGTGGAAGGCCGCGACGAACCGCAGGTACGCCACTGCGCCGAGCGCATCGCCGACGCGGTGAAGGTCGCGGCGGTGGTCTGAGTTTATCCCGCGCGAGGGCGCGGCGGTCTCGCCGAGTTCGGACGACGCTGCGCGCGCGCCTCAGCCATAGCGCCCGGTGACGTAGTCCTCGGTGCGCTGTTGCTTGGGGGTGGTGAATATCTGCGAGGTGGTCCCCAGCTCGATCAGGTCGCCGAGGTGGAAGAATGCGGTGCGGTCGGAGACGCGGGCGGCCTGCTGCATGTTGTGCGTGACGATGATGATCGTGTAGTTCTCTTTCAACTCGTGGATCAGTTCCTCGATCTTGGCCGTGGCGATCGGGTCCAGCGCCGAGCAGGGCTCGTCCATCAGGATCACGTCCGGGCTGACAGCGATCGCCCGCGCGATGCACAGGCGTTGCTGCTGGCCGCCGGAGAGACCGGTGCCGGGGGCATCCAGGCGATCCTTCACCTCTTCCCAGAGGCCGGCGCGGCGCAGGCTGGATTCGACGATCTGGTCGAGTTCGCTCTTCGACGAGGTCAGCCCGTGCAGGCGCGGACCATAGGCGACGTTCTCGTAGATCGGCTTGGGGAAGGGATTGGGTTTCTGGAAGACCATGCCGACCTGCGCGCGCAGTTGCACGACGTCGATGGCGTGGTCGTGGATGTCGCGCCCGTCCAGGGTGATCTGTCCGGTCACGCGCGCGCCGGCGACGGTGTCGTTCATGCGGTTGAAGCAGCGCAGGAAGGTGGATTTGCCGCAGCCCGAAGGGCCGATGAAGGCGACCACCTCGTTGGCCATGACGTCCATCGAGACGCCGTGTAGTGCTTCGTTGTCGCCATAGAACACACGCACGTCGCGGGACGACAGCTTGATCCCGCCTGAGGCGGCGGGACCGCCGCCTGGTTTGTTTGGAAGGGCGTCCAGCTTCGCGCCCATGGTCGCTTGGGCCATGTTGTTTTCCATCATCACCACCTAGTTTCGAAACGTTTGCGGAGCCAGATCGCCACCGCGTTTAAAGCCAGCATCATCCCGAGCAGCACGATGATCGCGGCCGAGCCGCGACCCTCGAAGAAGTTGCGCAATTCGTTCGACTCCCAGAGGTAGATCTGCACGGGAAGAGCTGTCGATTGGTCGAACGGCGTCGCCGGAATACTGGCGACAAAGGCGCTCATGCCGATCAGCAGCAGCGGTCCGGTCTCGCCGAGCGCTTGCGCCACGCCGATGATCATCGCCGTGAGGATGCCGGGCCGGGCCAGAGGCAGCACATGGTGGGTGATGGCCTGCATCTTCGAGGCGCCAACGCCGAGAGCCGCTTCGCGGATCGAGGGCGGCACCGCCTTCAGCGCGGCACGCGTGGCGATGATCACCGTCGGCAGGGTCATCAGCGTCAGTACCAGTCCACCGACGAGCGAAGACGACATGGGAAGATTGAACCACATGATGAAAACTACCGCGCCGAGCAGGCCGAAGACGATGGAGGGCACTGCCGCGAGGTTGTTGATATTGACCTCAATAAGGTCGGTCAGGCGATTCTTGGGCGCGAATTCTTCCAGATAGATCGCCGCGGCGACGCCGATCGGCATCGCCAGCAGGATGACGATGATCATCATGAACAGCGAGCCCATGAAGGCGCCCGCCAGACCCGCCGAGGCGAGAGAACTGCGTGAGTCGGGATTCATGAAGATGGCGGTGCTGAATTTGTTCTGGATGACCCCACTGGCCTGCAACTGGTCGGCCCACGCGCGAACCAGCGGGCTCAACTGTTGCTGCGTGTCGGGCAAGTCGCGGTCGATGTTGCCCTTCAGCCAGACGTCGACGTTCGCGTCAGCCAGCAGCTTCAGGCGGACGGTTTGGCCGATGATGCCGGGATCTGCCACCACCCGATCGCGCAACGCGAACAATTCCCCACTGGTGACCAGTGCAAGCGTCTCATCGGGATGCTCCGCCGCTTCGGGCAGCTGTTTGACGATGGACTTGTGAATGATCTGACCGAAGTCGACGAAGCCGAGATCAAGCTGCCACTGATTGAAGCGCTGCTGGTAGGCGGCTGGCGATTCGCCCGGCATGGGCTCCGGCTTGGGGCCGATCTGCACCACTTCGGGATCGAAGTGCACGTCCATCACGAAGGTGGACTGCCAGAAGGCGGGCAGGCCGGTTTTGAGGATCGTGCCGAAGAAAATGCCGACCAATGTCAGCGCAATGACCACGGCGGCGATACCGCTCCAGTGAAACAGCTTTTCCCGCACTTGGCGCCGGCGCAAGGATGCCTCCACCTGACGGCGGATTGCCGCGTGTCCCGACAGTTCAGTGTGTTGGTTCATCATTGATTACTCGTATTGTTCGCGGTACCTGCGCACCACCACCAGCGCGATGACATTGAGCACCAGCGTCATCGCGAACAGCGTCAGTCCGAGGGCGAAGCCCACCAGCGACTGCGGGCTGGCGAAATCCTGGTCGCCGGTCAACTGGTTGATGATGGACACCGTGATGGTGGAAACCGATTCGAACGGGTTGGCCGTCAGCACCGGAGAGTTGCCGGCGGCCATGACCGATCATGGTCTCGCCGATCGCCTTGCTGACGCCGAGCAGGATGGCGCCGACGATGCCCGGCAGGGCGGCCGGCAGGACGACCTTGACGATGGTCTCGGCCTTGGTGCCACCCAGAGCCAGGGAACCGTCGCGCATGGCCTTGGGCACCTGGGTGATGATGTCGTCGGACAGCGACGAGATGAACGGGATGATCATCATCCCCATGACGACGCCCGCCGTCAGCGCCGAAGTAGCGCGAATATTGACGCCCAACAGTTCGCCCATTCCGGCTAGGAAGGGGCCTACGGTGACCAGCGCGAAGACGCCATAGACCACAGTGGGGATGCCGGCCAGCACTTCGATGGCCGGCTTGGCGACATTGCGCACATGGTAGGGGGCGTACTCCGCGAGGTAGATGGCGATCATCAACCCCAGCGGCACCGCCACCGCCATAGCGATGATCATGATCAGCAGAGTGCCGGATAACAGCGGCAGCAGGCCGAAGCCCTCCTGGCCCGACGTGCCCACTGTCTCGAAACGTGGATTCCACACGGTACCGAAGAAGAAGTCGGCCGGGTTGATGAACTGGAAGAAACGGATGGTTTCCCCGAGCATCGACAGGACGATGCCCACCGTGGTGAAGATGGCGATTGCCGAACAGGCAATCAGGCCGATCTCGATGGCGCGCTCCACCTTGTTGCGCGCCCGCGTCTGCGGCGTAGTCCCCCGCCAGGACCAGAACAGGCCGAGCGCGGCTACTGTGGCCATGAGCGCCGCCGTTACGGCCTGGCCGGTAGTGGTCAGGCTTTGCAGGTATGCGGCGGCGGCTTGTTCGTAAGCCTGAGCTTCGCCGAGCATGCCAAAGCCGCTGGCCAGGTTCTGGATGCGCTGCAACACGACTCGCTGCTGCAACTCATCCGCGGGAATTTGTTCGGGGGGCAGGCTGGCGAGGACCATCGCCTCGATGACCGACCCGCCGAAAAGCGACCACAGCAGGTACACCGCGATTGCCGGCAGTGCGGCGTTCAACACCACCAGCAGACCGTGATAGCGCGGCAGCGAGTGCATGCGCACACCGCTGGCGAGCGCGACGCCGCGGCTACGCGCCAGCCCGATCTGGTAGGCGACCGCCACCAGCACGAGCAGGACCGCGACGACTGCTAGATTGGACATGACGATGTAATCCCGTGATGTGGTCTGAGGAATGGCGGAGGCGGCGGACACTTGTCCCGCCGCGTTCCGGACTTGGCAGACTGATCAGACATACCGACCCATACCAGGGAGGAGGCTCTATTGCCCGCTCCCCGCATCGGTCGGGCCGCTGCTAAGGCTCAGAGGCTCTTGCGCGCCTTCAGATCCGCGATCGCCTTGGCGCGCTCAGCGGTGCTCAACGGGATCAGGCCGGCCTTCTCCAGCGGGCTGCCCTTGCCGGAAACCTGCTGCGACAGGAAGTACTGGCCATACTCAAGCAGGCCCGGGATCACGCCGACATGGGCATCCTTGATATAGAAGAAAAGCGGACGCGAGACTGGATACTTTCCGGACAGGATGTTCTCGTCGCTACCCTCCACGCCGTTGATCGAGGCAATACGCAGACGGTCGCGGTTCTGGTCGTAGAAGCTCAGGCCGAACACGCCCAGGGCGGTGCGCTGCGCGTCGAGACGGGCCAGGGTTTCAGTGTAGTCGCCGGCCACCTCGACGACGCGGCCGTCGGTGCGGATGGCCTTGCAGAAGGATTCCGCCTTCTTCTTGTCGGCCTTCTCCATCGCCTTGACCTCGGGCAGGCTCATGCAGCCGGGGATCACTGCCTTTTCCTCGTAGACCTCGCGGGTGCCGTGGTTGCTGCCCGGAATCACCAGGACGATTTCCTGGTTGGGCAGGAGACGATCGATTTGCGACCAGCGGGTGTAGGGGTTGGCGACCATCTTGCCGCCCTGCGGCACTTCCTTGGCGCCGGCGAGGAAGATGTGCTGCGGTTCCAGGGCAAAGCGGCCACCGTCGCTGCGCGCGGCGAAGACGATGCCGTCGTAGCCGAACTTGACTTCGAGAATGCCCTTGACGCCTTTTTCTTGGCAGGCTTTCAGCTCGTCGGGGCGCATGGGGCGCGAGGCATTGGCGATGTCGATGGTGTTGGCGCCCACACCTTGGCAGAACTGGCGCATGCCGCCGCCAGTGCCGCCGGAGCCGACGACCGGAGCCTTGAACTGGGGGAAGGTCTTGCCGAAATTCTCGGCGACAATCGAGGAGAACGGCAGTACGGTGGATGAGCCGGCAATCTGGATGTTGTCGCGGGCAATGGCGGGGGTGGTGACGCCTACGAATAGCAGCGCGGCGGCGAGAACGGGGATGCGGAATTTCATGGCGATCAGACTCCTGGGTGAGAAAATCGGGAGGCCCGGACAGGCCATTGGGTTGGCCCTGTGGCCAGACGCATGGGCCGGTGGCGGCAACCCGCTCACCTTAGTCGCGCAATATTTCATCGCGATGACACTTTCATGACTCTTCTTCATACCGGTTTCGGCGGCAGCGTACGCCGTCGGCGTGTTCCCCCCCAGCCATCCCCGCGCGCGGCCCGAGGCTCCTGTTATTTCAGGAAGTGGCGCGCGTACACCGGATTCAACCGGCTCATGGGCAGGAGGATGAAGAGGTCGGCGGTGTTGAAGTCCGGGTCCCAGGCCGGCGCCCCGCCCACGTAAGCGCCCAGGCGCAGGTAGCCCTTGACCAGGGGTGGCACGCTGGGGGCGGGGGTGGCGTCCAGGCCCTCCAGAGGCAGGGGGCAACGGGGGAACACCCGCCATTCGACGGGAGCCAGGTGCTTTTCCCGCACCGCGTGCCAGATGCCGGCGGCGTTGTGGCCGCCATCCTGCATGCCGATGCTGGCGCAGCCGATGAGATAGTCGTAGCTGCTCTTCATCATGAATTCCGCCAGGCCCGCCCACAGGTGGGTGATGACGCCGCCGTTGCGGTAGTCGGCGTGCACGCAGGAGCGTCCCACCTCGACCATGCGGTCGCGCACATGCTGCAAGCGGGTCAGGTCGAACTCGTTCTCCGAGTAGTAGCTGCCCACGCGCTTCGCCGCGCTATGTGTAAGGATGCGGTAGGTGCCCACCACCTTTCCGCTGTCGCCGTCGCGCACCAGCAGGTGCTGGCAGTAGGGGTCGTACAAGTCGATGTCGAGTCCCGCTTCCGGGGTGCTCAGGCGCGCCCCCATTTCCTCGGCGAACACTTTCCAGCGCAGGCGCTGGGCCTCCCGGACCTCGTCCTCGTGGCGGGCCAGGGAAACGTGGAATGCCTTGCGCGGGCGATCCGCGCCGACCAGATGCTGTTGCAACATGTTGATGATCTCCGTGCTGGTTTTCGCCACGGTAACGGGCTGGAATTTCCTGCCTGTTACAAGGATGTGAAGAAAACGTGACGGTTATGGCCTCGACCCGGGTCGGGTGGGTGTTCACGAATCTGTAATATTTCGTCTGTAATATTTCAATTTCCTTACACGACCCATCCCACGGAGCTACCCATGCGTATCCAGCGTTCCCTGTTCAAGATGGCCGGCCTGGTGGCCGCCCTGTCTCTGAGCGTCTCGGCCTTCGCCAGCAACATCACCGGCGCCGGCGCCACCTTCCCCTACGCGGTCTATACGAAGTGGGCGGAGGCCTACAAGGCGGCCACCGGCAAGCAGGTCAACTACCAGGGCATCGGCTCTTCCGGCGGCATCAAGCAGATCAAGGCCAAGACCGTGGACTTCGGCGGCACCGACGCGCCCCTGAAGGAAGAGGAACTGGATGCCGCCGGCCTGACCCAGGTGCCCACCGCCATGGGCGGCGTCACCATCGTCGTGAACGTACCCGGCTTCAAGTCCGGCCAGATCAAGCTGGACGGCCCGGTCGCCGCCGACATGTTCCGCGGCGCCATCAGGAAATGGAACGATCCCGCCATCGCCGCCCTCAACCCGGGCGTCAAGCTGCCCGACCTGGCGGTGACCGTGGCCCATCGCTCCGACGGTTCCGGCACCACCTTCGCCTTTACCCACTACCTGGCCAAGCAATCCGTCGCGTTCAAGCGCGACGTGGGCGCCGGCACCACCGTGAACTGGCCCGTCAACGGCGTCGGCGGCAAGGGCAACCCGGGCGTGGCGGCGAACGTGCAGAAGATCGCCGGCGCCATCGGCTACGTGGACATTGCCGATGCCCTGAAGAACAACATGAACTTCGTGGCGCTGAAGAACAAGGCGGGCAACTACATCGTGCCGAATCAGGACGCCGTGGAAGCCGCCGCCGCCGGCGCCAACTTCAAGGTCAAGGGCATGGCCCCCGATCTCCTCGACCAGACCCACAAGAATGCCTGGCCCATCACCACGGCCACCTACATGCTGGCCTATGAAAAGGGCGCGGACCCCGCCAAGCAGAAGGGCGTGGTCGATTTCTTCACCTGGTCCCTGAACAACGGCCAGAAGATGGCCGAGGAACTGGGCTTCGTGCCCCTGCCGGCCAGCGTGGTGAAGATGGTCGAAGCCGAAATGAAGAACATCAAATAAGTAATTGCTGAAACCGGGCGGGCGCGGAGGTATCCTCTTCCGCGCCCGCATTTTCTCCGCGAGCGCCTTCACACGGTTCAGGGCGTTCGCGAAGAAAACAGACCGATCAGGATTCCCGCCATGAGCGACGCGGCCCGCCCCGTCGACCTGCACGCCAGTCAGGTCCGCAAGTTCAAGATTCAGGACATGCTGTTCCACCAGGTCACCCTGGTGTTCGCCTTCATCGTCCTCGCGGCCCTGGTGGGCATCCTGATTTCCCTGGCGGTGGAGGCCCTGCCGGTGTTCCGCGAGACCGGCCCCGCCTTCCTCTGGACCAACGTCTGGAACGTGCCCGAGGACCAGTACGGCGCCCTTTCCGCCATCTACGGCACCGTCGTGACCTCCATCATCGCGCTGGTCATCGCCGTGCCGGTCAGCTTCGGCATCGCTCTGTTCCTTACGGAAACCTGCCCGGTCTGGTTGCGCCGGCCCCTGGGCACCGCCATCGAGTTGCTGGCCGGGGTGCCTTCCATCATCTACGGCATCTGGGGATTGTTCGTGTTTGCGCCCCTGTTCGCCGAGCATGTGCAGCCGCACCTGCAGGCGCTTCTCGGCGACGTGCCGGTGATCGGCGGCTGGTTCGCCGGTCCGCCCATCGGCATCGGCATCCTCACCGCCGGCATCGTGCTCTCGCTGATGGTGATTCCCTTCGTCGCCTCGGTGATGCGCGATGTGTTCGAGACCGTGCCGCCACCCCTGAAGGAATCCGCCTACGGCGTGGGCTGCACCACCTGGGAAGTGGTGACCAACGTGGTGCTGCCCTACACCCGCGTCGGCGTCATCGGCGGCATCATGCTCGGCCTCGGCCGGGCTCTGGGCGAGACCATGGCGGTGACCTTCGTCATCGGCAACGCCAACCGCATCGTCGGCAGCCTCTACGCGCCGGGCACGTCCATCGCCTCCACCCTGGCCAACGAGTTCGGCGAGGCGGATCCGGGCCTGCACATTTCCGCGCTGTTCGCCCTGGGCCTGGTGCTGTTCATCATCACCTTCATCGTCCTGGCCATTTCGCGCTGGCTGATCCGCCGCGGCGTCGCCAAGCAGGGCAAGTAACGGGAAGCCAGGAGACCGGACATGAGCCTTTATTCCCGCCGCATCTGGACCAACCGTGTCGGCATCGCCCTGTCAATGGTGGCCATGGCCTTCGGCCTGTTCGCCCTGCTGTGGATTCTCTGGACCCTGTTCTACAACGGCTTCGCCGCCCTGTCCTGGGAGTTCTTCACCGAGGACACGCCCGCGCCGGGCTCCGAAGGTGGCGGTTTACGCAACGCCATCGTCGGCAGCCTGATGATCATCGCGGTCACCACGCTGGTGTCGACGCCGATCGGCATCCTCGCCGGCATCTATCTCGCGGAATTCGGAACCACCTCCAAGTTCGCCGCCATGACCCGTTTCGTCACCGACATCATGCTGTCGGCGCCGTCCATCGTCATCGGCCTGTTCGTCTATGCCCTGATGGTGGCGACCCTGGGCGGCTTCTCGGGCTGGGCGGGTTCCGTGGCCCTGGCGCTGATCGCCATCCCCGTGGTGGTGCGCACCACCGAGAACATGCTGCTGCTGGTGCCGACGGCCCTGCGCGAGGCCGCCTTCGCCGTCGGCGCGCCGCGCTGGCAGGTGTCCCTCAAGGTCACCCTGCGCGCGGTCAAGGCCGGGGTGGTCACCGGCATCCTGCTGGCCATCGCCCGTGTCACCGGTGAGACCGCGCCGCTGCTGTTCACCGCGCTGAACAACCAGTTCTACAGTACCGACATGTCGCAGCCCATGGGCAACCTGCCGGTGGTGATCTTCCAGTTCGCCATGAGCCCCTACGACAACTGGGTCAGTCTGGCCTGGGGCGGCGCCCTGTTGATCGCCCTGCTGGTGCTCGGCATCAACATCTTCGCGCGCGTGCTGTTCCGCAAGAAATCCTCAGATTGAACCCGGAGTTCCCCATGTCCTCCCTCGAACAAACCGCAGACGGCGACGCCATCCTGGCGATCCGCAATTTGAATTTCTACTACGGCGATTTTCGCGGCCTCATCGACGTTTCCATGGATGTCGCCAAGAACCGGGTGACGGCGTTCATCGGTCCTTCCGGTTGCGGCAAGTCCACCCTGTTGCGCACCTTCAATCGCATGTACGACCTCTACCCCGGCCAGCGGGCGGAGGGCGAAATCAATTTCCACGGCAAGAACCTGCTGGACAAGAAGCAGGACGTGAACCTGGTGCGCGCCAAGATCGGCATGGTGTTCCAGAAGCCGACGCCCTTCCCCATGACCATCTACGAGAACATCGCTTTCGGCGTGCGCCTCTACGAGAGACTCGCCAAGTCGGAGATGGACGACCGTGTGGAATGGGCCCTGCGCAAGGCGGCCATGTGGCAGGAAGCCAAGGACAAATTGCAGCAGAGTGGTCTGTCCCTGTCCGGCGGCCAGCAGCAGCGCCTGTGCATCGCCCGCACCATCGCGGTAAAGCCGGAGATCGTCCTGCTGGATGAACCCACCTCGGCCCTGGACCCGATTTCCACGGCCAAGATCGAGGAACTCATCGACGAACTGAAGCTGGACTACACCATCGCCATCGTCACCCACAACATGCAGCAGGCTGCGCGCATCTCGGATTTCACCGCTTTCATGTACCTGGGCGAACTGGTCGAGTTCGGCAAGACCGACAGCCTGTTCGTGAAACCCCAGAAAAAGCAGACCGAGGACTACATCACCGGCCGCTTCGGCTGAGACGCGGCGGCGGCGGGGCAGCTGTCACAATTCCGTAACACGGTCGTCACCTTGAGCGTCTATGCTGTCTGGGTCAGACAGTCTGGACTCCAACTTGAATTCCCTTTCCGAACTGCGGCAGGCCATGGCCGGCCTGCGCGCCCGCGTCGAGGCCGGACGCGGCGAAATGTTGCGCGCCTGGCGGCCGGCCCTCACCGGCCCGGGCCATGCCCGCGCGCTCGCCAACCTGGCTACCTACATCGCCTTCCGGCGCGAGGATCTGCGCGACATGCAGGAGCGCCTGTCCGACCTCGGCCTGTCTTCGCTGGGGCGTTGCGAGGGGCATGTGCAGGCCACCCTGGATTCGGTCGCCCTGGCCCTGGACGCGCTCGATTGCGCCTGCCCGAGCGATGCCGCCGCCCTGACCCGGCTGGGCCAGGAGAAGCAGGCCGGCGACCGCCGCCTGCGCGAGAACACCCGACGTCTGCTGGGCAAGGAAGCGAAGGGGCGCCGTACCCGCATCATGGTCACGCTGCCCCTGCTGGCGGCGCAGGATCCCCGCTTCGCGCGGGATCTTCTGGAACGGGGCATGAACCTCGCCCGCATCAACTGCGCCCACGACGGGCCCGAGGTCTGGCAGGCCATGATCGACAACGTGCGTGCTGCCGCCGAGGCCGCCGGGCGCGCCTGCCCGATCCACATGGACCTGGCGGGGCCGCGTTTGCGCACCGGCGACATGGCCGCCACGCCCGGCCGCCTGCGTCTCAAGCCCCGCCGCGACGAGCGCGGTGACACGCGGGCACCGGCCTATTTCCTGTTTGACGCCAGCGGCGAGCCGGGTGGTCCCGGCCTGCGCGGCGCCACCGGCCTGGCCGGCTATGCGCGCGTCAGCGTGGCGCGCGACTGGCTGCTGCGCCTGCAGCCGGGCGATCTGGTCGAGGCGGTGGACGCGCGTGGCAAGAAACGCATCCTCAACGTGCTCGAGCGCATGGGCGAAGCGCATGTGCTGGCCTGCGCCGCCGACAACGTCTGGCTGGAGCAGGGCTGTGAGCTGAAGCACCTGTCGGGCGGCGGCCACTCGAGGCTGACGCAGGTGGGGGCGCTGGAGGACAGCTTCGAGGTCATTCTCGTGCATGTCGGCGAGCGCCTGTTGCTGTCGCGGGACGGGGCGCCGGGGGAGGCGGGCGAGGGCGGCGACGGCGGGCCCGCCGGCCGCGTGCCCTGTGCCCAGCCCGAGGTGCTCGACAGCTTGCGCGTGGGCGAGCGGGTCTTCATCGATGACGGCCACATCGGCGCCGAGGTGGAAAAGGTGGACGCCGAAGGCGCCTGGCTGCGCATCACCCGCGCCCGCCCGGAGGGCGACAAGATCCGGCCGGCCAAGGGCCTCAACTTTCCGGACAGCGACATCCGCCTGCCGGCCCTCAGCGACAAGGATCTGCTGGACCTCGATTTCGTCGCCCGCGAGGCCGACATCGTGGGGTATTCTTTCGTGCAGTCGGCCGAGGACATGCGCAGGCTGGCGGCGGAACTGGAGGCGCGCGGCGCCGGCCGGCTCGGCCGCATCGCCAAGATCGAGACGCGCCGCGCGGTGGCCAACCTGCCCGAGATCATCGTCGAGGGCACCGGCCGGGCGCCGTTCGGCTTGATGATCGCGCGCGGCGATCTGGCGGTGGAGATCGGCTGGAGCCGGCTCGCGGAAGTGCAGGAGGAGATGCTCTGGGTCGCCGAGGCCGCGCACGTGCCGGTAGTCTGGGCAACGCAGGTGTTCGAGCAACTGATCAAGGAGAATCTGCCCTCGCGCGCGGAAATGACCGATGCCGCCATGTCGGAGCGCGCCGAGTGCGTCATGTTGAACAAGGGTCCGTTCGTGCTGGACGCCATCGCCATGCTGGACGACATCGCCCGCCGCATGCGGGCGCACCAGCACAAGAAATCCGCCCGCTTGCGGGCCTTACATTGGTAAGGAAGCGCCATGAGCAACGCCGTCAAAGACATCGCCAAGTACATTCGCAAGAACCCGGACGACAAGGCCACCTCCGATCTGCAGGATCTGTGCATGGCGCTGGAGTCGTCCGCCACCTTCAACCTGGGCTGCCTGTACGAGCTCGACAAGAAGCCGTTCGAGCTGGCCATGCGCTTGCTGGAGGAGTGGCGCTTCGACCGCCACGTTTTCGAACGGCGCCTGCACAAATACCTGGCCGAGCCCGACGAAGAGGCCTGAGCCGCGCGCCCCTGCTCAAACCGACGGGTCAGGCGCGGCTGCAAGCGTCGCGCGCAGGACCTGTTCGAAGCGTTCAACGATTGCGTCCCAGCCGTGGGCGCGCATGGATAAGCTGGCCGCGGCGCCCAGCCGGGCGCGCAGGGCTGGCTCGGTGGCCGCCCGATACGCCGCCGCGATGAAGGCCTCCGCATCGCCGACCCCAACCGCCAGGCCGTTTACATCCTCGACGATCAGGTGTTCACCCGCCGCGCGGCGGTAGCTCACTACCGCCAGGCCGCTGGCCAGGGCCTCGCCCAGCACGTTGCCCCAGGTTTCGGTCAGGCTGGCGAACAGGAAGAGGTCCGCGCTGGCGTAGTGGCGGGCCAGATCTTCGCCCAGCCGGGGGCCCGCGAAGATATGCGCGGGGTGGCGCCGGCGTAAACCGGCCAGACTCGGGCCATCGCCCACCCAGATCATGCGCGCGTCCGTGTGCCGCTCGGCGATGCGGGCGAAGGCGGCTTCGACCAGGGCCAGATTCTTTTCCGGGGCCATGCGGCCGACATACAGGCAGGCGGGGGCGTTTTCCGCCACGCCCCATTGACGCCGCAGCTCGGGGTCGCGGCGTTCGGGGCGGAACAGGCGGATATCGACGCCGCGTCCGAGTACGTGCGTGCCGGGGATGCCGCGCGCCGCCAGGGTCGCCGCCAGTTCCGGCGTGGGCGCCAGAGTGGCCTGGCAGCGCCGGTGCAGGCCGTCGATCCAGCCGCTGATCCAGGGCGTCAGCCAGCGCAGGCCATAGTGCGGACTGAACTGGTCGAAATGCGTGTGGTAGCCGGAAGTCACCGGCAGGTTACGCGCGCGCGCCGCGCGCAGCGCCGCCCAGCCGAGAGGTCCCTCGGTGACCACGTGCACGCGGTGCGGCCGCTGGCTGTCCAGCAGCTGTCCCAGACGACGCCACGCCGGCAGGCCCAGGCGCAGGCCCGGATAGTTGGGGATGGGCAGGCCGGGCACGGTCCAGGTGTCCGCGTCCACCCCGCGCTCGCGCTCGCCGCGCTGGCGCGGCCGTACCACGCCCACCCAGTGTCCGCGCCGGCGCAGACCTTCGACCAGACGGGCGCTGGTCATGGCGACGCCGTTGATCTCCGGCGGATAGGTTTCCGTGACCAGCAGGACGCGCAACGGAGTCATGCCGCCAGATCCCGGTACAGGCCGGCCAGTCGCCGCGCCAGCGCGCGGTCGGACCATTCCCGCGCATAGACTGCGGCGTCGTCGCCGAGCTGGCGGCGGGCGGCG
This sequence comes from Betaproteobacteria bacterium, assembly GCA_016873935.1. GTDB lineage: Bacteria > Pseudomonadota > Gammaproteobacteria > Burkholderiales > Thiobacillaceae > PFJX01. Next base: position 23,660 of record VGVT01000019.1, on the reverse strand, counting down.
GGGTTGTCCAGGAGTTCGCCCAGAGTGTCGGCGAATTCGGCGGGATCGTCTGCGGCGACGCGGCAGCCACGCCGGGGTTCCAGAATGTCGCGGGTGCCCATGGCCGACAGGGCGACCACCGGACAGCCCTGGGCCATGGCTTCGAGCAGCACCAGTCCCTGGGTTTCGGTGCGCGAGGCGAAGATGAAGACGTCCGCCGCCGCGTAGGCGGCGGGCAACTGGTCGCGACGGTCGAGATAGCCGAGGAAACGCGCCTGCCCGCCCAGGCCCAGGAGCTGGGCCTGGCGTTCCAGGTCGGCGCGCGCCGGGCCCTCGCCGGTGATCAGGAAGACCAGATCGGGATGCGCTCGGCGCGCCCGCGCCACCACGTCCAGCAGAAAGCCGATGTTCTTTTCGTGGGCGACGCGGCCGACGAACAGAGCCAGGGGCGTGTCCGCGGCGATGCCGAGGCCGGCGCGGAAGGCGGCGCCGTCGGCGGACGCGAAGGCGCGCTCGGGCAGGCCGGTGGGCAGCACGTGCAGGGGGCGCCGCACGCCGTAGGCGCGCAGGCGCTCGCGCATCGCCGTCGAAGGCACGATCACCGCGTCGAGGTCGTTGCACTGGCGGCGTGAGAAATGCCGCGCGATGGCGCGCGGCAGGGCGGCGGGCAACCAGGGCACGTAGTGGTGCAGGTACTCCTCGAACAGCGTGTGATAGGTGGCCAGCACCGGCTTGCCCAGCTTGCGGGCCGCGCCCAGGCCGGCGTAGTGGGCGGCGAAGGGGGTCTGCACATGCACCAGGTCGCAGTCGCGCGCGGCTGCCAGGCAGGCCCGGCGCAGGGCGCCGTAGCGCGCCAGGCGGTCCTCCGGGTCGCCCGGGACCGGCCGCGAGGGTACTCGCGTGACGCCGGCGGAAACGCCGCCGTCGCCGTAGTCCGGGGCGATCAGTGATACGTCGACGCCCTCGTCCGCGAGTGCGGCGCGAAAGGTCTCGATGGAGGTGGAAACGCCGTTGATGCGCGGGAAATAGACATCGGAAACCATGAGGACGCGCATCAGTAGGCCTCGACGTGCTCGGAGATCGGCTCCGGCCTGGCCTGGCGGCACAACAGGCTCCACTGCACCATTTCCAGCCGGCCGTCGGTGTGCTCGACGATGGCGCTGCACGAATCCACCCAGTCGCCGCAGTTGGCGTAGACGAGGCCGTCGACCTCCTTCAGTGCGGCCCAGTGGATGTGGCCGCAGATGACGCCGTCGAGACCGCGCTCGCGCGCGTGGCGGATGACCGAATCCTCGAAGTCGAAGATGAACTGCAGGGCGGTCTTCACCCGCCGCTTGGCGTAGCCGGCCAGCGACCAGTAGCCCGGGATGCCGAGCAGGCGGCGCAGCCTGGACAGCCAGCCGTTGATGCGCACCAGGCCGTTGTAGGCCATGTCGCCGAGCACCGCCACCCAGCGGTGGTGTCGCGTCACCTGATCGAATTCGTCGCCGTGGATGAGCAGGAAGCGGCGACCGTCGGCGGTCTCGTGCACGTACTCCCGCTCGACCCGGATATCGCCGAAGGCGGTCTCGCAATAGTCGCGCAGGGCCTCGTCATGGTTGCCGGGCACGAACACCACGTGCTCGCCATGGCGGGCGCGGCGCAGAACCTTCTGGATGACGGTGTTCTGCGTCGGACTCCAGTGGATGCCGCGACGCATGCTCCACAGGTCGATGATGTCGCCCACCAGATAGAGGTGTTCGGCGGGATGGTCGCGCAGGAAGGTGAGCAGGCTGTCGGCCTGACAGGCCCGGGTGCCCAGATGGACATCCGAGATGAATACGGAGCGTACGGCTGGCATGCAGCGCACTCTGCCAAGCCTCTGTGACAGTTCGGTGACAGCGGTTTGCCGGGCCCGCGCGCGGCGCCGCGCGTGGCCAACGCGCCACACCGCGCGCAAGGTCGCGAAGATTGACCGTCCCGGTCTTCCCCATTAGAATTCACGGCCTTTTTCAAGGGGGAACCCATGCGTCGCAAACTGGTGGCCGGCAACTGGAAAATGCACGGCAGTCTCGCCGAGAACGAGGCCTTGCTCTCCGGCGTCCTGGCCGGCATCGGCGAGGTCAAGGTCGGCGTGGCGGTATGCGTGCCGTTTCCCTACCTGGCGCAGGCGCAGGCCCGGCTCGCCGGTTCCAAGATCGCCTGGGGTGCGCAGAATCTCAGCCAGCACGCCAAGGGTGCCTTCACCGGTGAGGTTTCGGCGGCCATGCTCAAGGATTTCGGTTGCGCCTACGTCATCGTCGGCCACTCCGAGCGCCGCGCCCTCTTCGGCGAGAGCGATGCCGTGGTGGCGGAGAAATTCGCCGCCGCCCAGGCCGCCGGCCTGACCCCCATCCTCTGCGTGGGCGAGACCCTGGAGGAACGCGAAGGCGGCATCACCGAGCAGGTGGTGGGCCGCCAGCTGGACGCGGTCATCGCCAAGTGCGGCGTGTCCGCCCTGGCCAAGGCCGTGCTCGCCTACGAGCCGGTTTGGGCCATCGGCACCGGCAAGACCGCCACGCCCGAGCAGGCGCAGGCCGTGCACGCCTTCATCCGTGCCCGAGTGCGCGGTCTCGATGCCGGCGTGGCCAAAGGCCTCATCATCCAGTACGGCGGCAGCATGAAGCCTGGCAACGCGTCGGAACTGCTGTCGCAGCCCGACATCGACGGCGGCCTGATCGGCGGCGCCGCGCTCAACGCCGAAGAATTTCTCGCCATCTGCCGGGCCGGATAAGGAAGATCAGCCATGGAATTCATCGTTTGGGTCCTGCATCTGCTCGTCGCCGTCGCCGTCATCGCTCTGGTCCTGTTGCAGCATGGCAAGGGTGCCGACATGGGCGCGGCCTTCGGCAGCGGCTCTTCCGGCAGCCTGTTCGGTGCCACCGGTTCCGCGAACTTCCTGTCCCGCAGCACGGCGGTGCTGGCCACGGCGTTTTTCCTGACCAGCCTGGGACTGACCTATTTTTCCAGCCAGAAGCACGAACCCGCGGCCAAGCCGCTGGCGGTACCGGCCCAGCCGGCGGCGCCGCAGCCCGTCGAACAACCCGCGGGTGCTCTGGACAAATCGGGAGCCATCCCGAAGTAAAGGGTTTTCGGGGCGCGCAGCGCCCCCCACGGCCGACGTGGTGAAATTGGTAGACACGCTGTCTTGAGGGGGCAGTGACGAAAGTCGTGCGAGTTCGAGTCTCGCCGTCGGCACCATCGAATTTCCTTATATATTTCTGTGCTTATTTAATAACCCATTGATATCAATGGGTTTTTTGTTTTATCGAGCCTTGACGCAGGGGGCGCTAGCGCCTAGACTTGCTCAATTCATGGCGAGTGCCGACGCGCCATTCCGGGGAATCCATGCTCGAGAACTATTTTCCGATTCTGCTTTTCATCCTGGTGGGGCTGGGATTTGGCGTGGTTCCCATGCTGGCCGGCAAGCTGCTCGGGCCCAGCCGTCCCGATGCGGAGAAGCAGTCGCCCTACGAGTGCGGCTTCGAGGCCTTCGAGGACGCGCGCATGAAGTTCGACGTGCGCTTCTACCTGGTCGCCATCCTCTTCATCCTGTTCGATCTCGAAATCGCCTTCCTCTTTCCCTGGGCCGTGGTGCTGGAGGATATCGGCCTGTTCGGCTTCCTTTCCATGATGGTTTTTCTGGGCATTCTGGTGGTGGGCTTCGTCTACGAGTGGATGAAGGGCGCCCTGGATTGGGAATGAGATAAAGACGATGGGCATCGAAGGCGTACTCGAAAAAGGCTTCGTCACCACCACCGTCGACGCGGTGGTGAACTACACCCGCACCGGCTCGCTGTGGCCGATGACCTTCGGCCTGGCCTGCTGCGCCATCGAGATGATGCAGGCCGGCGCCTCCCGCTACGACCTGGACCGTTTCGGCATGGTGTTCCGCCCGAGTCCCCGGCAAAGCGACCTGATGATCGTCGCCGGCACCCTCTGCAACAAGATGGCGCCCGCCCTGCGCAAGGTCTACGACCAGATGTCGGAGCCGCGCTGGGTGCTGTCCATGGGCTCCTGCGCCAACGGCGGCGGCTATTACCATTATTCCTATTCCGTGGTGCGCGGTTGCGACCGCATCGTGCCCGTGGATGTCTATGTGCCCGGTTGCCCGCCCAGCGCCGAGGCCTTGCTGTACGGCCTGATCCAGTTGCAGAAGAAGATCCGCCGGACCAGTACCATCGCCCGCTGACAGGAACGCACAAGCATCATGCCGCTGACTCCGGAAGCCCTACTCGCGCGTATCGAGGACGCCCTGGGCGACAAGCTCGTGGCCAGCCGGATCGCTCTTGGTGAGCTCACCATCGAGGTGAACCCCGAGGACTGGGTCGAGGTGGCCTTTGCCCTGCGCGACGAACCGGGGCTGGCCTTCGATCTGATGATGGATCTGTGCGGGGTGGACTACTCCGCCTACAAGGATGGTGCCCGTGAGGGCGCGCGCTTCGCCGTGGTCGTGCACCTGTTGTCGGTGGTGAAGAACCATCGCCTGCGCGTGCGCACGTTCTGCGCCGATGATGAACTGCCGATGCTGGCCTCACTGATCGACGTGTGGCCGGCGGTGAACTGGTTCGAGCGGGAGGCCTTCGATCTGTTCGGCATCGTCTTCGAGGGACATCCGGATCTGCGCCGCATCCTCACCGACTACGGTTTCATCGGCCATCCCTTCCGCAAGGACTTCCCGATTTCCGGCCACGTCGAAATGCGTTACGACCCGGAACTGAAGCGGGTGGTCTACCAGCCGGTCAGCATCGATCCGCGCGAGGTCACGCCGCGCATCGTGCGCGAGGACAACTACGGCGGGGGCGTGTAAATGGCCGATATCCGCAACTACACCATCAATTTCGGCCCCCAGCATCCCGCCGCGCACGGCGTGCTGCGCCTGGTGCTGGAACTGGACGGCGAGGTCATCGAACGCGCCGATCCGCACATCGGCCTGCTGCATCGCGGCACCGAGAAGCTGGCGGAGACCAAGACCTTCCTGCAGGCCGTGCCCTACATGGATCGCCTGGACTACATGTCCATGATGATGAACGAGCACGCCTACGTCATGGCCATCGAACGCCTGCTGGGCATCCAGGTGCCGGAGCGGGCCCAGTACATCCGGGTGATGTTCGACGAGATCACCCGCATCCTGAACCACCTGCTCTGGCTGGGCACCCACGCCCTCGACGTGGGCGCCATGACGGTGTTCCTGTACGCCTTCCGCGAGCGCGAGGATCTCATCGACGTCTACGAGGCGGTCACCGGCGCCCGCATGCACGCGGCCTACTACCGTCCCGGCGGCGTCTACCGCGACCTGCCCGACCGCATGCCGCAATACCTGGTGACGCGCGGCAAAAACGAGGCCGACCTGCGCCGCATGAACGAGAACCGCCAGGGCAGCGTGCTCGACTTCATCGAGGACTTCACCCGCCGTTTCCCCGGATACGTCGACGATTACGAGACCCTGCTCACCGACAACCGCATCTGGAAACAGCGTACCGTCGGCATCGGCGTGCTCGATCCGGACCGGGCCAAGGCCCTGGGCATGACCGGCCCCATGCTGCGCGGCTCCGGCATCGCCTGGGACATGCGCAAGCTGCAGCCCTACGAGGTCTACGACCGCATGGATTTCGAGATCCCCGTGGGCCGCACCGGCGACAGTTACGACCGCTACCTGGTGCGCATCGAGGAGATGCGCGAGTCCAACAAGATCATCCGGCAGTGCGTGGACTGGCTGAAGCGGAACCCCGGCCCGGTGATCGTCGACAACCACAAGGTGGCGCCGCCCAGCCGCGAATCCATGAAGTCCAACATGGAAGAGCTGATCCACCACTTCAAGCTGTTCACCGAGGGCATGCACGTGCCCGAGGGCGAGGCCTATGCGGCGGTGGAGCATGCCAAGGGCGAGTTCGGCGTCTACCTGGTGTCCGACGGCGCCAACAAGCCCTACCGCCTCAAGCTGCGCGCCCCCGGCTTCTCCCACCTGGCCGCCCTCGACGAGATGTCGCGCGGCCACATGATCGCCGATGTGGTCGCCATCATCGGCACGCTGGACATCGTGTTCGGCGACATCGACCGCTAAGAGACGAAGATGCTTTCCCCCGAATCCCTGGCCCGCATCGACAAGGAAGTCGCCAAGTACCCGCCGGAGCACAAGCAGTCGGCGGTGATGAGCGCCCTGCGCATCGCCCAGGTGGAACTGGGCTGGCTGTCCAGGGACACCATCGAGTACGTGGCGAATTACCTGGATATGCCGGCCATCGCCGCCTACGAGGTGGCCACCTTCTACAACATGTACGACCTGGCGCCGGTGGGCCGCAACAAGGTGACCCTGTGCACCAACCTGCCATGCCAGTTGCAGGGCGCCGACAAGATCGCGGAACACCTGCAGGCCAAGCTGGGCATCGGCTTCGGCGAGACCACCGCCGATGGCCGCTACACCCTGAAGGAAGGCGAGTGCATGGGTACCTGCGGTCAAGGCCCCCTGTGCCTGCACAACAACCACAAGATGCATACCCAGCTCACGACCGAGTCGGTGGACAAGCTGCTGGACGAGATGAAATGAGCCTCAACGTCCCCAACCACAAGGTCTGTTCCTGGACCCAGGATTACGACCAGCCCGCCTCGCTGGCCACCTACACCGCCCACGGCGGCTACGAGGCGCTGAGGAAGATCCTGGCCGAGAAGACCCCGGCCGAGGACATCATCGCCCAGGTCAAGACCAGCGCCCTGCGCGGGCGTGGCGGCGCCGGCTTTCCCACCGGCCTGAAATGGAGCTTCATGCCGCGCGGCTACGCGGGCGACAAGTACATCGTCTGCAACACCGACGAGGGCGAGCCCGGCACCTTCAAGGACCGCGACATCCTCCTGTACAACCCGCACCAGCTCATCGAGGGCATGCTCATCGCCGGCTACACGCTGGGCGCTAAGGCGGGCTACAACTACATCCACGGCGAAATCTTCGAGCAGTACGAATCCTGGCAGCAGGCCCTGGAAGAAGCGCGCGCGGCTGGCTTCCTGGGCAAGAACATCCTGGGTTCCGGCTGGGACTTCGACCTCTTCGCGCACCACGGCTACGGCGCCTACATCTGCGGCGAGGAAACCGCGCTGCTGGAATCGATCGAGGGCAAGAAGGGCCAGCCCCGCTTCAAGCCGCCCTTCCCGGCGAGCTTCGGCCTCTACGGCAAGCCCACCACCATCAACAACACCGAGACCCTGGCCAGCATTCCCTGGATCATGCGTTTCGGCGGCCAGGCCTTCCTGGAACTGGGCAAGCCCAACAACGGCGGCAGCAAGCTGTTCTCCGTGTCCGGCCACGTCAACAAGCCGGGCAACTATGAGGTGCGCCTGGGCACCCCCTTCGCCGAGCTGCTGGAGATGGCGGGCGGCGTGCGCCAAGGCCACCAGTTGAAAGCGGTGATCCCCGGCGGCTCCTCCGCCCCGGTGCTGCCGGCCGACTTGATGATGGCCTGTACCCTGGACTTCGACTCGATCGCCAAGGCCGGCTCCATGCTGGGTTCCGGCGCGGTCATCGTCATGGACGACAGCGTCTGCATGGTGAAAGCCCTGGAGCGGCTGTCCTACTTCTACTTCGAGGAATCCTGCGGCCAGTGCACCCCCTGCCGGGAAGGCACCGGCTGGCTCTACCGCATCGTCCACCGCATCGAGCACGGCCAGGGCCGGCCCGAGGACCTCGACGAGCTGCTGCGCATCGGCAGGAACATCGGCGGTAACACCATCTGCGCCCTGGGCGAGGCGGCGGTGGGCCCGGTGGCCAGCTTCGTCAAGCACTTCCGCCAGGAATTCGAGTACCACATCGAAAACAAGCGTTGCATGGTAGGCCACTGATATGCCCCTGATCGAAATCGACGGCCAGCAACTCGAAGTCGCCGCGGGCAGTACGGTGATGGATGCCGCGCAGCGGGCGGGCATCTACATCCCGCATTTCTGTTATCACAAGAAACTGTCGATCGCGGCCAACTGCCGCATGTGCCTGGTCGAGGTGGAAAAGGCGCCGAAGCCCCTGCCGGCCTGCGCGACGCCAGTCACCGACGGCATGAAGGTGTCCACCCGCTCGGCCAAGGCCATTACCGCCCAGAAGGGGGTGATGGAGTTCCTGCTCATCAATCATCCCCTCGACTGCCCCATCTGCGACCAGGGCGGCGAGTGCCAGCTGCAGGATCTCGCCGTCGGCTACGGCGGGTCGGCATCCAAGTACCAGGAACCCAAGCGGGTGGTGAAGGACAAGGACCTGGGGCCGCTCATCTCCACCGACATGACGCGCTGCATCCATTGCAGCCGCTGCGTGCGCTTCGGCCAGGAGATCGCCGGCCTGATGGAACTGGGCATGCCCGGCCGCGGCGAGCACACCGAAGTGATGCCCTTCCTGGAAACCCAGGTCAGCCACGAACTGTCCGGCAACGTCATCGACCTATGCCCGGTCGGCGCCCTCACCTCCAAGCCGTTCCGTTTCAGCGCGCGGCCCTGGGAGCTGTCGCGCCGGCGCTCGGTGAGCCCGCATGACGGCCTGGGCGCCAATCTGGCCCTGCACGTCATGAACAACCGCGTCCTGCGCGCGACGCCGGTGGACAACGAGGCCGTCAACGAATGCTGGCTGGCCGACCGCGACCGCTTCTCCTACCAGGCCCTGGCCGCCGAGGATCGCCTGACACGGCCGATGGTGCGCGAAGGCGACCGCTGGATCGAGGTCGATTGGCAGAAGGCGCTGGCGCAGGCCGCCGGTGCCCTCAAGGTGATCCGCGACACGCATGGCGCCGAGGCCATCGGCTTCCTGACTTCGCCGCAGCAGACCGTCGAGGAACATTACCTGTTCGCCAGGCTGGCACAGAGCCTGGGTTGCGAGAACCTCGACCACCGCCTCGACCAGGCCGACTGTCCGAGTCTGCCCGGGGCGCCGTGGTTGGGCATGTCGATTGCCGAGCTCGGCGAGCTCGACCGCGTCCTGCTGATTGGTTCCACCCTGCGCAAGGAGCAGCCGCTCATCGCCCAGCGCCTGCGCCAGGCGGTGAAGCGGGGGGGACAGCTGAACGTGGTGCACGCGGCCGACGACGACCTCTTGTGCAAGGTGGCGCACAAGCTCATCACCCGGCCTTCCGGCCTGGCACGGGCGCTGGCGGAAATCGCGCGGGCGCTGGCGGAGGCCGGTCGCGATCTCGGCGCGGTGGCCGCCGCCGTCGCCGGAGTCGCCGTCTCCGACGAAGCCCGCGCCATCGCCGCCAGCCTGCTGTCCGGCGAGCGCAAGGCCGTTCTGCTCGGCGCCGTCGCCCGGCAGCACCCGCATATGGCCGACCTGCACCGCCTGGCGCAGGCCATCGCCGCGGCCTGCGGCGCCAGCCTGGGCGTGCTGGTGGACAGCGCCGACGCGGTCGGCGCCGCCGTGGTGGGTTGCCTGCCCGGTCCGCGCGGGCTCGGCGCCGCGGCCATGGTCGCGCAGCCGCGCAAGGCCTACGTCCTGCTCGGCATCGAACCCTATCTCGACGCGCAGGATGCCGCCGGCATGCGCCGTGCCCTGGAATCCAGCGAACTGGTGATCGCCCTGTCCGCCTTCAAGGGCGCCGCCCAGCACTATGCGCACGTCATCCTGCCGGTGGCGGCCTTCGCCGAGACCGATGGCGCCTTCGTCAACATGGAAGGCCGCGTGCAGGATTTCCGCGCCGCCGTGAAGCCGGCCGGCGAAGCGCGCCCCGCCTGGAAGGTGCTGCGCGTGCTCGGCAACCTGCTCGGTCTGGACGGCTTCGACTACGACACCGCCGAGGCGGTGCGCCGCGCCGCCTTGCCGGAGGCCGAGTCCAGCGTGCGCGCCCGCCTCGACAACAGCCCGGCGGCCGGCGAGCTGCGCCTGCCGGCGGCGGCGGATGGCCTGGAGCGTCTGGGCGAGACCCCGATCTACCAGGGTGACATGCTTGCGCGCCGCGCGCTCGCCCTGCAGGCAACTCGCGACAGTGAAAACGCCAAGCTGTGCTGGGCGCGTGGCGACCTCATCCAGCGCCTCGGCCTGGCCGAGGGCCAGCCGGTGCGCATCGTCCAGGAAGGCGGCGAGTCGGTGATGAAGCTGGGTCGTGACGATCGCCTGGCCGACGGTGTCGTGCGCGTCGCCGGTTCTCATCCCCTGTCCTCCAAACTGGGTCCGCGCTACGGCGCCGTGCGACTGGAGAAGATGTGATGGATGCCTTGCTCGCCCCCGTCGCCGAATTGCTGGGCCCCGCCTGGCTGCCGGTGTGGACCCTGGTGAAAATCCTCGTCCTGGTCCTGCCCCTCATGCTCTGCGTGGCCTACCTGACCTACGCCGAGCGCAAGATCATCGGCTACATGCAGGTGCGCATCGGCCCCAACCGGGTCGGCCCCATCGGCCTCTTGCAGCCCATCGCCGACGCGGTGAAGCTGCTGTTCAAGGAAATCATCATTCCCAGCGGTGCCAACAAGGGCCTGTTCTTCCTTGGCCCGGTGCTGGCCATCGCGCCCGCCCTGGCGGCCTGGGCGGTGTTCCCCTTCACCGACAAGCTGGTGCTCGCCAACATCAACGCCGGCCTGCTCTACATCATGGCGATCACCTCGATGGGCGTCTACGGCGTGATCATCGCCGGCTGGGCCTCGAACTCCAAGTATGCCTTCCTCGGCGCCATGCGCTCGTCGGCGCAGATCGTGTCCTACGAGATCGCCATGGGCTTCGCCCTGGTCGGGGTGCTGATGGCCTCCCAGAGCCTGAACCTGATCGACATCGTCAAGGGCCAGGAGGGAGGTTTCTGGCACTGGTACTTCATCCCCCTGTTCCCGCTGTTCCTGGTCTACCTGATCTCCGGCGTGGCCGAGACCAACCGGGCGCCGTTCGACGTCGCGGAAGGCGAGTCGGAGATCGTCGCCGGCTTCCACGTGGAATATTCCGGCATGGCCTTCGCCGTGTTCTTCCTGGCGGAATACGCCAACATGATCCTCATCGCCGGCCTCACCAGCATCATGTTCCTGGGTGGCTGGCTGTCGCCCTTCCCCTTCCTGCCGGACGGCTTCATCTGGATCGCCGCGAAGATGGGCTTCGTGCTGTTCCTCTTCCTCTGGTTTCGCGCCACCTTCCCGCGCTACCGCTACGACCAGATCATGCGTCTGGGCTGGAAGGTGTTCATCCCGGTGACGCTGGTGTGGATCGTCGTCGTCGGCGCCGCCATGCAGACGCCTTTCGGCCACCTGTTCCACTGAGGAGGCGAGCATGATTTCCGCAGTCAAACGCTTCTTCGACACCTTCCTGCTCACCGAGCTGGTGCGCGGCATGGCGCTGACCGGCAAGTTCCTGTTCGCGCGCAAGATCACGGTGCAGTTCCCGGAAGAGAAGACACCCCAGTCGCCGCGCTTCCGCGGCCTGCACGCGCAGCGCCGCTACCCCAACGGCGAGGAGCGCTGCATCGCCTGCAAGCTGTGCGAGGCGGTGTGCCCGGCCATGGCCATCAAGATCGAGTCCGAGCAGCGCGCCGACGGCACCCGCCGCACCACGCTGTACGACATCGACCTGACCAAGTGCATCTTCTGCGGCTTCTGCGAGGAAGCCTGCCCGGTGGACGCCATCGTCGAGACCCGCATTCTGGAATACCACGGCGAGCAGCGCGGCGACCTCTACTACACCAAGGACATGCTGCTGGCGGTGGGGGACAAGTACGAAGAACAGATCGCCCGCGACCGGGCGGAAGACGCGAAATATCGGTAATGGGGAAACGGGAAAAGTGAAACGGGAAACGCACCAATCCAACCACTGCCGGTCCGGGCCGGCTCCGCGCGAAGCGGCGTTTCCCGTTTCCCGTTTCCCGTTTCCCGGGGTCGACTGATGGAATTCAAGACCTTCGTTTTCTACTTCCTCTCCGCCATCCTGATCCTGGCGGCGCTGCGCGTGATCACCGCGCGCAACCCGGTGCACGCGGCCCTGGCGCTGGTGCTGGCCTTCTTCACCGGCGCCGGCCTGTGGCTGCTGTTGGAGGCCGAGTTCCTCGCCATCACCCTGGTTCTGGTCTACATCGGCGCGGTCATGGTGCTGTTCCTGTTCGTGGTGATGATGCTCGACATCAACCTGGAGGAGATGCGCCGCGGCTTCTGGAGCTATCTGCCGGCGGGCCTGCTGGTGGCCGGCCTGATGGTGGTGGAGATGTTCATGGTGCTGGGCGGCAAGGACTTCGGCCTGGCCCAGCCGACGCCGCGCGACGCCGATTACAGCAACATCCGCGAACTCGGGATGCTGCTCTACACCGACTACGTCTATCCCTTCGAACTGGCCGCGGTGCTGTTGCTGGTGGCCATGGTCGCGGCCATCGCCCTGACCCACCGCAAGCGCACCGACACCAAGCAGATCGATGTGGCGGATCAGGTCAAGGTCAAGCGCGCCGACCGCATCCGCATGGTGAACCTGAAGCCGGTGAAACCGACAGCCGCGAAAACCGAGGATGACGAATGATCGGCCTCAACCATTACCTGATCCTGGGTTCCATCCTGTTCGCCATCAGCGTGGTGGGCATCTTCCTCAACCGGAAGAACGTCATCATCCTGCTCATGGCCATCGAACTCATGCTGCTGGCGGTGAACACCAACTTCATCGCCTTCGCCCGCTACCTGGACGATACCGCCGGCCAGGTGTTCGTCTTCTTCATCCTCACCGTGGCGGCCGCGGAATCCGCCATCGGCCTGGCCATCCTGGTGGTGCTGTTCCGCGCGATGCGCACCATCAACGTCGAAGAGCTGGACAAACTCAAGGGCTGATGTGATGGACATGAAGACCCTCTATCTCATCGTGCCGCTGGCGCCGCTGCTCGGCGCGATCATCGCCGGGCTGTTCGGCCGCGTCATCGGCCGCACCGGCGCCCACGTGGTGACCATCGCCGGCGTGGCCATCGCCTTCCTCGCCTCGCTGCTCATCTTCCAGGACGTGCAGGCCGGCAATACCTACAACGGCCCGGTGTATACCTGGCTGACCTCGGGCGATCTGTCCCTGGAGATCGGTTTCCTCATCGACCGCCTGACCGTGCTGATGATGCTGGTGGTGACCTTCGTCTCGCTCATGGTGCACGTCTACACCATCGGCTACATGGCCGACGACCCCGGCTACCAGCGCTTCTTCAGCTACATCTCGCTGTTCACCTTCTCCATGCTGATGCTGGTGATGTCGAACAACTTCCTGCAGCTGTTCTTCGGCTGGGAAGCGGTCGGCCTGGTGTCCTATCTGCTCATCGGCTTCTGGTACACGCGGGAAACCGCGATCTACGCCAACCTCAAGGCCTTCCTGGTGAACCGCGTCGGCGACTTCGGCTTCCTGCTGGGCATCGGCCTGATCTGGCACTACTTCGGCACTCTCGACTACGCCCAGGTGTTCCAGCAGGCGCCGCAACTCGCCAACCAGACCCTGAGCCTGATCGACGGCCACACCTGGGGCGTGCTGACGGTGATCTGCATCCTGCTGTTCATCGGCGCCATGGGCAAGTCGGCGCAGTTCCCGCTGCACGTCTGGCTGCCCGATTCGATGGAAGGCCCGACGCCGATTTCCGCGCTGATCCACGCGGCGACCATGGTCACCGCCGGCATCTTCATGGTGGCGCGCATGTCGCCGCTGTTCGAACTGTCCGAAGCGGCGCTGTCCTTCGTCCTCGTCATCGGCGCCATCACCGCCCTGTTCATGGGCTTCCTGGGCATCATCCAGAACGACATCAAGCGCGTGGTGGCCTATTCCACGCTGTCGCAGCTCGGCTACATGACCGTGGCCCTGGGCGCCTCGGCCTATTCCGTCGCCATCTTCCACCTGATGACGCACGCCTTCTTCAAGGCCCTGCTGTTCCTCGCCGCCGGCTCGGTGATCATCGCCATGCACCACGACCAGGACATCCGCAACATGGGCGGCCTGCGGAAGTACATGCCGATCACCTGGATAACCTCGCTGATCGGTTCGCTGGCCCTCATCGGCACGCCCTTCCTGTCCGGCTTCTATTCCAAGGACAGCATCATCGAGGCGGTGAAGTACAGCGAGCTGGCGGGTTCCGGCTTCGCCTATTTCGCCGTCACCCTGGGCGTCTTCGTCACCGCCTTCTATTCCTTCCGCATGTACTTCCTGGTGTTCCATGGCAAGGAGCGCTTCAAGCAGGCGCACGACACGCACGACCACGAGGCCGACAAGGACGGCGACCAGCATGGCCACCACCATGGCGGCCACAGCGCGCCGCACGAGACGCCCTGGATGGTGACCCTGCCCCTGGTGCTGCTGGCGATTCCTTCCCTGCTCATCGGTTACCTGACCGTCGACGCCCTGCTGTTCAGCGACTGGTTCGGCCACGCCATCAGCGTCGCGCCGGCGCACGACGGCTTCGCGAAATTCGCGGCGACCTACCATGGCCCCTTCGCCATGGCCCTGCACGCCCTGCAGACCCCGGCCTTCTGGCTGGCCCTGGGCGGCGTCGCCCTGGCCTGGTTCTTCTACATGAAGCGGCCGGACATCCCCGCCCTGCTGGCGAAGAAGTTCGGCGTGCTCTACCGCATCCTCGAGCGCAAGTACGGCTTCGACGAGTTCAACGACTGGTTCTTCGCGCGCGGCGCCCGCCTGCTCGGTGGCCGCCTGTGGCGCTGGGGCGACGTCGCCGCCATCGACGGCGCCCTGGTCAACGGCGCCGCCCGCCTGGTCGGCCACATCGCCGGCGTCGTGCGCCACCTGCAGACCGGTTACATCTATCACTACGCCTTCGCGATGATCGTGGGTGTGCTGCTCCTGGTCACCTGGTTCACGCGGGGATAACAATGAAGAACATCTGGACGAAAGCGACACATGTTTGAAGGCATCGGCCTGATCAGCCTCGCCATCTGGGTGCCCATCGTGGCGGGGCTGCTGATTCTCGCCACGGGCGGCGACAAGAACGCCGACGGCCAGCGCACGCTGGCCCTGGTCGGGGCCGTGCTCGGCTTCCTGGTGACGGTGCCGTTGTGGACCGGCTTCGACAAGACCACTTCCGCCATGCAGTTCACCGAACTGGCGGAGTGGGTGCCCCTGTTCAACATCCACTACCGCCTGGGCGTGGACGGCATCTCCATGCCCTTCATCCTGCTCAACAGCTTCACCACCATCCTGGTGGTGCTGGCGGGCTGGGAGGTGATCAAGGACAAGGTGGCGCAATACATGGCCGCCTTCCTGATCCAGTCCGGCCTCATCAACGGCGTCTTCGGCGCCCTCGACGGCGTGCTGTTCTACGTGTTCTTCGAGGCCATGCTGATTCCGCTGTACCTCATCATCGGCATCTGGGGCGGGCCCAACCGCGTCTACGCGGCGATCAAGTTCTTCCTCTACACCCTGCTCGGCTCCCTGCTCATGCTGGTGGCCCTGCTTTACCTGTTCTTCCAAAGCGGCGGCAGCTTCGAGATCCTGGCCTGGCACAAGGTGCCGCTGGCGATGACCGCGCAGATCCTGCTGTTCGTCGCCTTCTTCTTCGCCTTCGCCGTCAAGGTGCCGATGTGGCCGGTGCACACCTGGTTGCCGGACGCCCACGTCGAGGCGCCCACCGGCGGTTCCGTGGTGCTGGCGGCCATCACGCTGAAAGTGGGCGCCTACGGCTTCCTGCGCTTCATCCTGCCGATCGTGCCGGACGCCGCGCACGAGTTGACCTGGCTGGTGGTCACCCTGTCGCTGATCGCGGTGGTGTACATCGGCCTGGTGGCCCTGGTGCAGAGCGACATGAAGAAGCTCATCGCCTATTCGTCGATCGCCCACATGGGCTTCGTCACCCTCGGCTTCTTCCTGTTCAACCCGCTGGGCATCGAGGGCGGCCTCATCCAGATGATCTCGCACGGCTTCATCTCGGCCGCCATGTTCCTCTGCGTCGGCGTCATGTACGACCGCGTGCATTCGCGCCAGATCGCCGACTACGGCGGCGTCGCCAACACCATGCCGCGCTTCGCCGCCTTCTTCATGCTGTTCGCCATGGCCAACGCGGGCCTGCCCGCCACCTCCGGCTTCGTCGGCGAGTTCATGGTCATCCTAGGCGCGGTGCAGGTGAATTTCTGGTGGGCCTTCCTGGCCGCCACCACCCTCATCTTCGGCGCCGCCTATACCCTGTGGATGTACAAGCGGGTGGTGTTCGGGCCGATCGCCAATCAACACGTGGCGGAACTCGGCGACATCAATTCCCGCGAATTCCTGGTGCTGGGCCTATTGGCCTTGTGCGTGCTGGGCATGGGCCTGTATCCCCTGCCGTTCACCGAGGTGATGCACGCCTCCGTGAACAACCTGCTGGAACACGTGGCCCATAGCAAGCTGGCTTACTGACAGGCATATCGAGCGAGATGAACTTCACCCCCCCCGATCTTCTGCCGGCGCTGCCCGAGATCTTCGTACTCGGCATGGCCTGCCTCATCCTGCTCCTCGACGTACTGGTGAAGTCGCGCCCGCTCGGCTATCTGCTCACCCTGCTGACCCTGCTCGGCGCCGCCCTCATCACCGTGTTCACCAGCGTGCCGCAGGTGCAGACCACCTTCGGCGGCCAGTTCGTCGACGACGCCATGAGCGACGTGCTCAAGCTCATGTCCTACCTGGCGGCGATGACCGCCGTGGTCTACTCGCGCAACTATCTGGCCGAGCGCGGCCTGTTCCGCGGCGAGTACTTCGTGCTGTCGCTGTTCGCGGTGCTGGGCATGATGGTGATGATCTCCGCCAATCATTTCCTGGTGCTCTACGTCGGCCTCGAACTGCTGTCGCTGTCTCTCTACGCGATGGTCGCCCTGCGGCGCGACTCCAGGCAGGCCACCGAGGCGGCGATGAAGTATTTCGTGCTGGGCGCCCTCGCTTCCGGTCTGCTGCTGTACGGCATGTCGATGCTCTACGGCCTCACCGGAACCCTTTCCCTGCCGGAGATGGCGGCCACCCTGAACGCCGGCGTGAGCGACAAGGTCATCCTCGCTTTCGGCGTGGTCTTCGTGGTGGCGGGCCTGGGCTTCAAGCTGGGCGTTGCGCCCTTCCACATGTGGGTGCCGGACATCTATCAGGGCGCGCCCAGCGCCGTCACCCTGTTCATCAGTACGGCACCCAAGCTGGCCGCCTTCGCCTTCGCCATGCGCCTGCTGGTCGACGGCCTGCACCCTGCCGTCGGCGACTGGCAGGGGATGCTGGCGATCATGGCGGTGCTTTCCCTGGCCGTCGGCAACCTGGCCGCCATCATGCAGACCAACATCAAGCGCATGCTGGCCTACTCCACCATCTCGCACATGGGCTTCCTGCTGCTGGGCATCCTGTCGGGCACCTTCGCCGGCTACTCGGCGGCGATGTTCTACGCCATCGCCTATGTGCTGATGAGCCTGGGCAGCTTCGGCCTGGTGGTCTACCTGTCGCAAAGCGGCCTGGAAGCCGAGCACCTGGACGACTTCAAGGGCCTCAACAGCCGCCACCCCTGGCTGGCGGCCCTGATGGCCATCCTCATGTTCTCCATGGCCGGCATTCCGCCCTTCGTCGGTTTCTACGCCAAGCTCTCCGTCCTGCAGGCCCTGGTGGGCGCCGGATTCCTCTGGCTGGCGGTGGTGGCGGTACTGTTCTCGCTCATTGGCGCCTTCTACTACCTGCGCGTGGTGAAGATCCTGTACTTCGACGCGCCCAAGGCGGACGCCCCCGCCCTGACGCCCGCCTCAGACATCCAGGCCCTGCTTTCCGCCAACGGCGTCGCCGTCCTGGTCCTGGGCATCCTGCCGCAGCCGCTGATCACCCTCTGCGTCTACGCGATGCAGATGACCTTGCAGTAGGCTCTGCGCGCGCCGCTGTTGCGCGAGTCTCCTCGCATGCCGCCCGAGGTCGCTTCGGCGGCACTGTATGGTGACCGAGGAGCATCAGGAGCCCACCTAGTACACTAGTACTAAAGTTCTGATTGTCCGCGCCGATAATTTGAGGTGTCCGGCGCCACGCCACTTCCGGAGTGGTCGGCGGATCCCTCAACTTTTTGTGAGCGGCTTCATGTCCAACGGTGCTTTGTCGGTACAGGCGAAGATCGTCGTCGCCATCACCCTGATCTTTGTCGCCACCCTGGCCGCCTCGACCCTGCTCACCGCCCGCAACGAAAGAGAGCTGGCGGTGGAGGTGGGGATGGAGAAGGCGCGCGATCTGGCGCAGTCGTATTTCGACGGCGTCAACACCATGATGCTGACCGGCACCATGGACCAGCGTGACAACCTGCTCAAGAAATTCCTGGCGATGCCCGGCGTGCTCGACGTCCACATCGCCCACGCACCCGGCAAGCTGGCCGGTGTCAGCACGCATGCCGCCGCCCCGCGCGATGCCCTGGAGGAACGCGGGGTGAATGGCGAAACCGTGACAGAAGCGGGCGAGAACGAGAAGGGCCGCCATGTCACCTTCGTCAAGCCGATCACCGCCAGCGCCAACTACCTGGGCACCAACTGCCTGGGTTGCCACCAGTTCGCCGAAGGCACGGTGCTGGGTGCGGTACGGGTGACCTATTCGCTCGAAGAGCTGGATCGGGAGTTCAGGCGGAATCTGGGCCTGGTCGCGGGTCTCAACCTGTTGCTGTCCATCGTCGGCATCGCTCTGGTGATCGGCCTCCTGCGCCGCATCATCGTGCTTCCCCTGCTGGGCATGCGCGGCGCCATGCACGAGATCGAACGCGACTCCGACCTGGGTCGCCGCCTGCACTGCAATCGCAAGGACGAGGTGGGGGCGCTGGCCCAGGCCATCAACGGCATGTTGGAGAAATTCAGCGGCAGCCTGGGCCGGGTGGCGGATACCACCCAGCGTCTGAACACCGCCGCCGAACGGGTGGCGAGCGTTTCCGAACTGACCGCGGAGGCTGCGGAGAACCAATTACGCGAAAGTGAAGCCACCTCCCGCGCCCTGGACGATCTGCGCGCCATCGCCGGCAATGCGGGCGGCAGCGCGACGCGGACGGCGGAAACCTCGATCGAGGCCGAGCGGGAGGCGGTGCAAAGCACGCAGACCACCCGCGAGGCGATCTCCGGCATCCTCTCCCTGGCGGAGGAGATTACGCAGGCGGCAGGAGTGATCGAGGAACTCGATCAACGCAGCCAGGACGTCGGCAACGTGCTCGACGTGATCAAGGGCATCGCCGAGCAGACCAACCTGCTCGCCCTCAACGCGGCCATCGAGGCTGCGCGGGCGGGCGAGATGGGACGCGGCTTCGCGGTGGTTGCAGACGAGGTACGCAAGCTGGCCAACCTCTCGCACCAGTCCACGCAGAACATCGAGGGCATCGTCGCCCAGCTGCGGCAGGAAGCGCATCGCGCCGTGCAGGTGATGAACGGCGCGCGCGACACCGCCGCGCGTCACAGCCACAAGCTGGAAGAGGCGGTGGGCGGCCTCGACCAGATCGTCGCGCGGGTCTCCGACATCCGCGCCCTGAATGGCCAGATGACCCAGGCCGTGCGTACTCAGGGCGAGCTGACCGAGAGCGTCGGTGGCCGTGTGCACAACATCAGTCAGGTCGCCGCACGCACCGCCAGCGAGGCCGTGGAAACGCGCGGTGTGAGCGAGGAGCTGCTGACTCTGGCGAGGGAAATGAACGAGCTGGTCAGCCGCTTCAAGCTCGGCCGCTGATCCGACGCGGCACGGCGTGGTCCGCTACCAGTAGCGGGCCTTGTCCGGCAGCACCCAGCGCACACCGCCGCGCGGGTCTTCCTTGTCCCCCAGGTAGCGGGGAATCAGGTGGATGTGCAGATGCGGCACGCTCTGTCCGCCGGCGCGGCCGTGGTTGATGCCGATGTTGTAGCCGTCCGGCCGGTGGCTCGCGTCCAGCAGGGCCTTGGCGCGACCCAGCGCGGCGAGCAGCGCGGACTGCTCCTCCGGCGTGGCTTCGAACAGCGTGGCGAAGTGGCGGCGGGGCAGGATCACCGTATGCCCCGGCGAGACCGGGAAGCCGTCCTTGTAGACGACGACGAGAGCATCTTCCGCGAGGATGCGGGCGGGGTCGAGAAGGCAGAACGGACAGGTTTTGGCTGGGTGCATGGCGGGCTCGCGCGCGCATTCTCGCATGTCCTCATCTGGCAAACCTCGACGTCGCTTGTGTGCAGGGAAAGGCGATGATGGGGTGCCAAGCGCCTGCACAGCTTCGGCGGGCGGCCACCTGCCTTCAGGCCATGCGCGCCAGGCCTTGCCGCAGCTTGGCGAGTACGGTCTCGCGCAAGGCCGCGGGTGCCAGTACCTCCACCTCGGGCACGTGGCGCAGGATGTCCATCACCAGTTCGCGGTCGTCGGCATAAGGAATCTCCAGCAGGTAACAGCCGTCTCGACCGAGTTTGCCGCGCTGCTTCGGATGCCAATGCTCCAGAGCCACCCAGCGCGAACGCTCGGGTCCGAAGCGCAACCTGGCCCAGCTCAGCTTGCGCCCCGAGAAGATGCCGTAGCCCGAGCCCAGCACCGCGTCCAGGGTCTTCTCCGGCACGTCGCGCGCGTGGCTTTCCAGGATTTCCGCGCGCCGCACTCCATCCACCGCGAAGCTGCGCAGCCCCTCGCGCAGGTGGCACCAGGCGTCCAGGTACCAGTTCTCGCGATAGTGCACGAGGCGCTGCGGCGAGACTTCCCGCTCGCTGGTCGCGTCCCCGGACTTGGCGTAATAGCGGATGTACAGCCGCTTGCGCCGCAGCAGCGCGGAGCCGAGGGCGGCGAAATGCTCCAGGGAGACCTGGCGCGCGGCGAGGGGGATCAGCCGGATGCGCTTGCGTACCTCCTCCGCCGGATGACGGCCGCTGCCGAGCAGGCCGGTGATGCGCGCCATCAGCGGCTGGATGTGCGGCCCCAGGAGGCCGCCCGCATCGAGGTTGGCGAGCAGGTGCTGCATGGTGAGCAGGGCATGGATTTCCTCGGCGGAGAACCACAGGCCCGGCAGCTCGAACTGACCGCCCACCCGTTCCTGCTTCTCGTAGCGGTAGCCGCCCATATCCCGATCCCAGACGATGGGGGCGTTGAGCCGGTTGCGCAGGTATTCGAGGTCGCGCTTGAGGGTGGCGCGGGACACTTCCAGGCGCTCGAGCATGCGCTGGAAAGTCACCACGCCGGGGCCGGCAAGCAGGCTGTCGATGATGTGGAAGCGTTCCGTGCGGTCCATGCCGATCCCCATAGAGGTTTGCCGCATTGTAGGCGAGCCAGGCTCATCTGGTGAGCCCCACAGGTTCTAGCCTGGGTGCCGTCGCCACCGCACGGAGCCCGCCATGCACGCAAGCCTTACCTTGTTCTTCTACCTCTCGCTCGGCCTCGCCCTCGCGGGCTTGCGCGCCACCCAGGGCGCGCGCCCCCTGGATGCCCTGTTCGCCGGACTGTTCTGGCCCATCGATCTAGCCCGCCACGGCATCGACCTGCTGGTCGCCCGCTTGCTTGACATGTTGCCGCGCGGGGAGCGCGCGGGATGAATCTGCTGGTATTCTTTCCAGCAAATTGAGGTGTGAATTACGCGGATGATCAGTACTTGTCGTGTCCTTGATCATTGCGGGTATGTCTGGTGGCGGTTGGTGTGTAATTGCCTGTTTATGCTGGTGCCCGGAGCGGGAATCGAACCCGCATGGCCAAAGGCCGAGGGATTTTAAGTCAGTCGATTGATGCCTTTGTTGTGCATCATTGTCTTTCTTTACAGTGGGTTACGGATGGTTGTCTGCCATTGAGTAGCCGTCATTTGTCTTCGCGGTTGACAGTCTGTTGACTGCGGGGCGAGCTCTTCGCGGCGGGCTCTGCAAGCTGTCCACGGTCACACCTCTTTTTGTGCAGCGGCACGAGCTGAAAACAACCGCGGGGCTGGGCCCGTGCATTCGCACGGCTAGCGACTGGTGAAGACGCGACTGGGGCGATAGGGCAGTGGTCCCCTCGACACGGACGCCGGCGCCGGCGTCCGGCTCGTTCCAGGGTGCCGAGTTGCGACGGTTGCGGATGGGTTTTGCAAAAGAGGGGGGGTTGCCCTGGTGGGGGAGCCACATCCAACAGGGCGGCTTCGATCGGCTTACAGGGCCAGACCTGCATAGACGTCATAGTCTATGTGGGATCTCCTGGCCGGCTCGGGGCCTAGCCGCGCTCGTGCCTCGCGCGTTACGGCCTCCGGCCGGCTGGAATGCCACCAGGTGGACGTGTACGCGCGTCCTTCATTCAGTCACCCAGGTGATGCGCTCGCGACGGTCATACTCGACACGGGCAAGCGGGTTGAGAAAGAACATGACGGCCTTGATGAGGAGGTACTGGGAATAGCTCATGAGGATCTCCGTGTTTCGCATGCGAAACTGTTAAGCCGCTGCCTTGTTTTCGGGCGCGGGCTGGTTGATACGTTGCCAGCGCTTGCCAGTGCGGCGGAACTCGACGAAGCCATCGAGGAGAACGCCTCGATGGCCTACCGGACGAAGCACCAGGCGCGCGATTTCCGGAATGTGATCCGGAAAATAACCTCTTGCCTTCCTGAGAGCTTCAAGCTCGGTTACCCACTTCCAAGTCTGGATTCTTCCGCCACCGAGGGCAAGCAGGGCAAAGAATCGCTGATCAGGGCTGAAATTCATTTCCACCTCATCGACGTATGGACCACCCGGAGAATCACTATCTCCCGGTCCGTCACCTCGTAAAGCACTACGAAGGGCTTTTTGATCATTTGCCTGTACTGGGGCCTTTGAACGTCCACGGCCTCATAGCTCAAGGGAAACGCCCGTATTCCTTCGGTTGCTTGGACGATCTTGAAGATCATTTTAGCAGCGGCCGCAGGCTTGTCCTGGGCGATGTACTCCTCGATCTTGCGCAGGTCCTTCTGCGCTTTCTTCGTCCAGTAGAGGGGCTTATTAAGCAGCACCCGCCTTGCCCTCCCACTCATCGAGGATGGCTTCGTGCTTCACAAGGTTTCCCTTCTTGGCGTCTTCTATCCCCTCTTCCAGGGCGGTCAACAGCCATAGCTTCCTCTCGATGAATTCCTCAATGGCTTCCGCTCCGAGGGAGGATTTCGTCCGTTTCGTGAGTTTGCACAAACGCTCCAGCTGATCCTTGGTGTCTTCCGAGATTCGCATGTTGAGGACATTGGACATTGCGGCCCCTCCTTCACAAATTGACATGTATACATTAGCATCCATCGTAAAGGAAGTGTCAGAGATAGTCTACAGAATGAGACTGTCACGCGGTGCTACTACGCCCGCGAAGGAAAAAACACCCTTTCCGGTGGGTCTTGCTGGGTGGGGTCTGAGGTGGCCAGAAAAGGCCGGATAAGGAGGCTCTCGCAACTGCCCTTTCAGGCTGTTCGCCAGGCTGAAAAGGCAGGCGAGAGCAATCAAATGAAGTCTAGCGCTTTCAGGATAGACGAATGGCAATCAAAAAGGCAAGTGCCGGCTGGCTCGTGGATCTTCAGCCTGGTGGGCGAGGTGGAAAGCGGTTCCGGAAGACCTTGCCCACCAAGGGGGAGGCCCTGGCGTTCGAGGCCTGGCTGAAAAACAAAGTGCGGGAGGTGCCGGAGTGGGCTCCTGCTCGAAAGGATCCTCGGAGGCTGTCCGACCTGGTGGAGGCCTGGTATTCAGGGCATGGGGTGCACCTTCGTAATGGTGAGGCGGCAAAGGCGAAGCTGGCTCAAGTTGTGTGCGTCAAGTTGTGCAAAAAGGTGGCTGGCAAGGGTTGCGTGATTGCGCGGATTACGGCGCGGAGGGCGATAGCCCGTAGCGGTGGAATCCGCGCGCGGCCGGTCAGGCGGCCAGCCTGA
>VGVT01000018.1 GCA_016873935.1 Betaproteobacteria bacterium | reverse complement strand
TCAAATTCCACTGGGAACGGCATAGAGCCCCCGAGTCCGGGATGGCGTGAACAGCAATCTTCAGCACTGGCCGACGTGCCGCCCGCCACGCCACACACTACCGATGTCCGCTTGAGGTTCATCTCGGTCATCCACCGAACCAATGCCGATCCCGCAAACGTTCGTTCTGGAGCGAGACTTTCCGTCTGATGCCCAGGCGGGGCAAGGCGATGGGGCGACACGCGGACTGCGTCGTGAGGGTGTCGCCATAAAGCAAAAAGGCCACCGCGCAGGATGGCCTAAGTGCTTGATTTGTATGTTGGGGCGATGGATGGGAATCGAACCCACGACACCTGGAGCCACAATCCAGTGCTCTACCAACTGAGCTACCACCGCCACTGTGCTGCATGCACGGCCGCGAGCGAGGCGCGCGGCGTGAAGGGGCGCGATTATACCCGAAGTCGTGGCCGACTCCAGCCCCGACCGCCACGCCCCAGCGGCTTCAGGTCCGGCTCACCGACGTCATCAGGCCGCCGGTGAGGGCGCGCAGGTCCGCGGGCGCCAATTCGATTTCGAGGCCGCGCCGGCCGGCGCTGACGAACACGGTTTCGAACATCTCGGCGGTGGCGTCGATCACCGTGCGCAGCCGCTTCTTCTGGCCCAGCGGGCTGATGCCGCCGAGCACGTAGCCGGTGGCGCGCTCGGCGTCGGCGCGGGCGGCCATCTCGCATTTCTTGGCGCCCAGGGCGGCGGCGCACTGTTTCAGGTCGAGCTTGCCGGATACCGGCACCACCGCCACGGCCAGTTCGCGGCCGTCCAGGGCGACCACCAGGGTCTTGAACACCCGTTCCAGGGGCAGGCCCAGCTTCACCGCCGCCTCCTCGCCGTAGGATTCGCTCCTGGGGTCGTGGGCGTACTCATGCACGCGATGGGGTACCTTGGCCTGCTTGGCGGCGAGGATGGCGGGAGTCATGGCGGTCGGCGGCGGCGACGTTGCGGTTCGCGCGCAGCATAGCAGCGCGCCCGGCGGAGCGAGAGGGCCGGCGGCGGACGCTACAATCCCGCCATGCCCTGCGCCTGTGACCACGACTGTTCCCTCGACCGCCTGCGCGACCGCCAGCGCAACACCCTGCGCGCCGTGCTGGCCATCAATGCCGTGATGTTCTTCGTCATCGGCAACGCCCGCGCCGAACTGCGCGCGGCGCCGGCGGGCTGAACCGGATCCGCCGCCGATGCCGCGCCAGGCCAGCCGCTACCGCGTCAGCCCCCTGCCCTACCTGGAGGACAGCGCGGCGTTGTTCGAGGCCATCGCCGACGAACCCTGGGCCGTGTTCCTCGACAGCGGGCGCCCCCGCTCCAGCGCCGGTCGCCTGGACATCCTGGCGGCGCGGCCGTTCGCCACCCTGGTCACGCGCGGCGGCATGACCGAGATTCGCGGGCCGGAGGGCGCGCGCCTGTCCCCCGCCGATCCCTTCGAGTTGTTGCGCGAACTCCTCGACGCGGACGACGTTCCCGCTCCCCTGCCCTTCTGCGGCGGCGCCATCGGTTATTTCGCCTATGACCTGGCGCGGCGCGTCGAGCGCCTGCCCGCGCGCGCCCTCGACGCGGAAGGCATGCCGGAGATGGCGGTGGGCCTGTACGACTGGGCGGTGCTGGTGGATCACGCGGAACGGCAAAGCTGGCTGGCGAGCGCCGGCCGCGACGCGCGCGGCGAGGCCCTGTGGGACGGACTACTGGAACTGTTCTCGCGACCGCCGCCGCCCGCCTCCCGGCAGGCCTTCCGCGTCACCGGGCCGGTGCGCGCCAATCTCGATGCCGACGCCTACCGGCAGGTCTTCGCCCGCATCCGGCGTTACATCGACGCCGGCGACTGCTACCAGGTCAATCTGGCCTTGCGCTTTGCGGCGCCGGCGGCGGGAGACGCCTGGCTCGGCTACCAGGATCTGCGCCGCCTCAACCCCGCTCCGTTCGCCGCCTACCTCCACCATCCCGGCGCGCGCATCCTGTCGTCGTCGCCGGAACGTTTCCTGCGGGTGCGGGCCGGCCAGGTGGAAACCCGCCCCATCAAGGGCACCCGCCCGCGCGCGGCGGCGCCCGAGGCCGACGCCGCCCTGGCCCGCGCGCTGCGCGAGAGCGCCAAGGACCGCGCGGAAAACCTGATGATCGTCGACCTGTTGCGCAACGACCTCGGCAAGGTCTGCGCCACCGGCAGCGTGGCGGTGCCGGAACTGTTCGGGCTGGAGAGCTTCGCCTCGGTGCACCACCTGGTCAGCACCGTCAGCGGCCGCCTGGCGCCGGGCCGGGACGCGCTGGATCTTTTGCGCGCCGCCTTTCCGGGCGGCTCCATCACCGGCGCGCCGAAGCTGCGCGCCATGCAGATCATCGAGGAACTGGAACCTAACCGGCGCGGCGTCTATTGCGGCACCATCGGCTGGCTGGGCTTCAACGGCGACATGGACAGCAACATCGCCATCCGCACCCTGGTGTCCTCGGGCGGACAACTGCGCTTCTGGGCCGGCGGCGGCATCGTCGCCGATTCGGAGGCGGACGCGGAATACCAGGAATGCCTGGTCAAGGCCGCGCCCATGCTGAAACTGCTGGCCGACGCCGAGGCCGGGGGCGGTCAGGCGGTATCCTGAAGCTTCGGCAGCTAAGGACCTTCGTCATCCCCGCGCTGGCGGGGATCCAGGTCGTTGATTGCACTGGACCCCGGCTTTCGCCGGGGTGACAGACGGGTTTTGACAGGCGGGGTTGTCGGCTTGGATTTCTTCACGGATTCCCTGAATCGCTGGGCAGGACCAGGCGAAACCGCACCCGCCCGTTCTCCGAACTCGCCTCCAGGCTGCCGCCGTGCAACTGCGCGATGGAACGGCTGATCGCCAGGCCCAGGCCGGCGCCTTCGCCGCTGGCGCGGCGGGCGGGGTCGCCGGTGTAGAAGCGGTCGAACACGCGCGGCAGGTGCTCGGCCGGGATCGCGCCGGGGTTCTCCACTTCGACCACTGCCGCGTCCGCCTCCTCGCCCAGGCGCAGGCTGACCGTGCCGCCGGGAGCGGTGTGGCGGATGGCGTTGGATACCAGGTTGGCGAGCAGGCGCTGCAACATCAGGCGGTCGCCCGTCACCCGCGCCGAGCCCTGGCTTGCCAGGCGCACACCGGACTCCGCCGCCAGGGCCTCGTAGAACTCCAGCATGCGCGCCGCCTCGCCATCCAGGTCCACCGCCTCGCGGCGCGGCACCACCAGGCTGTTGTCGGCCTGGGCGAGGAACAGCATGTCGCCGATCATGCGCGCCAGGCGCTCGTATTCCTCCAGGTTGGAAGCCAGCACCTCGCGGTATTCCTCCGCCGAGCGCGCCCGCGTCAGGGCGACCTCGGTCTGGGTCATCAGGTTGGAGAGGGGCGTGCGCAACTCGTGGGCGATGTCCGAGGAATAGTCCGACAGGCGCCGGAAGGATTCCTCCAGGCGCGCCAGCATGGCGTTGAAGGCGGTGGCCAGGGCGTCGATCTCGGCCGGCAGACCGCCTTGCGGCAGGCGCTCCTCCAGGCTGCTGGCGGACAGCCGCGTCGCCAGGCGCGTCATCTGCCGCAGCGGAGCCAGCCCGGCGCGGGTGGCGGCCCAGCCTAGCAGGGCGGTGAGCAACGCCGCCAGGGCGGTGGTCAGGGCCAGGGTGCGGCGGAAGTTATCGAGAAACTGGCGGTGATGGGAGATGTCCAGGGCGATGGTCACGTCGTGCTCGCCGCCGCCGCCATCGCGCAGGCGCGCCAGCAGGCCGCGATACGCGCGTGCCTCGGCCGTCCAGGCGGTCCAGCGCGGCAACGCGCCGGTCATCGGCAATTCGGCGGGGAAATCCGCCTCGCCGTAGCGGAACCACTCCCCGCCATCCGCGGCGCGCACCGCCACCGACAGGTGATGATGTCCGACCAGCGCGTCGCGCATCCGGCGTTCCAGCACGTCGCGGCTGTCGCCGGCCTTGGCGAAGAGGGCGCGCAGCAGGCTCAGCTTGCCCTCCACCTCGTGCTGGTCCATTTCGCGGAAATGGTTCTCCACCGAGCGTTCCACGACCCAGCCCAGCCCCAGCAGCACGACCACCGCGCCGGCGGCGAACAGCAGGCTGACGCGGGCGGTGAGGGACAGCGAGGTCACCGCGCCTCCAGCACGTAACCCATGCCACGCGCGGTGTGGATCAGCTTGGCGTCGAAATCGTCGTCGATCTTGGCGCGCAGGCGGCGCACCGCGACGTCGATGACGTTGGTGTCGGAATCGAAATTCATGTCCCACACCTGCGAAGCGATCAGGGAACGCGGCAGCACCTCGCCCTGGCGGCGCAGCAGCAGCTCGAGCAGGGCGAATTCCTTGGCGGTCAGCTCGACGCGCCGGCCGCCGCGCGTCACCCGCCGGCGCAGCAGGTCCATCTCCAGGTCCGCCACCGTCAGCACGGCCGCCTCCGGCGCGTTGCGCCCGCGCCGCAGCAGGGTGCGCACGCGCGCCAGCAGTTCGGCGAAGGCGAAGGGCTTGACCAGGTAGTCGTCGGCGCCGAGTTCCAGCCCGCGCACCCGGTCGTCCACCTGGTCGCGCGCGGTCAGGAACAGCACCGGCATGTCGCGCCCGTCGCGACGCAGCCGGCGCAACACCTCCCAGCCGTCGAGCCCCGGCAGCATGACGTCGAGGATCACCAGATCGTAGCCGCCGGTGCAGGCCAGATGCAGGCCATCGACGCCGTCGCGCGCCAGGTCCGCCAGCAGCCCGGCCTCGGTGAGGCCCTGCTTCAGGTAGTCACCCGTCTTGGGCTCGTCCTCGACGATCAGGATCTTCATGGCGCGCGCACTGCTCTCCACTTACCGACACGCCGCCATTGTGCCGCGTCCCGCGCATGCGTTCACGACCGGCCGGATTACAGATTTGTAATCCGGCTGTCAGGCGGCGGTAGCTCGGCGCCGGCCATGATGGTCGCCAATACAGGCCCCAAGTTCGTCCATGCCACGCTTCTTCCTGCTTCTCCTCGCGGTTCTCGCCGCCCCAGCCAGCCACGCCGGCGCTTTGGCCGAGGCGCTGGAGCGGGCCTGGGCGCGGCATCCGCAGGCCGGCGCGGAGGCCGCCCGCGAGGAAGTGGCGCGCGCCGAGCGGGAACTGGCGGCAGCCCTCACCCCGGCCCCCGCCGCCGTGTCCCTGGCGACGCTGGACGACAACCTGGCCGGCAACAGCCGGGGCAAGCGCGAGTGGGAGGTGGAGTTGGCCCTGCCGCTCTGGCTGCCCGGCCAGAAGGCCGCGCGCGGCGCCGAGGCCGAGGCCGCCCTGGCCGAGGTCGCCGCCCGCCGCCAGGCCCTGCGTCTGCGCCTGGCCGGCGAGTTGCGCCAGGCCTGGTGGGCGCTCGCCGAGGCCCGCGCCGGCCTGGAGCAGGCGCGGCTGCGCGCCGATGGCCTGCGCGCGCTCGCGGAGGACGTTTCCCGTCGCCATCGGGCCGGCGAGCTGGCGCGCGTGGATGCCAATCTGGCGCGCGGCGAACTGACGCGGGCGGAAGCGGAAGCGCTGGCCGCCGAAGTCGCCGTGGCCCGCGCCGAACAGGCCTGGCGGGCGCTCACCGGTACGCCGTCGCCGCAACACGTGCCGGCGGAAGCTGCGCCCGGTGCGACGCGGATGTCCGACGCAGTCGCCGGGGAACATCCCGAACTGCTGGCGCGGGCGGCGGCCGCCCGCCTGGCCGGTACCCGCCTCCAGGTGGCGCGTGAAAGCCGGCGCGACGCGCCGGAACTCGCCTTCAGGTTGATCCGTGATCGCGACGACGACCGTTCTTCTTACGAAAACAGCGCCGGCCTCAAGCTGACCATCCCGTTCAGCGGCGACGCCCGCGTGCGCCGCGGGGATGCCGCCGCGCGCGCCGAACTGGCCGAGGCCGACGCCGAACTGGCGCGCGCCCGCGCCGCCATGGAACTCGACATCGAGCGGGCGCGCCGTGAACTGGAACTGGCCGAACGCCAGCTCGCGCTGGCGACGCAACGCGCACCGCTGATCGCGGAAAACCTGAAGCTGGCGGAAAAAGCCTTCGCCCTCGGCGAATCCGACCTGGCCGCCCTGCTGCGCGTGCGCGGCATGGCCCTGGCCGATGCGGCCGAGGCCGCGCGCCTGCGCGTGGCGCGCGATGCCGCCGTCTCCGGCCTGCTGCAAGCCCTGGGAGTGAGCCCATGAAAACCGCCGTCCTGCTCGCCCTGTTCTGCCTGGTCCTGCCGCCCGCCTGGGGGCACGAGGGCCACGACCACGGCCCGCCGCCGCCGCCGGTGGTGATCGATGCCACGCCGCGCGCCAGCGCCGAAAGCGAGCTGTTCGAGCTGGTCGCGGTGCTGGAGGCGGGGCCGCGCCTGCTGCTCTACCTGGACCGACACGCCAGCAACGAGCCGGTCAGCGGCGCCCAACTGGAAGTGGAAAGCGGCGCCTTCAAGGCGGTGGCCGCGGACCTGGGCGGCGGCGTCTACGCGGTGCCGGGCGAGTCCTTCGTCCGCCCCGGCACGCATTCCCTCACCCTGACCGTGCAGGCCGGCGAGGATACCGACCTGCTCGCCGCCAGCCTGGCGGTGCCCGAGCCGGCCCAAGCCGCGGTGGCATCGGAGCGGGACTGGCGGCCATGGGCCGCGGGTGGCGCGGCGCTGGTGCTCGGCCTGGCACTGGGATGGCGCGCCCTGCGCGGACGCGGCAAGAGCGCGCGTCAGGCGATGCCTGGCGCCGGCGCCCCGGCGGCTGGGGTGTCCCCCTCCCCGGCCGCGCTTTCTGGAGAACAACAATGAGCCCCGTCCCGAAGATTGCGGGCCGCCTGCTCGGGCTCTGCGCCAGCGGCCTGCTGCTGCTGCAGCCGGGCCCGCTTTTCGCCCACGGTGGCGAGGACCACGAGCACGGCCCCGAACCGGCGGCCAAGCCGGCACTGCAAGGCGGGGCGCCGAAGCGCCTGGCCGACGGCAGCGTCTTCGTGCCCAAGCCGGCGCAGCACCGTCTTGGCCTGCGCACCCTGCCGGCCAGCTTCGCCGACCTGGTGGAGAGCCGCGAATTCAACGGCCGGGTGATCCCCGATCCGGCCGCCTCCGGCCGCGTCCAGGCCGGCCAGGCGGGACGCGTGCAGGTTGCCGGCGGCGGCCTGCCCAGCCTGGGACAGCGCGTCGCCAAGGGCCAGTTGCTGGCCCGGCTGCGTCCCGTCGCAGCCAGCCTGGAACGCGGCGGCCAGCAGGCCCTGCTGGCTGAGCTGGAGGCGCAGACCGCCCTGGCCGAGCGCAAGCTGGCGCGCTACGCCGAGCTGGAGGGCGCCATTCCCGCCAAGGAGGTGGAAGCCACGCGCATCGAGCTGGCCGCCCTCCGCCAGCGTCGCGCCGCCATCGGCGCCGGCCTCGACGCCAGCGAGGCGCTGCTCGCGCCGGTGGCCGGTGTCATCAGCGCCGCCCATGTGGTGCCGGGCCAGGTAGTGGAGGCGCGCGAAATCCTGTTCGAGATCGTCGATCCAGAGCGCCTGGCGGTGGAGGCTCTGGCTTACGATCCGGCGCAGGCGCTGGGCTTGCGCGATGCGCGCCTGGTCCACGCCGGCGGCGCCCTGCCGCTGCAATTCATCGGCGCCGGCCGGCAGATGCGCGAGCAGGCCCTGCCCCTGCTGTTCCGCGTGCGCTCGGGCGCGGCCGCCCTGGCCGCCGGCATGCCGGTCAGGGTGGTGGCCGCCACCGCCAGCCGCGTGCGCGGCGCCGCCGTACCCGCCGCCGCCGTGCAGCGCGGCGCCGGCGGTGAAGCCACGCTATGGGTCAAGCTGGGGCCGGAACACTTCGCGCAGCGCCAGGTGGAAGTCCGCCCCCTGGACGGCGAGCGCGTGGCGGTGACCGCCGGTTTGCAGGAGGGCGAGCGCGTGGTGATCGTCGGCGCCAGCCTGCTCGGCCAGGTGCGCTGAACCTTCATGTTCGACCCCATCCTGCACGCCAGCCTGCGCCAGCGCGTCCTCGTGCTGGGCGCCGCGCTGCTGCTCATGATCTATGGCGCCATCGGCATGCGGCAGATGCCGGTGGACGTGTTCCCCGATCTGAACAAGCCTACCGTCACGCTGATGACCGAGGCGGGCGGCATGGCGCCGGAGGAGGTGGAGCAACTGGTCACCTTCCCTATCGAGTCGGCGATGAACGGCATGCCCGGCGTCACCCGCGTGCGCTCGGTGTCCGGGGTGGGGCTGTCCATCGTCTACGTGGAATTCGAATGGGGCAGCGACATCTACCTGAACCGCCAGCAGATCGCCGAGCGCCTCAACCTGGTGCGCGAGCAACTGCCGCCGGGCATCCTGCCGCAGATGGGGCCGATCGCCTCGATCATGGGCGAGATCCTGCTCATCGCCCTGCCGCTCAAGGCCGATGCCGCCGAGACGGGCGCCGACCCCATGCGCGTGCGGGAATACGCCGACTGGGTGATGCGCCCGCGCCTGCTCACGATTCCCGGCGTCGCCCAGGTCACCCCCATCGGCGGCGAGGTGCGCCAGTACCGCGTCGAGTTGCGCCCCGCGCAGATGCGCGCGCTGGGCGTGGAGCTGGAGAAACTGGAGACGGCACTGCGCGATTTCGGCGCCAACACCAGCGGCGGCTTTCTCGAATCGGGCGGACGCGAATACCTGATCCGCCAGATCGGCCGCAGCAGCCGTGTGGCGGATCTGGAAAACCTGGTGGTGGCCGTGCGCGGCACGGGCAACGACGCGCGGCCCATCCTGCTCAGCCAGGTCGCCGACGTGCGCATGGCGCCCGCGGTGAAGCGCGGCGACGCCGGCTACGCGGGCCGGCCGGCGGTGATCCTGTCGGTGCAGAAGCAGCCCGGCACCGACAGCGTGGCGCTAACCGCCAAGGTCGAGGCGGCCCTGGCCGAATTGTCCGCCACCCTGCCGGCGGGCATGGAGAAGCCGCGCTTCCTGTTCCGCCAGGCCACCTTCATCGAGCACGCCGTGGGCAACGTCGAACACGCCCTGCGCGACGGCGCCATCCTGGTGGCGGTGGTGCTCTTCCTGTTCCTGCTCAACCTGCGCACCACCTTCATCTCGCTGATGGCGATCCCGCTGTCGCTGCTGGTCACCGTCCTGGTGTTCCGCCATTTCGGCCTGTCCATCAACACCATGACCCTGGGCGGGCTGGCCATCGCCATCGGCGAACTGGTGGACGATGCCGTGGTGGGGGTGGAAAACGTGCTGCGCCGGCTCAAACAGAACCGCGCGCAGAACCGCGCCGCCGCCTCGCCCCGCGAGGTGCTGGAGGTCATCGCCGCCGCCACCCTGGAGGTGCGTTCCGGCATCGTCTACGCCACCTTCATCATCATCCTGGTGTTCGTGCCCCTGTTCGCCCTGCCGGGCATCGAGGGGCGGCTGTTCACGCCGCTGGGGGTGGCCTACATCGTCTCCATCCTGGCCAGCATGGTGGTGTCGCTCACCGTCACGCCTGTGCTCGCCTATTACCTGCTGCCCGGCATGAAGCGCCTGGATCATGGCGACAGCCCCCTGGTGGCCCGCCTCAAGGCCTGGGACACCCGCCTGCTGCACTGGTCGTTCCGCCACGACCACGCCCTGCTCGTCACCGCCCTGGTGGTGGTGCTGGTCGTTGCCGCCAGCGTGCCCTTCTTCCCGCGTTCGTTCCTGCCGCCCTTCAACGAGGGCACGCTGACCATCAACGTGCTGCTCAACCCGGGGACCGCCCTGTCCGAATCCAACCGCGTCGGCGCCCTCGCCGAGCGCCTCATCGGCGAGGTGCCGGAAGTCACCCAGGTGGGGCGGCGCACCGGCCGCGCCGAACTCGACGAGCACGCCGAGGGCGTGCACTACGCGGAGATCGACGTCGATCTGCGCGAGTCCGAGCGCGGCCGCGAGGCGGTGATCCAGGACATCCGCGCCCGCCTCGCCAGCCTGCCGGCGGCGGTGAGCATCGGCCAGCCCATCTCGCACCGGCTGGACCACCTGCTCTCCGGGGTGCGTGCGCAGATCGCCCTGAAGATCTACGGCGACGACCTCGCCACCCTGCGCGCCCAGGCCGACAGCCTGCGCGAGAAGCTGGCGGGCATCGCCGGCATCACCGACTTGCAGGTGGAGAAACAGGTGCTGATTCCGCAGGTGAAGATCCACCTGGATTACGAAGCGGCGGCGCGCTACGGCGTCGCGCCCGGCGCCCTGCTGCGTGACCTCGAACGGATCATCGATGGTGAGCGCGTCACCCAGATCATCGAGGGCGGCGAGGGGGGCGCCGGTGGCAGCCGCCGCTTCGATCTGGTGCTGCGCCTGCCCGACGGCGAACGCGACGCCCGCGCTCTGGCCGGGTTGCTGGTGGAGACGCCGCTCGGCCACGTGCCGCTGGAACGCCTGGCGCGCGTCGAGGAAGGCGACGGCCCCAACCAGATCGGCCGCGAGAACGCGCGCCGCCGCATCGTGCTGTCCGCCAACACCGAGGGCCGCGACATGGCCGCGGTGATCGCCGACGTGCGCGCCCTGCTTGCCGCGACGCCGCTGCCGGAGGGCTATTTCACCGCCCTGGAAGGCCAGTTCCAGGCGCAGGAACAGGCCGCCCGGCTGATCGCCGTGCTGGCCACGGTATCCCTGATCATGATCTTCCTGGTGCTGTACAGCCGCTACCGCTCGACGGTGCTCACCCTGATCATCATGGGCAACATCCCCATGGCCCTGGTCGGCAGCGTCATCGCCCTGTGGATTTCCGGCCAGCCCCTGTCGGTGGCCTCCATGGTGGGCTTCGTCACCCTCACCGGCATCGCCGCGCGCAACGGCATCCTCAAGGTCAGCCACTACATCAACCTGTGCGCCTTCGAGGGCGAGCGCTTTGGCGACGCCATGATCGTGCGCGGCTCGCTGGAGCGCCTGACGCCGGTGCTGATGACCGCCCTGGTCTCGGCCATCGCCCTGGTTCCCCTGATGCTGTCCGCCGAGGCCCCCGGCAAGGAAGTGCTGTATCCGGTGGCGGTGGTGATCTTCGGCGGCCTGATGAGCTCCACCCTGCTCGACACCCTGCTCACCCCCGTCATGTTCCGGCGCTTCGGTGCCCAACCCCTCGCCCGCCTGCTCGCCGCGCGCGCAGGCGGCGAGACCTACTGACCCACGTTGACACGGAGAACCGCCATGCGACCGATGCTTCCCGCCCTCCTCCTCGCCGCCTTCCTCGCCCAGCCTGCCCTAGCCCACGACGACCACGGCAAGCCGCGCTGGGGCGGCGTGGTGGCCGACGCCGGCGAATTCCAGGCCGAACTGGTGATCAAGGCCGGCCAGGCCAAGATCTACCTGTCGCACCACGCCGACATGCTGCCCAGCCAGGGCGCCAGCGGCAAACTGACCCTGCTGGCCGGCGGCAAGAAGGAGGAACTGGTGCTGAAGCCGGTCTCCGACAGCGCCCTCGGCGCCGCCACCACGCTGAAGTCCGGCAAGGGCGTGAAGGCGGTGGCGGTGCTCCAGTTGCCGGGCCAGCCGGTGGCGACCCTGCGCTACACCCTCAAGTAGCCGGCGGGGCCGCGGTACCCGCCAGGGCCTGGTCGATCGCGGCCAGCAACGCCTCGCGCTTGATCGGCTTGCTGAGGAAGCCGTCCATGCCGGCGGCGAGACAGGCGTCGCGGTCTTCCTCATAGGCGTTCGCGGTCAGCGCGATGATGGGCAGGCGCGCGCCCGGGGATTCCGCCGCGCGGATCGCGCGGGTGGCGTCGATGCCATCGAGTTCGGGCATCTGCATGTCCATCAGCACCACGTCGAAACTGGCCGTCCGGGTCGCCCGCACCGCCGCCGCACCATCCGCCACCACCTCCACCCGGTGTCCTTCGCGGCCGAGCAGGGCGACGGCCAGCTTCTGGTTGATCAGGTTGTCCTCCGCCAGCAGGATGCGCAAGGCGCGCCGTTCCGCGTTTTCCGGCACGCCGTCCGCGCTGGCGACGCGCTCGACGGGCTTGGGTTCGCCGATGGGCAGCAGGAAATAGAATTCGCTGCCCACGCCCGGCTCGCTCTCCACGCCGATCAACCCCCCCATCAGTCGCACCAGGCGGCTGCTGATGCTCAGGCCCAAACCGGTGCCGCCGAATCGACGGGTGATGGAGCCGTCGGCCTGGGTGAAGGCCTCGAACACATGCTTCTGTTTGTCAGGCGGGATGCCGATGCCGGTGTCGCGCACCGCGATGCGCATGCCGTAACCCAGGCGCTTCGCCGACAGGGTGACGCCGCCCGACGCGGTGAACTTGACGGCGTTGCCCAGCAGGTTGTTCAGCACCTGGCGCAGGCGCACCGGGTCGAGCAGCAGGATGGCCGGCAGGGTGGGGTCCATCTCGACGGCGAATTCCAGGCTCTTCTCGCGGCAGCGGGCGCCGTGCAGGCGGCCGAGCTCGTCCAGCAAGGCGCGCAATTCGACCGCTTCCTCGTGGATGTCGAGATGGCCGGCCTCGATCTTCGAGAAGTCCAGGATGTCGTTGATGATCTGCAGCAGCGAATCGGCCGAGGTGCGCGCCAGTTCCAGGTATTCCCGCTGCTCGGCGGACAGCGGCGACTCCAGCGCCAGCCCAAGCATGCCCAGCACCCCGTTCATGGGAGTGCGGATTTCGTGGCTCATGTTGGCGAGAAATTCGGACTTGGCGCGGTTGGCGTTCTCGGCGTTCTCCTTGGCCTTCACCAAGGCGCTTTCCGCCTGTTTGATGCGGGAGATGTCGGCGCGGATGGCGATGTACTGGCTGGGCAGACCGTCCTCGCCGAGCACCGGCGAGATGGTGGCCAACACCCAGTAGAGCTGGCCGTCCTTGGCGCGGTTGCACATTTCACCGACCCAGGTTTCCCCCTGGGAGAGGGTGTTCCACATCTCCCTGTAAAAATCCTCGTCATGGGCGCCGGATTTGAGCAGGCGATGGTTGCGACCGAGCAGCTCTTCGCGGCTGTAGCCGGAAATGTCGCAGAAGTGCTGGTTGGCGTAGGTGATGTTGCCCTGGGTGTCGGTGATGCTGACGATGGCGTGCTCGTCCAGGGCGTGCTTGAACTGGCCGAGGTAGTGCTCCAGTTCGACGCTCTGGGTGATGTCGGAGATGGTGCCCACCATGCGCGTGGCGCGGCCGGATTCGTCGCGCACCGCGAGTCCGCGCGCGAGCATCCAGAGATAGCGCCCATCGCGGTGGCGCAGGCGGAATGCCGTTTCCAGGTGGGCCGTCTTCCCGTCCCTGTGCGCCCGCATCGCATCCAGCGCGGCGGCGCGATCATCCGGGTGCAGCCGCCCGGACCATTCCTCCAGCGAGTCGCCGATCTCGCCCGGAGCATGGCCGAGCATTTCTCCCCAGCGCGGCGAGTAATACACCTTGTCGCGCGCCAGGTCGTAGTCCCACAGGCCGTCGTTGGCGCCGCGCATGGCCAGGTCGAAGCGTTCCTCGCTCTGCTTGAGGGCCACGCGCATGCGCTCCTGCTCCTGGGTGAGGAGGGCGATCCGTTCCGCCATGCCGACCAGATCGCCGTCCAGGGCCTCGACCTCCCCCTCTGCATCGTGGCGCAGGGCGTTGAAGGTCCATTGCAAGGCACCCAGGGCTTCGCTCATCGCCTTGGCTTCGTGGCGCAGGCGCTCGTTGGCGGTGCTCAGTTCCGCCGACGAAAGTTCCAGGCTGCGCCGCAGCAGTGCGAGATCGCGCTCGTGCTGGGTATAACTCTCGGAAACGCGTTCGAGCAGGTGGGGCAGCCCGTACACCGCGCGCGCCAGTTCCGCATCCTCGCCGGCATGCCGGTTGGCCCAATCGCGCAGTTTTCCGGCCAGCAGAGGCCAGCTCTCGGCTTCGGCGGCGAGGGTGCGCTTGATCTGGCGCGCCAGCAATCGGTGCATGGTCGGATTCACTCGCCCAGGTAGGTGATGGTCATGGTCTGGTTGTGCAACTTGCACTCGGTGGTTTCCCGGAACGGGCTGATCTCGCCGTTGGAATAAAAACCGGCCAGCGGGCAAGCGGCGCCGAGCACATCCCCCACCGCTTCCACCTCTTCGTCGACGCGGTCGCCCATCGCCAGTCCGCGGCCGACGCAGGACACCAGGATGGCCAGGCCGCGCCCACCCTTCCGCGCCATGCCGAGAACGGCCCGTGCGGCGGCCTCGGCGCCGTCCACCAACGCCTCGGTGGAGGCGTGCATCAGTTTGAGGTAACCGCCCTCGGGCACGTCGCCGGCCAGGGTCAGGCTGCCATCCACCTCGCCGACGCCGAGCAGGGTGCGGATCAAGCCGGTTTCCTCGTGTTCGTCCGAAAGCAGGGCGAGGGGGAACAGCAGGCCCGAGGCGGGCAGGCCATCGGCGTAATCCCCCAGATAACGCCGGTAGACGTCCAGGGCGGGCTCACCATCCAGCTCGTGGAGCACATTACCCGCGGCCCGCGTGGCGCGCCGCGCGGGGCCGAATCTTTGCCAGCCGCCAAAGCAGCCATGGGCGAAATCGAGGGCTTCGCCGTAGAAGCCCACCGCCAGCATGAGCCGGTCGGATACCGCGTCGTCCAGCAGCGCCCAGGTGCGGGCGAAGGCGCCGTTGTCGCCGGCCAGGCCTCCGGTCAGGGGGATGCCCTTGCCCAGCACGGAGACCACGCCGGCGATCAGTTCGCTGCCGTTCACCGCCACCCCCTGGGAAAGCAGGAATACCGCGCGCAGTCCCTCCGCGGGCAGGCGCGCGGCCAGCCGCGCGCCTGCATTGCGGGAGTCGTCCATGTTCATCAGGCCGGTGTAGGCGACCTTGAAAGTGGCACGCTCGAAGCGCAAGGCGGTGATCACCGCGCTGTCCCGGCTTACGCCCCGGCCGGAGATTTCCCCCGCCGTCGACACCGCCAGGCGGCGCGCGTCGGGAAAGGCCCGGGCGAGCCAGGGGGCGAAGCCGGCGTCGGCGAAGAAACGCGTGGCGGCGAAGCCCAGCACCAGTTGGGGCTGGATTTCCGCCAGGTCATCCAGGGAGGCGTCCGCCAGATCGTGGACGACGGCTTGCCGTATCCGCATATCCGCTCCGATTGTGGGGTTCGATCCCTTGCTAACGGATGCGCGGCGGTTTTCTTGAGCGTGGGGGGGCGCTTGGCCTGCCCGACAGGGATCGAACCTGTAACCCCCAGCTTAGAAGGCTGGTGCTCTATCCAATTGAGCTACGGGCAGAAGGGAGCCCGATCGATCGGTTGACGGGTCGGGGCTGGATGGTGGTCGGGGTGAGAGGATTCGAACCTCCGACATCTTGCTCCCAAAGCAAGCGCGCTACCGGGCTGCGCTACACCCCGACGGGGGCGGGGAAATGTACCCACCCCCCGGGCAAAAAGCAACGCCGCGCGCGGGGGCTTGGCTAGAATAGCCGGGTTCCCAACCCAGCCACCCCTGCCGCCATGACCGCCCGCATCCTCGACGGAAAAGCCATCGCCGACGCCCTGCTCCGCGA
Organism: Betaproteobacteria bacterium; assembly: GCA_016873935.1. Taxonomy (GTDB): domain Bacteria; phylum Pseudomonadota; class Gammaproteobacteria; order Burkholderiales; family Thiobacillaceae; genus PFJX01. Next base: position 36,068 of record VGVT01000018.1, on the reverse strand, counting down.
CATCCAACGCCAGGTCTCGGCACGCGCCGCGGCGGGGCAGCGCATCCCCGGCCTGGCGGTGATCCTGCTCGGCGCCGACCCGGCCTCCAGCATCTATGTCCGCAACAAGCGCCGCGCCTGCGAGACGGCCGGCGTGCTGTCGCTCTCCCACGACCTGCCGGCCAGCACCAGCCAGGTCGAACTGCTCGACCTGATCGGCCGCCTGAACGACGATCCCACGGTCGACGGCATCCTCGTGCAGGCGCCGCTGCCGGATCACATCGACGACAAGGCCGTGGTGGAAGCCATCCGTATCGACAAGGACGTGGACGGCTTCCACCCCTGCAACATCGGCCGCCTGGCGGTGCGCGACCCCCTGCTGCGCTCCTGCACGCCCTACGGCGTCATGAAGCTGCTGGAAGCCACCGGCGAGCCCCTGCGCGGCAAGCACGCGGTGGTGGTGGGCGCCTCCAACCACGTCGGCCGGCCGATGGCCCTGGAACTGCTGCTGGCCGGCTGCACCGTCACCGTCTGCCACTCCGCCACGCAAGACCTGCCCGGCCACGTCGGCCGCGCCGACCTGGTGGTGGCCGCCGTCGGCAAGCCGGAAATGGTGCGGGGTGCCTGGATCAAGCCCGGCGCCATCGTCGTCGACATCGGCATCAACCGCCTGGACAGCGGCAAGCTGGTGGGCGACGTGGAATTCGCCGCCGCCGCCGAGCGGGCCTCCTGGATCACGCCGGTGCCCGGCGGCGTCGGCCCCATGACCGTGGCGACGCTGCTGCAGAACACGCTGGAAGCGGCGTTGCGGCACGCACCCTGAGCGGGTAAACGCGATGCGCGTCAAGCAGCCTCGCGGCGCGCGCACCCTGGCGCGGGCGGCGCTGCTGCTCGCCGGCCTGCTCGCAGCCGGCGCCGGGCTCGCGGCCGACCCCATCCTCGACCACATCCGCCTGCCCCCGGGCTTCCGCATCGAACGCTTCGCCGAGGTGCCCAACGCCCGCCAGATGGCCCTCGGCCGCGACACCCTGTTCGTCGGCAGCATGCGCGACGGGCGCGTGCATGCCGTGCCGCTCGGCCGCGCAGGCCCCGGCAAGCCCCGCGTCATCGCCCGGAACCTGAGCCTGCCGGTGGGCGTCGCCTACCGTGACGGCGACCTGTATATCTCGGCGGTCAGCCGCATCCTGCGCATCCGCGACGTGGAACGCCGCCTCGATGCGCCGCCGGAAGCGGAGACCGTGTTCGCCGGCCTGCCCACGGAAACCCACCACGGCTGGAAGTTCATCGCCTTCGGCCCGGACGGCTGGCTGTACGTGCCGGTGGGCGCGCCCTGCAACATCTGCGCCGCCGACCCGGCGCGCTACGCCGTCATCCATCGCCTCGACCCGGCCAGCGGCAAACTGGAAACGGTGGCGCGGGGGGTGCGCAACACGGTCGGCTTCGACTGGCATCCGCGTACCGGCCAGCTCTGGTTCACCGACAACGGCCGCGACTGGCTGGGCGACGACGCGCCGCCCGATGAACTCAACCGCCTGGACCGGCCCGGCCGCCACTTCGGCTATCCGCATTGCCACGGCGCCGCCGTGCGCGACCCGGAATTCGGCGGCGACGCCGATTGCGCCCGCTTCACGCCGCCGGCGCGGGAACTCGCCGCCCACGTCGCGCCCCTGGGCATGCGCTTCTACACCGGCCGGCAATTCCCCGCCCGCTACCGCGACGCCATCTTCGTCGCCGAGCACGGCTCCTGGAACCGCAGCCGCAAGGTGGGCTACAGGCTCATGGCCGCCATCCTCGAAGGCGACCGGGTGGTGGCCTACGAACCCTTCGCCACCGGCTGGCTGCAGGGCGAGGGCAGCGACCGGGAACGGGTGCTCGGCCGCCCCGCCGACGTCCTGGTGATGCCCGACGGCAGCCTGCTGGTGTCGGACGACCACGCGGGGTTGGTGTACCGGATCGTGTATGGGGGTGAAGCTGGACATGTGCCCGGCAATACCTGAAACCTCTCTCCACGGGTGCCGCGAATGAGCCGTCCCAAACCCATCGCCCCCCTGCCCGCCGTCCCCGGTTGGCCGCCTGATCGCATTGCCGAAATGCTGCCCAGCCCGGCGAGCAAGCGCGATGCCGACTGCGCTCGCTTCTGGATCGATCTCGACACACCGATCGACCCCGCCCGGCTGCCGATGCGCGTGCAGACCAAGCGTCCGGGCGTGGCGCGTCGTGCCGGCAAGGGGAAATTGCTCGCCGCCGCGGCGCTGGCCTTGCTGCTTGGCGCCGGTTACCGCTTCCTCTGGCCCGACCTGCAGGCGCACGAGGCTGCGCTGGCTGTGTTCGGCCTGCCATCGGTCCTGGCGTTGTTCGCCGCCGCGCTGTTGTGGTCGGTGCGCGGCCAGCCCGACAGCATGCGCATCGAGTTGACCGACCGCCAGGTGCGTTACGAAACGCCGAAAACAAGCTGGGAACTGCCGCTGTCGGCATATGCCGGCCTGGCGTTGCGCCGGCGCCTGATCCGCGATGGCTCGCGCCTGCAGAACCGCCATTACACCCCCGCCGAGCGGGCTGCCGGCATGCATCGGCGTGTCGAGCGCTGGTGGATCGAACTGGTCCACGAAGACCCCGCTCGCCGCCTGGTGCTCTGGAGCAGCGAGCAGCCTTTCGACGAAGGGCTGGAGCGGGTGGAAGCGCTGGCCGCCGCGCTGCGTCTGCCAATCCTGACCACCTCGAACCGTTATTGGGTGGCGGACTCGGAAGAACCTGACTGGCAGGATGCACGCCCATCGACAGGGGATCGCCGCCCGGCCGCCGCCGGGCGCGGCGCCCAGGGCAAGCCGCGGCAGCGACTGGACGCTGCGGCCAGTCGCGCCAGCGGCATTCCGAAACTCATCGCGCTGGGCGTCATCCTGCCGCTGGTCGGTGGCATGGCCTGGCTGACCTGGACCGTGGCGCAGGAAACCCGGACGGTATTGCGGACATGGCAACCGGTCGAGGTGACCGTGCTGGACAAATCGGGCAGCGACACGATGCGGCTTGCCATCGAGTCCGGCGGCACGCGGCGCGAGACCGAGGTGCCGCGCAGTACCGACCTGAAAGCCTTCGGCGTTGGCGAGCGCTTCCCGGCGTATGCCGACCCGAACAACCCGGACATGCTGCGCCCGGCCACCGGCGGCGCGCTCTGGGGCGGCGTCGGCATGTTGGCGTTCTTCACGCTGGCGTTCGCCGGCGTCGGCATATTTCTGCTGCGCAGCGGATCGCCAGCGCGTTAGGCGACCGGCTATTCCGCGGTCGGTGCAAGCGAGTAACGCGGGGCGAGCCGCAGCCAAATCTGCGCATCGTAGGGCACCATCACCGCCGCCGCGTCCCAAGTCGCGGCTGCTTGCTCAACCCGTGGCGGGGCGGGCGGCGAGGCATGGATGTCGGCCCGGCCAAACAGCACCTTTTCATAAGAGAGGCCGATCACAACATAGCGCGAGCCCGCGTAAGGCGCGGCAAGACGTTGCAGCAGCGCCGCGTCGCGCAGAATGGGCCGGGCCAGCCTATCCCGCTCCCCGCTTCTTGCGCGCGCCACTCTGAGCGCCCAATCCGGGCTGCGCAGCGCCGCGTCCGCCAGGAAACGCGAGATCCAGGGGAAATCGACCGCTCTGCCAAGCGATAGCGAGGTAACGTCCGGCCGCGTTGCCGGCCGCTGTTGCAGCCAGTCGGCGATCACCCGCCGGTAGCGCGCCTCGTCGACGCCGCAAGACTCGAGGGCCGAGACATGCGGCCGGAAAGATGCCGACGTCCAGCCCGGATGTTCTTCTATGAATGGCGCGCAGGGGTCCGCCGAAGCCTGGTTCGCCCAGACCAGGCCAGCCCACAGCAAACCAAGGCGGAAACCACGTGGACAAGATACGCGCATCGACAAGCGAAACCCCAGATTCGAACTCAGGTGGAAACAGCCTCCGGCAAGACCCGCTCTGCCGTCGCCCATACCGCCCTGCGTCGCGGTGCTTATCCCCCTGGCCCGTCACCCGACCGGGGAGGCTGCGGGCTTACCGGACTGCTGCTCAGCCCAGCCGCGCCCGCGCCCGCGCCACCGCCGCGCGGACCTGGGCCGGGGAGGTGCCGCCGATGTGGTCGCGGGCCTGGATCGAGCCTTCCAGGGTCAGCACGGCGTAGACATCCTCGGCAATCAGCTCAGAGAAGGCGCGCAACGCGTCCAGGGGCAGATTGGCCAGGTCGCAGCCCTTCTGTTCCGCCGCGCGCACGGCGCGGGCCACGGCTTCGTGCGCCTCGCGGAAGGGCAGGCCTTTCTTGACCAGGTAGTCGGCCAGGTCGGTGGCGGTGGCGAAGCCTTCCACGGCGGCCTGGCGCATGCGCTCGGCGCGCACCTTGACGTGCCAGACCCGCTCGCCGGTGGTGGCGTCGAGGTGGCTGCCCATCATGTCGGCGAAGATGGCGAGGGAATCCACCAGGGTGTCCGCCGCGTCGAACAGCGGTTCCTTGTCCTCCTGGTTGTCCTTGTTGTAGGCCAGGGGCTGGCCCTTCATCAGGGTGAGCAGGGCGATGAGGTGGCCGTTCATGCGCCCGGTCTTGCCGCGCATCAACTCGGGCACGTCGGGGTTTTTCTTCTGCGGCATGATGGACGAGCCGGTGCAGAAACGGTCGGCCAGGTCGATGAAGCCGAAGCGCGGCGTCATCCAGATCACCAACTCTTCGGACATGCGCGACAGATGGGTCATGATCAAGGCGCCGGCGGCGAGGAATTCGATGGCGAAGTCCCGGTCCGACACGGCATCCAGGGAGTTTTCGCAGACGCCGTCGAAGCCCAGTTCACGGGCGACGAATTCCCGGTCGATGGGATAACTGGTGCCGGCCAGGGCCGCCGCGCCCAGGGGCAGACGGTTGACCCGCTTGCGGCAGTCGGCCAGGCGTTCCGCGTCGCGGGCCAGCATTTCCTGCCAGGCCATGAGGTGGTGGCCGAAGGTCACCGGCTGCGCGGCCTGCAGGTGGGTGAAGCCGGGCATGACGGTATCCGCGTGCCGTTCCGCCATGTCCAGCAGGGCCAGGCGCGCGGCGCGCAGCAGCGTCTGGATGCGGTCGATGGCATCGCGCAGCCACAGACGCACGTCGGTGGCCACCTGGTCGTTGCGCGAGCGGCCGGTGTGCAGGCGCTTGCCGGCGTCGCCCACCTTCTTCGTCAAAGCCCGCTCGATGTTGAAGTGGATGTCCTCGTCGTCCAGGTTCCAGGTGAAGCGGCCCGTCTCGAAGTCGGCGAGGATTTCCCCCAAACCCCGGCGGATGTCGGTCAGGTCCTGCGCGGACAGGACGCCCACCTTGTGCAGCATGGCGGCGTGGGCCAGGGAGCCCTGGATGTCGAAGGGCGCCAGGCGCCAGTCGAAGGGAATCGAGGCGGTGTAGCGCTTCACCCGTTCGGAAACCGGCTCGGAAAAACGGCCGGACCAGGCGGCGGGGGCGGAGGGTTGGTCTTGGCTCATGGGGGGATGGCGGGGTACGGGAGAGTTTCGGTAAGGTGTGGATTATGACAAAGGAGACTCCCACCGCCCTGCCCGATTTCCGCAACCTGGGCATCCTCCTGCGCATCACCGTGGCCGCCCAGATACTGGCGCTCGGGGCGGCCCTCGCCGAGGCTCCCGCGTCGGCCGCGGCGCTGCATGTCTTCCTGGGCTATGCCGCGCATCTGCAGCCCCCCCTGCTGGCCAGCCTGCTGGTCCTGTTCCTGGCCGCGCCGCGCCTGAGCACCCTGTCCTACCCGGTCACCGTCGCCGCCTGTATAGGCATCGCCATGCTGGTGTCCGCGCTCTGGCAGTCCTTCTTTCTGCGCCAGTATCCGGATCTCGCCGACGGCGGCCTGTTGCGCGCCATCCTGCTGGCCGGTCTGGTCGCCGGCGCCATCCTGATCTGGCTGGACTGGCGCACCCGCCGGCTTTCCCCCGCCCTCGCGGAGGCCCGCTTGCAGGCCCTGCAGGCGCGCATCCGCCCGCACTTCCTGTTCAATACCCTCAACAGCGTGCTGTCCCTGGTGCGTTCCGACCCCGGCCGCGCCGAGGCGGCCCTGGAAAACCTGGCCGAACTGTATCGCGGCCTGCTGGCGGACAACCGCCAGCTCTCCAGCCTGGAACGCGAACTGGAACTGGCGCGCGCCTACCTGGACCTGGAAACCCTGCGCCTGGGCGAACGCCTGCACGTGGACTGGCGTGTCGACAATGCGCCGGCCGATGCCCGCCTGCCCGCCCTAGTGCTGCAACCGTTGCTGGAGAACGCGGTCTGCCACGGCATCGAGCCGAGCCCAGAGGGCGGCCGTGTCGGCGTCGACATCTTCGCGCGCGACGGTCTGCTCAACGTCGTCGTCCGCAATCCCTGCGCCGCCGAGGTCGTGGCAAGACCGACGCCCAGCCGGCGCGGCAACCGCATGGCCCTGTCCAACATCCGCGAGCGCCTGGCCCTGCATTTCGACGCCGAGGCGCGCCTGTCGGCGCATCGCGTGGGCGAGGAATTCGTCGTGCAGATGGTCATGCCCCTGTTGCCGACGGGCGCCAAGCGCGGCGACGGAAGGGCTCAGCCGTGAGGGCGCCGCTGCGCGTCATCCTGGTCGACGACGAGCCCCTGGCGCGGGCGCGCCTGGCCAGCCTGCTGGACGATCTCGCGGGGGAAATCCCGGCCGAGGTGGTGGCCGAGGCGTCCAGCGGCGAAGCCGCCCTCGACAAGGCGGCGACCACGCCGGCCGACGTCGTCCTGCTCGACATCCAGATGCCGGGCATGAACGGCCTCGACACCGCTCGCCGCATCGCCGCCCTGCCGCATGCGCCGGCCATCATTTTCGTCACCGCATACGACGAACATGCCCTGCGCGCCTTCGAACTGCGGGCGGTGGATTACCTGCTCAAGCCGGTGCGCCTGGCCCGCCTGCGCGAGGCGCTGTCGCGGGTGCGCCCGCCCGGCGTCGAGGATCCCGCCGCCACGGCCGCGCGCCGCGAGCATTTCCTGGTGCTGGAGCCGGGCCGCCTGTGGCGCGTGCCGGTCGCCGACGTGCTCTACCTGCGCGCCGAACTGCGCTACGTCACCGCCCGCACGCGCGAGCGCGAGTACCTGCTGGACGAGTCCCTGGTGCGGCTGGAGGAGGAGTTCGCCGACGATTTCCTGCGCATCCACCGCAACTGCCTGGTGGCGCGCCGGCATCTCACCGGCTTCGTGCGCCAGGCCGACGAGGGCGAGGGGCACTGGCTGGCGGTGCTGCGCGACTGGCCGGAACGCCTGCCGGTGTCACGCCGCCAGGCGCACGTCGCGCGCGACTTCCTGGCGCGTGGTTGAGCGGCGGTCGCCGCGAGCCGCGCGGCTCAGCGCGCGCCGAGCCGCTGCGGCGGGGCGCCGCGCACCTTGTCGAGGCCCTCGCTGATGGCCTGGTCCAGGTAATAGGTATAGAAATCCTCGGTGAGCAGGCCCACCACCGGCTTGGCCAGGGGGCGACCCTCGCCGTCCACCACCAGCACCGTCGGCACCACGCGCACGCCATGCCGGGCGGCGAGGGCGCGGTGCGGGATGCGGCGCCCCTGGAAATCCTTCATCTCCAGGTCGCTGAACGCCTCGACCTGGCGCATCACCACGCGCGCACGGTAGTACTCGGTCTGGCTCATGGGGATCAGATAGTCATGGAGGGCGCGCCGGCAGTAGCGGCAGTCCTCGCCGGAAAAGACCAGCACGACGACGCCGCGCAGATCGCGGGCGGCGCGCGCGTCCTTCTGCAGATCGCGGGCCGGCGGCAGGGCGTCGGCGGCCAGGGCCGTGCCACAGGCCCATGCTACAATCGCCAGCCACCACGCAACTGCTTGTTTCATCGCTGTTTTCCTCATTTGAACAGGCATTGTAGTGACCTTCCCCCACGCACAGAAATAGTCCAAACATGCCGCAACGCATCGTCATCGCCACCCGGCAAAGCCAGCTCGCTCTCTGGCAGGCCGAACACGTCAAGGCCCGCTTGACGGCCCTGCATCCCGGCCTGGAAGTCGAACTCCTGGGCATGACCACCCAGGGCGACCAGATCCTCGACTCCCCCCTCTCGCGCATCGGCGGCAAGGGCCTGTTCGTCAAGGAACTGGAAGTCGCCATGGCCGAGGGGCGCGCCGACCTGGCGGTGCATTCCATCAAGGACGTGCCCATGGACCTGCCGGACGGCTTCGAGCTGGCGGCCATCTCGCAGCGCGAGGATCCGCGCGACGCCTTCGTGTCGAACCATTACGCCAGCCTGGAGGCGCTGCCGCCCGGCGCCCGCGTCGGCACCTCCAGCCTGCGCCGGCAGGCGCAACTGCGCGCCAGGCTGCCGCACCTCAACGTCGACATGCTGCGCGGCAACGTCAACACCCGCCTGCGCAAGCTCGACGAGGGTCATTACGACGCCATCCTGCTGGCCGCCGCCGGTCTCAAGCGTCTCGGTTTCGAGGCGCGTATCACCGCCATCCTGGCGCCGGAGGAAAGCCTGCCCGCCGTCGGCCAGGGCGCGCTGGGCATCGAGATCCGCAGCGGCCGGCCCGAACTGGCGGCGCTGCTGGCCCCCCTCAACGACCCCATCACCGCCGCCTGCGTGCGCGCCGAGCGCGCCATGAGCCGCCGCCTGCAGGGTGGCTGCCAGGCGCCCATCGGCGGCTACGCGGTGGCGCGCGACGGTCACCTGCACCTGCGCGCCTTCGTCGCCGACCTGGAAGGCATCCGCTTCTTCCGCACGACCGCCGAAGGCCCCCTGGACGCCCCCGAGCAGGTCGGTCTCACCGCCGCCGAAGATCTCATCGCCCAGGGCGCCGACCACCTGCTGGCCGAACTCATCCACCGCGCACAATGACGCGGGCGGGGCCCCTCGCGGGCGTGGGGGTACTGGTCACGCGCCCGGCCACCCAGGCCGAGGCCTTGTCCGCGCGCCTGCGCGGCCTCGGCGCCGAGGTTGTGGCCTTTCCCGCCCTCGCCATCCTGCCGACCGTCCGGCCGGATGCGCTGCGCAACACCCTGGCCGGGCTGGGCGCCTACGACCTGGCGATTTTCATCAGTCCACGCGCGGCCGAATACGGCCTGGCCGCCCTCGCCGAGCCTGCGCCGAATCGTCCCGAGCATGAATTGGCCGGGTCGGGGGCACGGACCATCGCCTGGCCGCCGCGGACGCGCATCGCCGCCGTCGGCGAGGGCACCGCCAAAGCCCTCGCCGGGCTGGGCGTCGGCCCCGTGCTGGTGCCGCAGGGCGGCGCCGACAGCGAGCACCTGCTGGCCCTGCCCGAGCTCGCGCGGGTGGAGGGCCGGCGCATCCTCATCTTCCGCGGCGAGGGCGGCCGCGAACTGCTGGCCGAGGCCCTGCGTGCGCGCGGCGCCAAGGTGGACTATGCCGAATGCTACCGACGCGGGCGGCCCGAGGGGGCGGACCCCGGGCCGTTGCTCGAGGCCCTCGCCGCCGGGCGGCTGCGCGCCGTCACGGTGTTCAGCGGCGAGACGCTGGACAACCTGATGAGTCTTCTCGGCGAGGACGCGCCGCGTCTGTTCACCATCCCCTTGTTCGCGCCGCACTCGCGCGTCGCCGCCCACGCCGCGCGCCTCGGCTTCGTCGCGGCGACCGCCACGCCGCCGGGCGAAGCGGGCCTGATCGACGGTCTTGTGGAATACTTCTCGCGTGACCACTCCGCCTAGCCGTCTCCTCCGCATCGCCCCCGCCCTCAGCCTGGCGGCCCTGGCCCTGGCCGTCGCGGCCGTGGCCGCCGGCCTCGGCTTCGCCTGGGTCAGTTATGACCGCATGGGCCAACTGGAAACACAACTGGCCCGCCGCATCGGCGAATTCGACACGGCCAGCCGCGAGGCACGCACCGCTGCGAAGGCCGCCAACGAGGCCCTGGCGGACCTGCAGAACCGCCTGATGGCCCTGGAGAACCGCGGGCGAGAAACCCAGGACCAGCAGCTCGCCCTCACCGCCATGTATCAGGATCTGGCGCGCAGCCAGGACGAGCGCGTCGCCGCCGACATCGAACAAACCCTGCTGCTGGCCCAGCAGCAACTGCTGCTGGCGGGCAACGTGCGCGCCGCGTTGATCGGCCTCGAGGCCGCCGAAACCCGCCTGGCGCAACTCGCCAAGCCGCAGTTCGTCGCCCTGCGGGCGGCCATCGCCAAGGACATGGAGCGCCTGAAACTGCTGCCCGCGGCTGACATCGAAAACATGAGCGCGCGCCTCGATGTCCTCATCCAGGGGGTGGGCGAACTCAAGACCGAAGCTGACAGCCTGCCGCCGCCAGCAGCGCCTACCCCGGCCGAAGCGGGCCCCGCCGACACCCTGGCGCGCCTGAGCGCGGAGCTCTGGCGGGAGTTCAAGAGCCTGGTGCGCATCCGGCGTCTCGAGCATCCCGACCTGCCCCTGCTCGCGCCCTCGCAGGCCTATTTCCTGCGCGAAAACCTGAAACTGCGCCTGCTGGCCGCGCGCCTGGCCCTGCTGCAACGGGACGAAACCGCCTTCCGCGCCGACCTCGGCGCCGCGCGTGGCTGGGTGGAGCGTTACTTCAGCCTGCGGGATACAGCCGGCAAAGCCTATGTCGCCAGCCTGGACGACCTGCTCAAGGCCCCCGTCGCCCTCCGCGACGCCGGCCTCGATGCCAGCCTGCGCGCCCTGCGCGCCTCGCGGACGGGGCCCTGATGCGCGCGGTGCTCTGGCTGCTGGCGCTGTTCGCGGCGGCGGTGGCGCTCACCCTGGCCGCCCGCCTGGACCAGGGCTACGTCATCGTGGTCTATCCCCCCTGGAGGCTGGAGCTGTCCTTCATCCTCGCCCTGCTGCTATTGGTGGGCCTCCTGCTGCTGGCCTATGCCGCGCTGCGCCTGGGCGTCATCGCCCTCAATCTTTCCGGGGATATGCGCGCCTGGCGCGAGAAAAAACGCCGCGACAAGGCGGACGCCGTGCTGCTGGACGCTTTGCGCGCGCACCTCGACGGCGACGCGGACAAGGCCCGGCGCCTGGCCGAACAGGCCGGCGACAGCAGCCTGGCCCCCGACCTGCTGGCCCGCCTGCGCGCGCCGGCGCCAACTCCGGCCGGCAACACAGCGCCACCACCGGACAGCGCCGCCGCCGGCTCCTGATCGCCTTGGCTCAGGTCGCGGCGCCCTGGAATTCGAAGGAATCCGAGAAGAAGGCGTCCTCCGGCAGGCCGCGCGCGGTGAAGTCGCGGCGGGCCGACGCCACCATCACCGGGGCGCCGCAGGCATAGACCTCGTAACCGGACAGGTCGGCGAAATCCGCCAGCACCGCTGCATGCACGAAGCCCGTGCGGCCTGGCCAGTGGTCCGCCGGAGCGGGCTCGGACAGCACGGGAATGAAGCTGAAGTTGCTGTGCGCCTGCTGCCAGGCGGAGGGCACGCCGGGCAGGTACAGCCCGGCCAGGTCCTTGCCTCCCCAGTACAGCACGAACTGGCGGTCCACTTCGTGATGGAAGGCGTGCGCGAGGATGCTCTTGATGGGCGCGAAGCCGGTGCCGCCGGCGACGAAAATCGCGGGTTTGCTGGAATCGCGCAGGAAAAAGCTGCCGTAGGGGCCGGAGATGCGCATGATGTCCTTCACCTTCATGGCGCCGAACACGTGCTCGGTGAAGTGGCCGCCGGGCACGTGGCGGATGTGCAGTTCCAGCAGGGCATCCTCCTCCGGCGCGTTGGCCAGCGAGAAGCTGCGCCGCTTGCCGTCCTTGAGCAGGAAGTCGATGTACTGGCCGGGCAGGAACTGCAGGCGCTCGTTGGACGGCAGCTTGAGCCACAGGGCCATGACGTCGGCGGCCAGCCTGTCCATCCTCTCGATGCGGCAGGGCAGGGTCTTGATGGGAATGTCCTTGGCCGCGCCGACCTCCTTCACCTCGATGGTCAGGTCGCTCTCGGCCTTGGCGCAGCAGAACAGGGCCAGGCCCTTCAGCTTGTCCTCGTGCGTCAGCGCGCCCTCCTGGAAAGTGCCGTAATCGACGGAACCGGCCAGCACCTTGCCCTTGCAGGCGCCGCAGGCGCCGTTGCGGCAGCCATAGGGCAGGGAGAAACCGGCGTTGAGGGCGGCGGCAAGCAGGGTTTCGCCGGGCTTGACGGTAAACTGGTGGCCGCTGGGTTGGATGGTGACCTGGTAAGACACGATCATTTTCCTCTTGGATGAACATGCGCATTCTAATTGTCGGCTGCGGTGACGTGGGCCTGCGCGTCGCCCGCCTGCTCGGCGGCCGCGCACGGCTCTTCGCCCTCAGTCACTCGCCTGAACGTTACGCCACACTGCGCGCCGCCGGCGTGACGCCGATCGCCGGCGACCTCGACGACCGCGCCAGCCTCAAACTCCTGAGCGGGCTGGCCGATGCCGTGCTGCACTTCGCCCCGCCCCCCGGCGAGGGTGAAACCGACCCGCGCACCCGCCGCCTCCTCGCCGCCCTCTCCCGCCGCCCTCAAGCCTCGCGTCTCGCGCCGCATGCCTCACTGGTCTACATCAGCACCAGCGGCGTCTACGGCGACTGCGCGGGAGCCGTGGTGCCGGAAACCCGCCCGGCCCGGCCCCACAACCCCCGCGCCAAGCGCCGCGCCGACGCGGAGGCGGCTCTGCGCGCCTGGGGCCGACGCGGACAAGGGGTGGCCATCCTGCGCGCGCCCGGCATCTACGCTCAGGATCGCATGCCGGCGGAACGGGTCAGGAAGGGCCTGCCGGCCATCGTCGCCGAGGATGATGCCTACACCAACCACATCCACGCCGACGATCTGGCCCGCCTCGCCCTGGCCGCCCTGTTCCGCGGCAAACCCAACCGGCTCTACAACGCGGTGGACGACAGCGGCCTGAAGATGGGCGACTGGTTCGACGTGGTCGCCGACCACCTCGGCCTGCCGCGGCCGCCGCGCCTGCCCCGGCAGGAGGTGATCGCGGCGGTGACGCCGGCGATGCGCAGTTTCCTCAACGAATCGCGCCGCCTTTGTAACCGGCGCATCAAATCCGAACTACGTTTCCGGCTGCGCTACCCGACTGTGCGCGAGGGACTTCAACCAGCCAAGTGAGCCTCACCCCCGGCCGCCGCCTTGAACAGGACCAGCGTCGCCGCGCGCGCGGCGGCATGGTCGACGACGGGCAGCGGGTAATCCCGTCCGGGCGAAAAACCCAGCACCGCTTGCGCTGCCGCCGGCAGCAACCACGGCGCGTGCACGTAGCGGTCCGGCACGGCGGCCAGTTCCGGTAGATAGCGGCGGATGAAGCGGCCACCCGGATCGAACTTCTCCGACTGCCTCACCGGATTGAACACGCGGAACCAGGGCTGGGCGTCGGTGCCCACCCCGGCCGACCACTGCCAGCCGCCGACGTTGGCGGCCTGGTCGTAGTCGAGCAGCTTCTCGGCGAAATAGCGTTCCCCCCGGCGCCAGTCCACGTGCAGATCCTTGACCAGGAAACTGGCGGCGATCATGCGCAGGCGGTTGTGCATGTAGCCGGTGCCGTTGAGCTGGCGCATGGCCGCGTCGACGATGGGATAGCCGGTGCGGGCCTCGGCCCAGGCCTCGAAATGTCCCGGCGGATCGGGCCAGGCTATCGCATCGAACCTGGCCTGGAAGGCGTGCTCGGCGGTATGCGGGTAGTGCCACAGCAGCATCTGGTAGAACTCGCGCCAGATCAGCTCGGACAGCCAGGTCTCGCCGCCCTCGCCGCCCACCTCCTGAGCCCGGCGCACCAGTTCGCGGATGGAGACCATGCCGAAACGCAGGTGCGCGGACAGATAGGACGGCCCCTTGAGCGCGGGGAAGTCGCGCTGCTGCCGATACGCCCGCATGCGCCCCAGGAAATCGTCGAGCAGGCCGCTGGCACCCGCCTCGCCGGGGACCAGCCGGAGGGCGTCGAGCGCCTCGGACCGGAAACCGAGTGCTTCGAGGCTCGGTAGGAGCGCCGGCGCTTCAGGCTGGATGCGGTCGAGACGCTCTTCCACGGCGTAGGCCGCATACCGCTCCGGCGTGAGTCGTGCCAGCCAGGCCCGCTTGTAGGGGGTGAAAACCTGGAAGGGACGACCACTGCCGGTGAGCACCTCATCGGTGTCGAAGATGACCTGATCCTTCACCAGGATCAGCCGCCGCCCGTCCGCATGCAGGGTGGCGGCCACGGCTGCGTCGCGGGCGCCGGCGAAGGGCTCGTAGTCGCGCGCGGCGAAGACCGCGTCGACGCCCCAGCGCGCGGCGAGGGCGGGAATCTCGCGGCGGGCGGAACCATGCAGGACATGCAGGGTGCCGCCGCGCGCCTCCAGGGCGGCCTTCAGCCCGGCCACGCCGCGCCAGATGAAAGCCACCCGGCGGTCCGCGCGGTCGGCCAGGGTGTCGAGGATGTCGGTGTCGAACACGAACACGGCCCGCGTCCGGCGGGCGGCGTTCAGCGCATGGAACAGGGCGGCGTGGTCGGCCAGGCGGAGGTCTCGGCGAAACCAGATCAGGGCGGTATCCATGGAGGTGATATTGGGGGGTGAAAGGTGGCGTTACAATGCTTGCCACGACCCTGGATCCGACCATGGACAACGCCAACTTCACCGACCACTTCCTGATCGCCATGCCCAACATGCTGGATCCGAACTTCTCCGGCACGCTGACCTACATCTGCGACCACGGCGAGCAGGGCGCCCTGGGGGTGGTGGTGAACCGCCCCATCGAGCTCAACATGGCCTCCCTGTTCAGCCAGATCGGCCTCGATCTGGCCGATGAGCACATGCGCGGCGTGCCGGTCTATTACGGCGGGCCGGTGCAGGTGGAACGCGGATTCGTGCTGCATCGCCCGGTCGGCAGCTGGGGCTCCACCCTGTCGGTCAACGACCGCGTCGGCCTGACCACCTCGAAGGACATCCTGGAGGCCACCGCCCGCCAGGAAGGTCCGGCCGAGATCCTGGTGACCCTGGGCTACGCCGGCTGGGGGCCGGGTCAGCTGGAGGACGAGATCAAGCAGAACGCCTGGTTGACGGTACCCGCCGATCCCGAGGTGATCTTCTCCCTGCCGCCACAGGATCGCATCCCCGCGGCGATGCGCTTGCTGGGCATCGATCTGTCCATGCTTTCGGAAGAGGCGGGTCACGCCTGATGGAAGGGCGCGGCGGCGGCGTACTGGCCTTCGACTTCGGCCTGCGCCGCATCGGCGTGGCGGTGGGCGACTGGGAGACCCGTCTGGCGCATCCCCTGGAAACCATCTCCGGCGAAGCCAACGAGGTGCGCTTCGGCCGCATCGCCGCGCTCATCGAGGAATGGCAACCGCGTGAGCTGGTGGCGGGGCTGCCGCTGAACATGGACGGCACGGAGCACGACCTTTCGCGCCGCGCCCGCCGCTTCGCCAACCAGCTGCAAGGCCGCTTCAGGCTGCCCGTGGCGCTGGTGGACGAGCGCCTCACCTCGTTCGACGCCGACCTGCGCCTGCGCGAGGCCGGCGTCAGGGGCCGCTCTCGCCGCGGGCTGGACGACGCGGTCGCGGCCCAGCAGATCCTGCAGGACTACTTCGAGCAAAGCCATGCCCGCGAACCTACCCTCGCCTGATTCCCTCATCGACGCCCTGGCCGAACAGATCGCGCCGCACATCACGCCCGAATGCGCCCTGGTGGGCATCCACACCGGCGGCGTCTGGATCATGGAAGCCCTGGCGGAACGCCTGAAGCTGGATATCCCCCGCGCCGTGCTGGACATCGCCTTCTACCGCGACGATTTCTCGCGCATCGGCCTGCATCCGCAAACCAAGCCTTCGCACATCCCCTTCGAGGTGGAGGACCGGCGCATCCTGCTGCTCGACGACGTGCTCTTCACCGGCCGCACCACCCGCGCCGCCCTCAACCTGCTGTTCGACTATGGCCGTCCCGCCGCCATCCGCCTGGCCGTTCTGGTCGACCGGGGCGGCCGCGAACTGCCGTTCTGCGCCGACTTCGTCGGCCTGCGCCTGGAACTGCCGGCGGACGAGCACATCTCGCTGCAAAAGAACGACAGCGATGGCCTGCATTTCGTCATGAAGAGGAAAGCATGAGCGCCAACCCGCAACTCACCGAGGACGGCCGTCTGCGCCACCTGCTCACGCTGGAGGGGCTGCCGGCGCGCATCCTCACGCAGATCCTGGACACCGCCGCCTCCTTCATCGCCGTCTCCGCCCAGGAGCGGGACGTGAAGAAAGTGCCGCTGCTGCGCGGCAAGGCCATCTTCAACATCTTCTTCGAGAATTCCACGCGCACCCGCACCACCTTCGAGATCGCCGCGAAAAGGCTGTCGGCCGACGTGGTCAACCTGAACATCAACGCCTCCTCGCAGAGCAAGGGCGAGACCCTGCTCGACACGGTGGCCAACCTGTCGGCCATGCAGGCGGACATGTTCATCGTGCGCCACGCCGCCGCCGGCGCCAGCCATCTCATCGCCCGCCACGTCGCCCCGCACATCAGCGTGATCAACGCCGGCGACGGCCGCTGCGCCCACCCCACCCAGGGCCTGCTCGACATGTACACGCTGCGCCACTACAAGGGCGCCTTCCACAACCTGCGCGTGGCCATCGTCGGCGACGTGCTGCATTCGCGCGTCGCCCGTTCGCAGATCCACGCGCTGACCACCCTGGGCTGCCCGGAAGTGCGCGTGGTGGCGCCCCGCACCCTGCTGCCGCGCGATGTGCAGAACCTCGGCGTGCATGTCTTCCACAAGATGAGCGAGGGCCTCAGGGACGTCGACGCGGTGCTCATGCTGCGCCTGCAGAACGAGCGCATGCGCGGCTCCCGCCTGCCCAGCGCCGGTGAGTACTACAAGCACTGGGGGCTGACCCCGGACAAGCTGAAGCTGGCCAGGCCCGACGCCATCGTCATGCACCCCGGCCCCATGAACCGGGGCGTGGAGATCGACTCGGCGGTGGCGGACGGCATGCAGTCGGTGATCCTGTCGCAGGTCACCTTCGGCATCGCCGTGCGCATGGCGGTGATGAGCCTGCTCGCCGGAGCGGGCGCGACGGGAGCGCAGACATGAAGATCCATATCCGCAACGGTCGCGTCATCGATCCCGCCTCGGGCCTGGACGCTGTCCGCGACGTGTTCGTGGCCGCCGGCCACATCGTCGGCGTCGGCGCCGCCCCCGCCGATTTCCACGCCAACCAGGTCATCGACGCCGGCGGCCTGGTGATCTGCCCCGGCCTGGTCGACCTCTCCGTGCGCCTGCGCGAGCCGGGACTGGAATACCGGGCGACCCTGGAATCCGAAATGCACGCGGCCGCCGTCGGCGGCGTCACCTCGCTGGCCTGCCCGCCCGACACCGACCCACCCCTGGACGAGCCGGGCCTGGTGGAAATGCTCAAGTTTCGCGCCAAGCACATGCCCGGCCCGCGGGTCTATCCCATCGGCGCACTCACTCGCGAACTCAAGGGCGAGCGCCTGACGGAAATGGCGGAACTCAACGAGGCCGGCTGCATGGCCTTCAGCCAGGCCGACGCGCCCCTGGTCGACACCCAGGTGCTGCTGCGCGCCATGGAATACGCGAAGACCTTCGAACTGCCGATCTGGCTGCGCCCCCAGGATCCCCACCTGGGCCGCGAGGGCGTGGCTCACGACGGCGTCGTCGCCGCCCGCCACGGCCTGCCGCCGATCCCCGTGCCGGCCGAGACGGTGGCCATCTCCACCATCCTCCTGCTGGTGCGGGAGACCGGCGCCCGCGTGCATCTCGCCCGCCTGTCCAGCCGGGCCGGCATCGAGATGGTGCGCCGGGCCAAGCACGACGGCCTGCCCATCACCTGCGACGTGGGCGTGCACCATGTCCACCTGTCGGAAATGGATACCGCCAATTTCGACGCCAATTGCCACCTGATCCCGCCCCTGCGCAGCCAGCGCGACCGGGACGCGATCCGCAAAGGCCTCGCCGACGGCACCATCGACGCGATCTGCTCCGACCACGCGCCGGTCGACGACGACGCCAAGGAACTGCCCTTCCAGGAGGCCGAGCCCGGCGCCACCGGCGTCGAACTGCTGCTGCCGCTGACCCTGAAATGGGCGCGGGAGGCCGACATCCCCCTGGCCCGCGCCCTCGGCTACCTCACCCACCAGCCCGCCCGCATCCTCGGTGTCGACGCCGGCCACATCGCCGCCGGCCGTCCCGCCGACCTCTGCCTGTTCGACCCGGACGCCGCTTGGATCGTCAGTCCGTCGAACCTCGCCAGCCTGGGCAAGAACAGCCCCTACCTGGGCCTGGAGATGCAGGGGCGGGTGCAGTACACGCTGATCGACGGGCATGTGGATTTCCGGCGCGATGGGCACCGGCAGCCGAACCACGGCTAGTCGTCAGCGCAGCAGCCGTTTCCTGGTCAATCCGAGCGCCGCCACGAAGCCAGCCATCCCGTAAGCCAGCAGCGCCGCCGCATGCAACAGCATGCCCTGCGGCCATTGCCCAAGGATCAGCGGCCGCGCCAGTTCGATCGCATGCGTCAGCGGCAGCCAGGCGGCGACGGCGGCGAGCCAGGCCGGAAACGCGGTGGTCGGATAGAACACGCCGCCCAGCAGCACCATCGGCGTGATCGCCAGGGTGAAGTAATAAAGGAAGAAATCGTAGTTGGGCGACACCGCGTTGATGGACAGGCCCAGGCCGGCGAAGCAGAAGCCGGTCAGTACCGCCACCGGCAGCAGAACCAGGGTCAGGGCGAAGTCCTCGTACAGCCCCAGCACCCAGATCACCAGCAGGATGGCGATGCCCGACAGCAGGCTCTTGCTGGTCGCCCAGAACAGTTCCCCGAGCAGGACGTCGCGCAGATCGAGGGGCGTGTTGAGGATGGCGTCCCAGGTCTTCTGCACGTGCATGCGCGAAAAGGCGGAATACAGGGTCTCGAAACTGGCGCTGTTCATGACGCTGTAGGCCAGGGTGCCGGCGGCCAGGAAGTTGAGGTAGGGCACGCCGCCGACGTCCGGCAGCAGGGCGCCGAGGCCGTAACCCAGGCCCAGCATGTAGAGCATGGGATCGGCCAGGTTGCCGAGCAGGGAGGGGCCGGCGAGCTTCTTCCAGACCAGAAAGTTGCGGCGCCAGACCGGGAACCAGTTCATGACGTCATTCCCGCGCAGGCGGGAATCCAGTGTGTACATCCGGTTGTCGGTGCGGGCGTGACTGGCCGGGCATCTGGATTCCCGCCTGCGCGGGAATGACGGTTGGTTGGCGCGAAATGAACGTAGAGGAGATCAGTCACGTAGGTCCCTCCCGGTGATCTTCAGGAACACGTCCTCCAGGTTCGCCGGCCGGTGCAGGTAGCGCAGGCCCGGTGCGGCTTCCAGCTCCGCGACCACCTTTTCCGGATCGTCGGTGTAGCAGAACAGGGTTTCGCCGGCCTGCTCGCAACGGCGACAAAGGCCCGACACGCAGGCTTTCCATTCGTCCAGGCCCTCGCCGAACACCTCCACCACGTGCGGCTCGATGTGGCCGGCGATGAGTTCGCGCGGGCTGCCGCGGGCGATGACCCGGCCGTGGTCGATGACGCTGATGACGTCGCACAGGCGCTCGGCCTCGTCCATGAAGTGGGTGGTGAGCAGCAGGGTCTTGCCCTGCGCAATCAGCCGGCGCAGGCCCTGCCAGATCAGGTGGCGGGCCTGGGGATCGAGGCCGGTGGTGGGCTCGTCGAGGATGACCAGATCGGGGTCGTTGACCAGGGCGCGGGCCAGGGTGAGGCGCCGCTTCATACCGCCGGACAGGGTGAGGATGGGGGCGTCCGCCTTGCCGGCGAGACCGGCGAAATCGAGCAGGGCGGGAATCCGCTCGGCGATGGTCTTGGCGGACAGGCCGAAGTAGCGGCCGTAGGTTTGCAGGTTCTCGGCCACGGTGAAGTCCGGGTCCAGGCTGTCCACCTGGGGCACCACGCCCACCCGCCGCCGCGCCAGTTTGGCCTCGGCCGGCAGGGCATGGCCCAGCAGTTCCAGCGTACCGGCATCGGCCTCGATCAAGCCCAGGGCCAGGCGCAGGGTGGTGGTCTTGCCGGCGCCATTGGGACCGAGCAGGCCGTGGCAGCGTCCCGGCTCCAGTTCCAGGTCGAAGCCGTCCACCACGCGCTGGCCGCCGTAGCTCTTCGTCAGGCCGCGCAGGCTCAGGGGTGACACAGACGCTCCACGTGTTCCTGCAACTCCCGCAAGCGGCCATGGAAAAAGTGGCCGCAGCCTTCCACCGCGATGAGGGGGATGGCGTGCGCCTCGGCATAGTCGCGGGCGGCGGCGAAGGGAATCACCTCGTCCTGGTCGCCGTGGATGATGGTGGCGGGAATCCGCGTGGGCTCGAATGCGTACAGGGACACCGCCGGTCCCACCATGATCAGGCGTTGGGCGTGCAGGCTCCGGGCCACCCGCTGCTGGACATAGGCGCCGAAGGAGAAGCCGAGCAGGGTCCAGGGCAGAGGGCCGTAGTGAACTTCGGCGGCGCGGGCGACGGCGAGCAGGTCCTCGGTTTCGCCGACACCGTGGTCGAAGTCGCCTTCGCTTTCGCCCACGCCACGGAAGTTGGGGCGGATCGCGATCAGTCCACAGGCCAGGGCGGCCCGCGCCAGGGTCCAGGCCACCTTGTTGTCCAGGCTGCCGCCGCGCAGGGGGTGCGGATGCGCCACCAGGGCCAGGCCGCGGGGTTCGCCGGCGGGTTCCTCGACCACCGTCTCGATGGCGCCGGCGGGGCCCTTGATGCGCAGCCTGTGCTTCTTCAAGGGGCCGTCAGATCTTCAGGCGTTCGACCACCTTGCCGTCGCGCAGGTGGGATTCGACGATCTCGTCGATGTCCGCCTGGTCGACATAGGTGTACCAGACCGCGTCCGGGTAGACCACGCACACCGGGCCCTCGCCGCAGCGGTCGAAGCAGCCGGCGCGGTTCACCCGGCAGTCGCCGCCCTTGCCGTGCAGGCCCAGCTTCTTGGCCTTCTTCTTGGCGTACTCGAACATCGCCTCGGCGTCGTGGTCGCTGCAGCAGGGCTCGCCGTCGTCACGCCGGTTGAGGCAGAAAAACAGGTGGTGTCTGAAAAGGCTCATTTCAGGTTCACAGTTCGTGGGACTTCGCGCAGGAGCCTTTGGCCTTCTCCACCGGGTATTTCGCGGCGTTGATGGCCAGCTTGTCCTCGGCGGCCCTGAGCAGATCGATGTCCAGGCAGTTGGCCAGGCTCACCAGGTAGATGAAGACGTCGGCCATCTCCTGGCGCACCGCTTCGCGCTTGGCCTCGGACAGGTTCCGGCTTTGCTCGGGGCTCAGCCACTGGAAGGGTTCCAGCAATTCCGCCGCCTCGACGATGAGAGCGGCGGTCAGGTTCTTGGGGTCGTGGTACTGGTGCCAGTCGCGCTCGCGGCCGAATTCGCGGACGGCGGCGGCAAGCTCTTCGAGGGTGGCGATGGGCATGGCGGGCATGGCGTGGGGAAGCGGAATCGAGTGTATCACCGTGTCCCGGCACCGAATTTCTCGTACCACAGCAGCCCCATGACCGTCTTCGCCTCGTCGATGCGGCCGTCGCCGACCATGGCCAGGGCCTCGGCAAAGGGTACGCGCAGGATCTCCAGGAACTCGTCCTCGTCCATGTTCTCGCCGCTGAACACCAGGTTTTCGGCTAGAAAATAGACCAGGCGCTCGTTGGCATAGCCGATGCAGGGATAGAAGGTGGGCAACTGCCGCCACTTCAGGGCGACGTAGCCGGTCTCCTCTTGCAGTTCGCGCTGGGCGCAAGCCAGTTCGGTCTCGTGCGGGTCGAACTTGCCGGCGGGCAGTTCCAGGAAATCCCGGCGCAGGGGGTAGCGGTGCTGGCGCTCCAGCAGGATGTCGCCGTTCTCGAAGAAGGGCAGGATCACCGCGGCGCCGGGATGCAGGATGTACTCGCGCGTGGATTCACCGCCGTCGGGCAGGCGCACCCGGTCCTTCTTCACGTGCAGCAGGCGGCCGCGGTATTCGTCGCTGGACTCCAGCGTGTGTTCGGTGAGGTCGGGATGCGACATGGTTCTGTGCTTTTCGGTTGGCGGAGCGCGCGAGTATAGTTCCGCGAATCGACCGGCGCCGGGGGAGGCGCCGGCGCTTGATGCCCGTCATGGCGCCATGACACCCAGGCGGGCATGTTCCACCGGCACCCACCAGGAGACCTTCATGCCGCAAACCAAGATTCTGCTCGACGAGTCCGACATCCCCACCCACTGGTACAACGTGGTGGCGGACATGCCCAACAAGCCGGCACCCCCCCTGGGCCCGGACGGTAAGCCCGTCGGTCCCGAAGCCCTGGCGGCCATCTTCCCCATGTCCCTGATCGAGCAGGAAGTTTCCGGCGAGCGCTGGATCCCCATCCCCGAGCCGGTGCGAGAGGCCTACCGCATGTACCGGCCCAGCCCCCTGTTCCGCGCCCACAAACTGGAAGCCGCCCTGGGCACCCCGGCGAAGATCTACTACAAGTACGAGGGGGTATCGCCGGCCGGCTCGCACAAGGTCAACACTTCCATCGCCCAGGCCTATTACAACGCCCAGGCGGGCATCAAGCGCCTGGCCACCGAGACCGGCGCCGGCCAGTGGGGCTGTTCCCTGGCCCTTGCCGGACAGATGTTCGGGGTGGAGGTGCGGGTGTACATGGTGAAGATCTCCTACAACCAGAAGCCCTACCGCCGCTCGATGATGCAGACCTGGGGCGCCGAGGTGTTCGCCAGCCCGACGCCGAACACCGTCTCCGGCCGCAAGATCCTGGAGTTGGATCCGGAATCCAACGGCAGCTTGGGCATCGCCATCTCGGAAGCGGTGGAGGAAGCCGCCAGCCGACCCGACACCAACTACGCCCTGGGCTCGGTGCTCAACCACGTCTGCCACCACCAGACCGTCATCGGCCTGGAAGCGAAGAAGCAGTTCGAGAAGGTGGGTGACTATCCGGACATGGTGTTCGCCTGTTGCGGCGGCGGCTCCAACTTCGCCGGTACCGCCTTCCCCTTCCTGGCGGACAAGGCGGCCGGCGACCCGAAGGCGAAGAACGTACGCCTGGTGGCGGCCGAGCCCATCTCCTGCCCGACCCTGACCAAGGGCCACTACGCCTACGATTTTGGCGATACGGTGGGTCTCACCCCGCTCATGCTCATGTACACCCTGGGCCACGACTTCATGCCCCCGGGCATCCACGCCGGCGGCCTGCGCTACCACGGCGATTCGCCCTTGGTGTCGCAGCTCTACCACGAGAAGCTGATCGAGGCGGTGGCGGTGCCGCAGATCGCCACCTTCGAGGCGGGCGTTACCTTCGCCCGCTCCGAGGGCATCGTCCCCGCGCCCGAGTCCTGCCACGCCATCCGCGCCTGCATGGACGAGGCCTTGCGCTGCAAGGACACCGGCGAACCCAAGGTGCTGTTCTTCAACCTTTCGGGCCACGGCCACTTCGACATGTCCTCCTACGACCGCTATTTCTCCGGCCAATTGGAGGACTTCGCCTATCCCGAGCACGAGATCGAGGCGGCCCTGCATCGCCTGCCCAAGGTGGGTTGAGCGGGATCAAGCCGACGCCTTGTCGCGGCGCAACACGCTCTGCTAGCATCCGGTCCATGATCCTGATTTCTCGGCGCTTTTTTCGATTTCTCCACTTCCTGGCCTTGGCGGCCGGGAGGCGCTGAGTCACGCAAGCCGTATCGAGCCCCCCGAAAACCGCCAGGACCCTGGCGGTTTTTCGTTTCAGGGCCGGCATCGACAAGGAAACCTGCATGACCCACTACCGTACCGACGACACCCGCATCGAACAGGGCGACGAACTGCTCGCCCCGATGCAGCTGATGCGCGAGCTCAAGGCCGGCGACGCCACCCTGCGCACCCCCTTCCAGGCGCGCAAGGACATCCACGACGTCTTGCGCGGCGCCGACGACCGCCTGGTGGTGGTGGTGGGTCCCTGCTCCATCCACGACCCCAGGGCCGCGCTGGACTATGCCCAGCGTCTGCGCGCCCTGAAGGACGAACTGGAACGCGACCTGGTCATCGTCATGCGCGTCTATTTCGAGAAGCCGCGCACCACGGTGGGCTGGAAGGGCCTGATCAACGACCCGCACCTCAACGAGAGCTTCGACATCAACGAGGGCCTGCGCCTGGCGCGCAAGCTGTTACTGGAAATCAACGTGCTGGGCCTGCCCTGCGGCACCGAGTTCCTCGACCTGATTTCCCCGCAGTACATCGCCGACCTGGTGGCCTGGGGCGCCATCGGCGCGCGCACCACGGAATCGCAGTCGCACCGCCAGCTCGCCTCCGGCCTGTCCTGCCCGGTGGGCTTCAAGAACGGCACCGACGGCAATCTGAGGATCGCCGTCGACGCCATCAAGGCCGCTGCCTCCCGCCACCATTTCATCTCCATCACCAAATCCGGCCACGTCGCGGTATTCAAGACCGCCGGCAACGAGGATTGCCACGTCATCCTGCGCGGCGGCAAGCAGCCCAACTTCGACGCCACCAGCGTCAACGCCGCCTGTGGCGAACTGGCCGCGGCGGGCCTGCGCCAGCAGGTGATGATCGACTTCTCGCACGCCAACTCCAGCAAGCAATACCAGCGCCAGATCGACGTCGGCGCCGACGTGGCGGGCCAGATCGCGCGCGGAGACCGGCGCATCATGGGGGTAATGATCGAAAGCCACCTCAATGCCGGCCGCCAGGATTTGCAGCCGGACAAGCCACTCGCCTACGGCCAGTCGATCACCGACGCCTGCATCGGCTGGGATGCCACCGAGCCCCTGCTGCGCCAGTTGGCCGAGGCAGTGCGGGCGCGACGGGTGGCCGAACCGGCCGAAGACGAGTAAGCCAGGATACGGGCTCCTGAGTTAGAATGCGGCGTGGCGGGTCTCCCCGCATGGCTAAGTCGTGAACCTGGTCAGGTCCGGAAGGAAGCAGCCACAGCGATCGATGCCAGTGCCGGGGGTCGGGCTCGCCACCCCCTATTCGACTTATTCGCCCGTCCGCCAAGCCGACCACAGGAGTTGTCGCATGAGCAAACTCGCGCTATCCACCCTTACTCTCGCCCTGGGCCTGTCCCTCGCTCCACCGGCCCTTGCCGTCAACGGATCAAGCATCGAATTGGGAACTGGCGACAGTTCCACCGACATGCTGCGGGTAGCCCTGCGCTGGAACTGGGACAAGCGCTGGATGCTGGGCAAGAGCTGGAACCTCACCGGTTTCTGGGAAGCCAGCCTGGGCTACTGGGACGGTGACGGCCAGGGCGCGAAAAGCCTCTGGGATATCGGCATCACCCCGGTGTTCCGCCTCAGCCCCAACCTCAGCCGTTTTTATCTGGAAGCGGCCATCGGCGCGCACTTACTCTCAGAGAAGAAGATCAACGACAAGCGGGACTTCGGCAGCCACTTCAGCTTCGGCGACCACATCGGCTTCGGCTGGATGTTCGGCGAGAAGGACCGTTACGAATTGGGCTACCGCTTCCAGAATTTGTCCAACGCCGGCATTGGCGACCCGAACGACGGCATCAACTTCCATCAGGTTCGCCTCGGCTACAACTATTAATCAGCACGGGCGGAACACGAATCCATGAGCCACCAGGTCCTCGCCCGCAAGTGGCGGCCGCGTGGCTTCGCCCAACTGGTCGGCCAGGAGCATGTGGTGCGGGCGCTGTCCAACGCCCTGGCACAGGGACGCCTGCACCACGCCTACCTGTTCACCGGCACGCGCGGCGTCGGCAAGACCACCCTGGCTCGCATCCTCGCCAAATGCCTCAACTGCGAGACCGGGGTAACGCCCGAACCCTGCGGTACCTGCGCGGCCTGCCGGGAGATCGACGGCGGCCGCTTCGTCGACCTGATCGAGATCGACGCCGCCTCCTACACCGGCATCGACAACATGCGCGAGGTACTGGAGAACGCCCAGTACGCGCCCACCGCCGGCCGCTACAAGGTCTACATCATCGACGAGGTGCACCAGCTCTCCAAGCACGCCTTCAACGCCATGCTGAAGACGCTGGAGGAGCCGCCCGGCCACGTCATCTTCATCCTCGCCACCACCGACCCGCAGAAGGTGCCGGTGACGGTGCTGTCGCGCTGCCTGCAGTTCAACCTGAAGCAGATGCCCGCCGTCCAGGTCAGCGGCCATCTGCGCCAGGTGCTGGAGGCCGAACAGGTCCCCTTCGAGTCCGGCGCCCTCGCCCTGCTGGCGCGCGCCGCCGCCGGCAGCATGCGCGACGCCCTATCGCTGACCGACCAGGCCATCGCCTATGGCGGCGGCCAGGTGCGCGAGGAAGAGACCCGCGCCATGCTCGGCGTGGTCGACCAGGCCTATCTGCTGCCGGTGCTCGAGGCCCTGTCGGCGGCGGACGGCCCCCGTCTCATGCGCGAGGCCGACGCACTGGCGGCGCGCGGTTTTTCCTTCGACGCCGCCCTGCAGGATCTGGCCGGCCTGCTGCACCAGATCGCCCTGGCCCGCAGCGTGCCCGAGGCGGTGGCCGAGGACGCGCCGGAACGCGATCGCCTGTTCGAACTGGCCCGCCGCCTGGACGAGGAGACCATCCAGGTGCAATACCAGATCGCCAGCCTGGGCCGGCGCGACCTCGAATGGGCGCCGGATGAACACGCCGGTTTCAGCATGACCCTGTTGCGCATGCTCGCCTTCGTGCCCGGTAGCGCGCCGGCGACGCGGGCTGAGCCTCCTGGCCCGACGCGGGTTTCCGCCGCGCCCTCGCGTGAGGCGCCGATGGCGGCGAAGCCGGCTTCCCCCGCACTCCTGGCCGCGATTCCGGCCGCCAACGAGGACCAGGCGGCGCCGCCCTCCCCGTGCGTGGACACTGACTGGCGCAGCATGGCCGAGAGCCTCCCAGGCCTCGCGCGGCAACTGGCCATGCAGTGCGAACTGATTTCCCGCGTCGGCCCCCACCTGCGCCTGCGCCTGCCGGAACACCAGAAACACCTGGTGGGCAGCATCGGCGACAAGCTGCGCGAGGCCCTGGCGGAAAAACTGGGCGAAGTCGTGAAACTGGATTTCGAGCTGGCCGCGGAGACCGCCGCCTCCCCCGCCGCCGCCCGCGCCCGCGAGCAGGCGGCGCGCCAGGACGAGGCACTGGCCGCCTTGCGGGATGACCCTTTCGTGCAGACCCTGGTGCGCGAGTGCGACGCGATGTTGAACAATATCCGCCCGCTGGCCGACACGATCCGGCTGACCGGCACCCACCCATGAATACCCCGAAGGGCATGAACAAGGAAGCAAGATGATCAAAGGCGGAATCGGCAACCTGATGAAACAGGCCCAGCAGATGCAGGACAACATGCAGAAGCTGCAGGCCAAGATTGCGGAAATGGAAGTGGAAGGCGAATCCGGCGCCGGTCTGGTCAAGGTGGTCATGACCGGCAAGCACGACGTCAGGCGCATCAGCATCGACCCCTCCCTGCTCGCCGACGACAAGGACATGCTGGAAGACCTGGTGGCCGCCGCCGTCAACGACGCGGTGCGCAAGGTCGAGACCATGGTGCAGGACAAGATGTCCGCCGCCACCGCCGGCCTGCCCCTGCCGCCGGGCTTCAAGCTGCCGTTTTGAAGGGT
The DNA here is from genome assembly GCA_016873935.1 of Betaproteobacteria bacterium. GTDB lineage: Bacteria > Pseudomonadota > Gammaproteobacteria > Burkholderiales > Thiobacillaceae > PFJX01. The sequence continues at coordinate 8,648 of VGVT01000018.1, read as the reverse complement.
AGCGGGTAGCTCGTAGTAAGTAGCTGGTAGCAAAAATATCCGCGCCATAGGCGCGCTGATTAAAGCTACCAGCTACGAGCTACCCTCTACCCGCTAGAAAAAATGCTCCCCGCCCCCCTCGGCGCCCTCATCGATGCCCTGCGCGCCCTGCCCGGGGTCGGGCCGAAGTCCGCCGCGCGCATGGCTTACCACCTGCTGCAGCGCGACCGCGCCGGCGCGGCGCGGCTGTCGCTGGCGCTGACCGGCGCGCTGGAACGGCTGCATCATTGCCAGCGCTGCAACAACTTCAGCGAGGCTCCGATCTGCGAGACCTGCGCCAGCCCGCGCCGCGATGCGCGCCTGCTGTGCGTGGTGGAAATGCCCGCCGACCTCAACCGGCTGGAAGAGACCCAGGCTTACAAAGGCCTGTATTTCGTGCTGATGGGCCGGCTGTCGCCGCTGGACGGCATCGGCCCGCGCGAGATCGGCCTGGAGCGCCTGATCGAGCGCGCCCGCGACGGCGTCACGGAAGAAGTCATCCTGGCCACCAATTTCACCGCCGAGGGCGAGGCCACCGCGCATTACGCCGGTGAACTGCTGAAAGCGCGCGGCCTCAGCGTGACCCGCATCGCGCGTGGCCTGCCGGCCGGCGGCGAACTCGAGCACGTCGACGGCATGACCATCGCCCAGGCCCTGCTCGACCGGCGCGCCGTGTGAGTCGCGACGACATGCCCGACGCCGCCACCGCCTCCCCCCTGGACCGCTTGCTGCTGGAGATGGAGGAGGGCGGCGACTTCCCCGCCCTGTCGCGCACCATCGGCGAGATCAACCGGGCCATCGGCGACGAGAACAGCCGCGCCAACATCCTCACCGACATCATCCTGCGCGACATCGCGCTGACCAAGAAACTGCTGCGCCTGGTCAACGCTGCCCATTACGGCGCCCAGCCCATCAGCACCATCAGCCGCGCCGTGGTCATCCTGGGTTTCGACGCGGTGCGCGACGCCGCGGTCACCCTGATGCTGTTCGAGCACCTGCAGAACCGCGCGCATGTGGATGAACTCAAGGGCGAGGCGGTGGACAGCTTCTTCCGCGGCATTCTCGGCCGCCGGCTCGCCGCCGCCGCCGGTGTGCGCGACGGCGAGGAGGCCTTCATCAGCGCCCTGTTCCGCGATCTCGGCCGGCTCATGGCTCGCTTCCACTTCTTCGAGCGTACCGAGCAGGTCCGCCGGCTGATGGCCGACGAACTGCTCGGCGAGGAAGCCGCCGCCCTGCGGGTGTTCGGCGTGGATTACGATCAGCTCGGCCTGGCCATCGCCCGGCGCTGGCATTTCCCGCCCGCCATCCTGCACGCCATGACCCCCCTGGACGAGGCCAGCGTGAAAGCCTCGGGTTCCGAAAGCGGGCGTCTGCGGGTCGTCGCCAATCTGGCGCGGGATCTGCACAAGAGCATGGCCGGCAAGCGTCCGGAGGAACAGGAACAGGCCGTCGAAGGACTCTATCTGCGCTACCGCGACGCCGCCCGCGTCAGCCGGGAAAGCCTGGTGGAACACGTGCGCAAGGCGGTGGAAAGCCTGCGCGAGGAAGCGTTGATCCCGAGCATGGACGTGAGCAAGAGCAGCACCCTGCCCCTGCTGCCGCGACAGGGTACCCCCGCCGCGGCCACGGCAGCCGCCTCGCCCGAGTCCCCGCCGGCGGCGCGCGAGGACGCCGCCGCCCAGGGCGACCCCACCGACGTCCTGGCCCTGGGCATGCAGGATCTGACCGCCCTGCTGCTGGGGCCCTACCATGTGGCCGACGTGTTCAAGACGGCCGTGGAAATCCTCTATCGCACCGAACTGTTCGACCACGTCCTCGCCTGCGTGCTGGACCGGCCCAGCCAGGCCCTGATCGGCCGCGTCGGCCTGGGACCCAACGCGCTGTCGATGCGCAACGCCTTCCGCATCCCCCTGGGCTTCGCGCCCGACGTCTTCCATGCCGCCACCGCGAAGGGCCAGGACATTCTGATTTCCGACACCACGGCGGATAATATCCGCACCCGCATCCCCGACTGGCACCAGCAAACCGTGTGTGCGCATTCCTTTCTTCTGTTGCCCATCATGGTCGAGGGCAAGCCCCTCGCCCTGTTCTATGCCGACCGCATCGACGCCCCCTTGCAGGTGTCGAATCAGGCCCTGGGCCTGATCAAAGCGCTGCGCAATCAGACCGCCCTGGCCCTGCGCCAGAAGCTTTGACCTCATAAACGACCATGGAACTGACCGCCCTCACCGCCCTCACCGCCCTCACTCCCCTCGACGGCCGCTACCGCCGCACCGGCGACAAGCTCGCGCCCTTTTTCAGCGAATTCGGCCTCATGCGCTACCGCGTGCGGGTAGAGATCGAGTGGCTGAAGGCACTGGCGGCCGAGCCGGCGATCGCCGAGGTGCCGCCGTTCTCAGCCGCCACCCTGGCCGAACTCGACGCCCTCGCGCGCGACTTCTCGCCGGCCGACGCCGAGGCGGTCAAGACCCACGAAAAAACCACCAACCACGACGTCAAGGCCATCGAGTATTTCCTCAAGGAACGGCTGGCCGGCAACCACCAGGTCGCGCGGGTGCATGAGTTCATCCACTTCGCCTGCACCTCCGAGGACATCAACAACCTGTCGCACGCCCTCATGCTGCGCGATGCCCGCGCGGAGGTCCTGCTGCCCGCCCTGCGCCGCGTCGAGGCACGCCTCACGGCGCTGGCTGGTGATCTGGCCGAACAACCCATGCTGGCGCGCACGCACGGCCAGCCTGCCTCGCCCACCACCCTGGGCAAGGAACTGGCCAACGTGGTGTTCCGCCTGCGCCGCGGCATCGACCGCTTCGCCGAGGTTGCCTGCCTGGGCAAGATCAACGGCGCGGTCGGCAATTACAACGCGCATCTCGCCGCCTACCCCGACTTCGACTGGGAGACCTTCGCCTGGCGCTTCGTGGAAAACCTCGGCCTCGACTTCAACCCCTACACCATCCAGATCGAGCCGCACGACTACATGGCCGAGCTGTTCGACGCCTGCGCCCGCATCAACAGCGTGCTCATCGACCTGGATCGCGACGTCTGGGGCTACATCTCGCTGGGCTACTTCAAGCAGAAGCTGAAGGAGGGCGAGGTGGGCTCGTCGACCATGCCGCACAAGGTCAACCCCATCGACTTCGAGAATTCGGAAGGCAACCTGGGCCTGGCCAACGCGGTCCTGCGCCACCTTTCCGAGAAGCTGCCCATCTCGCGCTGGCAGCGCGACCTCACCGACTCCACCGTGCTGCGCAACATGGGCGTCGCTCTCGGCTACGCCCTGCTCGGCTACGAAAGCCTGCTGCGCGGCCTGGACAAGCTGGAAGCCAGTCCCGCCCGCCTGGCCGAGGACCTGGCGGCCAACTGGGAGGTGCTGGCCGAACCCATCCAGACCGTGATGCGCCGCTACGGCCTGGAGAAACCCTACGAGCAGTTGAAAAAACTGACGCGTGGTCAGGACGGCATCACCCAGGCCACCCTGGCCAAGTTCATCCTCGACCTCGCCATCCCCGCCGAAGCCAAGCAGCAACTGTTGGCTCTCACCCCGGCGAGCTACACCGGCAAGGCCGCAGAACTCGCCAAACGCATCGCCAGCGGCGGCCAGTAACCAGCTACGAGCTACAAACTACCCGCTACCAGCTACCCGCCATCCCATCCATGCCCCAATTCGCCTACGACGTCGACGCCAGCAATTTCGAGCAGGTCGTCTTCGAAAACTCCCGCCATACCCCGGTGGTCATGGATTTCTGGGCCGAATGGTGCGGTCCCTGCAAGGTCCTGAAACCCATCCTGGAAAAGCTGGCGGAGGAATACCAGGGCAGGTTCATCCTCGCCAAGATCAACGCCGACCACAACCAGGAGCTGGCCGCCCAGTTCGGCGTGCGCGGCATCCCCAGCATCAAGGCGGTGTACAACGGCGAAATGCTGGAGGAGTTCTCCGGCGCGATTCCCGAGGCCGAGGTACGCGCCTTCCTCGACCGCATCATTCCCTCGCCCGCCGAGGAACTGCGCGCCGCTGCCAACCGGGCGCGCGCCGCCGGCGACAGCGCCAAGGCCCTGCAATTGCTGGCAGAAGCCTCGAAGCTGGACGCCGGCAACGAGGAGGTGCGCCTGGATGCCGTCGACATCCTGCTGTCCATGGATCAGCTCGACGAAGCCAAGCGCCTGCTCGACAGCCTGTCGCCGGCGACCCGCATGGAGGACCGCGCGCAGCAGCTCATCGCGCGGCTCACTTTCGCCCTGGGCGGCCAGCAGGGCGGCGACGAGTCCGACTTGCGGCAGCGCATCGCCGCCGATCCCGCCGACATGGAACGCCGCATGCAGCTCGCCAACCTGCTGGTGGCCGCCGGCCGCCATGCCGAGGGCCTCGACGAACTGCTGGAGATCGTGCGCCGCGACCGCTACTGGAACGACGACGCCGCGCGCAAGACCATCCTGGCGGTATTCAACATGCTGGGCGGCCAGGGCGAACTGGTCGCCACCTATCGCCGCAAGCTGGCCAGCGCCCTCAACTGAGCGCCGGGGGGTACCCTGGGTGCCGGGTGAAAGCGGCGCGCTTGGCGCCGACATCCGCTCCGGCCTATGCTTGCCGCCGATCCGACCACGGGGGGAATACAAATGCCGCGCAGCACCCAACGCCAGGCCAAACTGCTCGAGCTCGCCGGTTTCCAGCCCTGCGGCAGCTTCGAGGACACCCTCTATCGCCTCGCCGGCTTGACCGGGGAAATGCTGGCGGCGCGGCGCGTCTCCCTGATGCTGCTGGACTCCGGCGAAGGCAAAAGCGCCCGGCTCAGGCTGGCCGCCCTCTACGGCGAACTGCCGGAGGCGGCCTGGCAGCAGGAACAGGCGCCGGGCGAGGGCATCGCCGGCCGGGTGCTGGCCTCGGGCGCCAGCGTCCGGGTCGGCCGCATCGACCGTTCCGTCTGGAAAGCCACCGCGCGCCGGCCGGCCGATGCCGGCGCCTTCATGGCCTGCCCCCTGGTGCTGGGCGGCAAGCCGGTGGGCGTGCTCAACATCAGCAACCCCGTCGAGCGCGCCACCTTCAGCGCCGCCGACCTGGCAACCGCGCAACTGGCCGCCCAGCTCATCGCCCGCTCCGTGCAGGTCGCCCGCCTGGAAAGCCTGCTCAATTCCCGCTTCGCCCAACTCGCCCTGGCCCGCTCGGGCCAGTCCGACGCCCTGGCGGTAACCGAACTGTCCGCGCACGAACCCGAGCGGGTGGCCAAGCTGCTGGCCAAGGGCTTCTATCGGGAGATGCGGCAGTGCGGCTTCACCCCCAACCAGATCATCCACGCGGCAGGGGAGATCATCTCCGAACTCACCGGCAGCCTGAACCGGCACAGCAAGCGGCTGGAACGGAAACGCTGAGCCGGTCAACCTGGGGAGGTCGCCGCGGCGGAGCAGGCGCGGTACTCGCCGGCCAGACGCACGTAGTTCTCGGCCAGCACGCCGAAGTGTTCCAGTTCGCCCGCGTCCAGCAAGCGCACCGCCCTGGCCGGCCGGCCGAAATACAGCCAGCCGGATTGCAGCACGCCGCCCTCCGGCACCAGGCTGCCCGCCCCCAGCAGCACGCGGGGTTCCAGCACGGCCCGGTCCATGACCAGGGAACCCATGCCGATCAGACACTCGTCGCCGATCGTGCAGCCGTGCAGGACCACAGCGTGGGCCACGCTGACGTCGCGGCCGACGAGCAGGGGCGCGCCATCGGGATTGCGCGCGCTGGGCCGGCTCACGTGCAGGATGCAGCCATCCTGGATGTTGCTGCGCGCGCCGATGCGGATGAAGTTGACGTCGCCGCGGATGACCACGCCCGGCCACACCGACACCTCGTCGCCCAGCTCGACGTCGCCGATGACGGTGGCGGCGGGGTGGACATAGACATCGCGCCCCAGGTGGGGCAGGCGGTCGCGGTAGGATTCGATGGCCATGATCGGAAATCGCAATGGAATTGGCTGAAACTATGCCTTGAAAAGCGCGTCTTTGGTCCGATACTCGCCTTTCACTCCTTACCACTTACCACTCACCACTTACCACTCACCACTTACCAACCATGAACCCCCTGCTCGATTTCTCCGGCCTGCCCCGCTACAGCGAAGTCCAACCCGAACACGTCACCCCCGCCGTGGAGCAACTCCTGGCGGAGAACCGCGCCCTGGTGGAAACCCTGTGCCGCCCCGCCACCCCGCCCACCTGGGACGCCTTCGTGCAGCCCCTGGAAGACGCCAACGAGCGCCTGTCGCGGGCCTGGGGCCAGGTCTCGCACCTGCATTCGGTGCTGGACAGTCCGGAGCTGCGCGAGGCCTACAACGCCAACCTGCCAAAGATCACCCAGTACTACGCCGAACTGGGCCAGCACGAAGGGCTGTTCCGCAAGTACAAGGCGCTGGCCGCTTCCGATGCCCACGCGCATCTGACTCCGGCCCGGCGCAAGGTCGTCGATAACGAGTTGCGCGACTTCCGCCTGGGCGGCGCCGAGCTGCCGGAAGCCGACAAGCCGCGCTTCATGGCCATCCAGGAGGAGTTGTCCAAGCTCTCCGCCAAGTTCGAGGAGAACCTGCTCGACGCCACCAACGCCTGGAGCAGGTTCATCGAGGACGAAGCCGAACTCGCCGGCCTGCCCGACGACGCCAAGGCCATGTTCCGGGAAATGGCGGAAGCGGACGGCAAGACCGGCTGGAAGCTGAACCTGCAGGCTCCCTCCTTCCTGCCCGTCATGCAGTTCTGCGCGAACCGGGCGCTTCGGGAAGAGATGTACCGGGCCTACACCACCCGCGCCTCCGAGTTCGGGCCGGAGAACCTGGACAACACCGCCCTCATCGCCCGCATCCTGGAACTGCGCGGGGAGGCGGCGAAGCTGCTGGGTTTCGACTCCTACGCCCAGGTCTCCCTCGAACCGAAGATGGCGGACACGCCGGCGGAAGTGCTGGATTTCCTCGGCAGCCTGGCGGCCCGCGCCAAGCCCTACGCGGAACAGGACATGGCGGAACTGCGCGACTTCGCCGCCGCCGAACTGGACCTGCCCGACCTGCAGGCCTGGGACGTGGCCTATGCCAGCGAGAAGCTGCGCGAGGCCCGCTACGCCTTCTCGGAGAACGAGGTGAAGCAGTACTTCACCGAGCCCCGGACCCTGGCTGGCCTGTTCCGTGTCATCGAGACCCTGTACGGCCTCGATATCCGCGAGGACGCGGCGCCGGTCTGGCACGAGGACGTGAAGTTCTTCGCCATCCGGGACCGCGCGGGCCAATTGATCGGCCAGTTCTACCTCGACCTCTACGCGCGCGACACCAAGCGTGGCGGCGCCTGGATGGACGACGCCATCACCCGGCGCCGGAAGGGCGAGGGCATCCAGACCCCGGTCGCCTACCTGAACTGCAACTTCACCCGCCCCGTCGGCGGCAAACCGGCGCTGCTCACCCACGACGACGTCATCACCCTGTTCCACGAATTCGGCCACGGCCTGCACCATCTTCTAACCCGTGTGGAGGACCTGGGCGTGTCCGGCATCAACGGCGTGGAATGGGACGCGGTGGAACTGCCCTCCCAGTTCATGGAGAACTTCTGCTGGGAATGGGACGTGGTGAAGCACATGACCGGCCATGTCGACACCGGCGAACCCCTGCCGCGCGAACTGTTCGACAAGATGCTGGCCGCCAAGAACTTCCAGGCCGGCATGCAGACCGTGCGCCAGATCGAGTTCGCCCTGTTCGACATGCACCTGCACCACGACCTGCCGCCGGGCAGGACCGCGCTGGAACTGCTGCGCGACATCCGCGCACAGGTGGCGGTGGTGCATCCGCCCGAGTACAACCGCTTCCCCAACAACTTCTCGCACATCTTCGCCGGCGGCTACGCGGCCGGCTACTACAGCTACAAGTGGGCGGAAGTGCTGTCGGCCGACGCCTACAGCCTGTTCGAGGAGAACGGAGGGCTGAACCCCGACATCGGCCACCGCTTCTGGAGCGAAATCCTTGCCCAGGGCGGCGCGCGGCCGGCCATCGAGTCGTTCAAGGCGTTCCGGGGAAGGGAGCCCACCATCGACGCGCTGTTGCGGCATAACGGCATGGTGTGAGAGGGATCGCCGGAGTATGCGGCGCGCGAAGTTGCTTGACGGGGCGTCGATGTGACGAAGTAATCCGTGCCCTGCAGACAAATCCCTCTGTGACAGCCTCAAGCTTGGCTGTAGGCATGCCGATAAGCGCAACATCGGCAGGCTAGAATTCGCTCCTTCCCATACCTCCGGATTTCCCATATCCCATTCCCTAAAGCCCGACGCAATGAAGCTCACCGTCATCGGCACTGGTTACCTCGGCCTGGTAGTCCCTTCCGATACACCGGGGCGACGTGTTGCACCCTACGCCGACATCGAGGACCTCAGGCGCGATGTCGGCTTCGAGCCGAAGACCGAACTGGCCGACGGCATCGCCCGCTGGGTGGACTGGTACCGGCGCCATGGTGCCGGGCTCAATTAGGCCGGACACCCGCATGCCGTCGTTCTGTCTAGAATGAACCCAGATTGTCCATTAGCCATTTTTCGTGAATCTGGTGCAAGCTGCGATGGATCGCCATGGTGCTGTGGCGAAGCGGGTTCTAATGGATACCATTAGAGAAAGCCATTGTGGATCATATGGATAGGT
>VGVT01000017.1 GCA_016873935.1 Betaproteobacteria bacterium | reverse complement strand
GGCTCTACACCACCGCCAAGGACGGCCGCCCGCGCAAAGCCGCGCAAAGCGCCCTGTGGCACATCCTGCAAACGCTGACCCGGCTCATGGCCCCCATCCTCTCCTTCACCGCCGAGGAAATCTGGGCCCTGCAATGCAAGTCGGACAGCGTGTTCCTGGGTCTTTGGCACGAACTGCCCAGGCAAGCTCAAGAGGAAAGCCTGCTGGCACGCTGGAGCCGCCTGCGGGAACTGCGCGGCCAGGCCCTGAAGCGCATCGAGGAACTGCGGGTGGAGGGCAAGGTCGGTTCCTCCCTGCAGGCCGATGTCACCTTCCATGCCGACGGCAAAGACTTCGACCTGCTCGCCGGTCTGGGCGACGACCTGCGCTTCGTGCTCATCACCTCCGCCGCGCAGGTGGTGAAGGCCGGCGGCGACACCCGTGTCGAAGTCACCGCCCTGGCCCACGAGAAATGCGAGCGCTGCTGGCACGTGCGCGCCGACGTCAACGCCGATCCGGCCCACCCCGGCCTGTGCGGGCGTTGTGTAAGCAATCTGCATGGCGAGGGCGAGCAACGTGAACACGCCTGAACACCTCTCCCCCGCGGGCGCGGGAGGAGCTGGGGGAGAGGGCGAGGGGAAAAGCGGCCTCGCCTGGCTCTGGCTCGCGGCCCTGGTGCTGGTCTTGGACCAGATCAGCAAAGTGGTCGTGATGCACCACCTCGCCGCCTACCAGGACGTCATTCGCCTCACCGGCTTCTTCAACCTGGTCCACGTCCACAACCCAGGCGCCGCCTTTTCCCTGCTCGCCGACCAGCCCGGCTGGCAGCGGGGGTTTTTCATGGCGGTGGGCCTTGTGGCTGCCGTCTTCATTCTGTACCTGCTGCGCAAGACAAGGGGGCAGCCCCTGTTCTGCCTGGCCCTGGCCCTGATCCTGGGCGGCGCAGTGGGCAACGTCATCGACCGGGCCCTGTACGGCCACGTCATCGACTTCCTGGATTTCCACCTGGTCGGCTGGCACTTCCCCGCCTTCAACGTGGCCGACTCGGGCATCAGCGTGGGCGCGGTACTGCTTGTGCTGGACAGCTTCCGCAAGACGGACAAGGCGTGAGCGACGGCATCCGCCCCGGCGCCCGGGTCACCCTGCATTACCGCCTGGCCTGCGCGGGCGAGGACATCGTCGATACCTTCGCCGACGACGAGCCGGAGACCTTCAGCCTGGGCCGTGGCGAAATGGACGGCCGTCTGGAGATCCTGCTGCTGGACCTACGGCCAGGCGACCACCGTAGCTGGCAACTCGATGCCCGCGAAGCCTTCGGCCTGCACGACCCCGCCCTGGTGCACGCCCTGCCCCGCGCCGACTTCCCGCCGCAAAGCGAATTGTGCGAAGGCCTGCAAATGGCCTTCGACCTGCCCAACGGCCAGTCCATGCACGGCATCCTGCGTGCCATCGGCGACGAGACCGTGACCGTGGATTTCAACCATCCCCTCGCCGGCCTGCCGGTGGAGTTCGAGGTGAAGATTCTTGCTGTCGAGTGATCCCATGCAACCCACCATCCTCCTCGCCAATCCGCGCGGCTTCTGCGCCGGCGTCGACCGCGCCATCGCCATCGTCGAACAGGCCCTGAAGAAGTTCGGCGCCCCCATCTATGTGCGCCACGAGGTGGTGCACAACAAGTTCGTGGTGGATGACCTGAAAGCCAAGGGCGCCGTCTTCATCGAGGCCATGAACGAGGTCCCCCGCGGCTCCACCCTCATCTACAGCGCCCACGGCGTGCCCCTGTCGGTGCGCAAGGAAGCCGAAGAGCGGGGTCTGCGGGTATTCGACGCCACCTGCCCCCTGGTCACCAAGGTGCACGTGGAAGTGAAGAAAATGCGGGAGGCGGGCCTGGAAATCATCATGATCGGCCACAAGGGCCATCCGGAGGTGGAAGGCACCATGGGCCAATCCGAGTCCGGCATGTATCTGGTCGACGGCATCGCGGATGTGGCCAAGCTCCACGTCGCCGACCCGGAGAAGCTCGCCTACGTCACCCAGACCACCTTGTCGGTGGACGACGCGGCGCGCATGGTGGAGGCCCTCAAGGCCCGCTTCCCCCACATCCGCGGGCCCAAGAAGGACGACATCTGCTACGCCACCCAGAACCGCCAGGACGCGGTGAAGAAGCTCGCCGCCGAATGCGACCTGGTCATCGTGGTGGGCTCGCCCAATTCCTCCAACTCCAACCGCTTGCGGGAAGTGGCCCGCAACATGGGGCTCGACGCCTACATGGTCGACAACGCCGGGCAGTTGCAGGAGGCCTGGTTCGCGGGTAAGTCCCGTATCGGCGTCACCGCCGGGGCTTCCGCGCCGGAGGTGCTGGTCGAAGGGGTGGTCGCCCGACTGCGGGAACTGGGCGCCAGTGCCGTGGTGCCGCTGGCGGGCATCGAGGAAAACGTGAACTTCCCGTTGCCGAGGGCGCTGGTGGATTGAGGCTTTCCCGCCGCGCCCGCCTTGACAAAAGGGGGAATGCGATCTCAGAGCAGGGCCAGGTTATCCCGATGGATCAGCTCCGGCTCGTCGACGTAGCCGAGGATGGCTTCGATCTCCGTGGTGGTCTTGCGGGCGATGCGCCTCGCCTCGTCAGCGCTGTAATTGGCCAGACCCCGCGCGAAGTCGCGCCCGGACTCGTCCAGGCAGGCCACCACCGCGCCCCGGTGGAATTCACCGCGCACCTCGACCACACCGATGGGCAGCAGGCTCTTGCCCTGTTTGCGCAGGGCCTTGGCGGCTCCGGCATCCAACACCAGCTTGCCCTCCACCTGGACATGGTCGGCTAGCCACTGGCGCCTGGCGGCCAGCGGCGCCTGGCGGGTGACCAGCTGGGTGCCCAGGGCTTCGCCCCGCGCCAGCCGGGCCAGCACGTCCGGCTCGCGGCCGCTGACGATGACGGTGTGGGCGCCGCTGCGGGCGGCCCGCTTGGCCGCCAGGATCTTGGTGATCATGCCGCCGGTACCGACGTTGGAACCGGCGCCGCCGGCCATCTCCTCCAGGGCGGGTTCGCCGGCGACGGCCTCGTGCACGAATTCCGCGTCCGCGTGCTTGCGCGGATCGGCGGTGTAGAGGCCGGGTTGATCGGTAAGGATGATGAGGGCGTCGGCCTCGATCAGGTTGGCGACCAGCGCCCCCAGTGTGTCGTTGTCGCCGACCTTGATTTCCTCGGTGGTGACCGTGTCGTTCTCGTTGATGATGGGGATGACCTTTAGTTCAAGAAGCGTGCGCAGTGTCGAACGGGCATTCAGGTAACGCTCCCGGTCGGCCAGGTCGGCGTGGGTGAGGAGGATCTGGGCGGTATGCAGGTGATGGGCGCGGAAACTGCGCTCGTAGGCCTCGATCAGGCCCATCTGGCCGACGGCGGCGGCGGCCTGCAGTTCGTTGATGACCTTGGGCCGCTTCTTCCAGCCCAGGCGCTGGATGCCCTCGGCGATGGCGCCGCTGCTGACCAGGACCACTTCCCTGCCCATCTCCATGAGGGCGGCGATCTGTGCCGCCCAGAGGGCCAGGCGGGCGTGGTCAAGGCCACGGCCCTCGTTGGTGACGAGGCTGCTGCCGACCTTGACCACCAGGCGGCGGGCCTCGGCGATGACGGAAGGATTCATGCGTCCTCCTCCGGCGCTTCGTGCTCCTCGGAATCCACGCTGCGCCGGTTCTCTTCCAGGTGCGCCATGATGGCGAACACCAGGGGCGGGCAGCCCTCGCCGGAGATCGCGGAGAGGGCGAACACGGGACCGTCCCAACCATAGTCCAGGACGAAGTCGACGATGCGCGCGGAACGCTCCGCCTCGGGCACCAGGTCGGTCTTGTTCAGCACCAGCCAGCGGGGCTTGCGGTAGAGGTCCTCGTCGTACTTGCGCAGTTCCTCGACGATGGCGCGCGCCTCGCGCACCGGATCGGTGTCCGGATCGAAGGGTGCCAGATCGACCAAGTGCAGCAGCAACCGGGTGCGCGCCAGATGGCGCAGGAACTGATGGCCCAGGCCGGCGCCCTCGGCGGCGCCCTCGATGAGGCCGGGGATATCGGCCACCACGAAGCTGCGGTCGGCGTCTACGCGGACCACGCCCAGGTTGGGGTGGAGGGTGGTGAAGGGGTAGTCGGCCACCTTGGGCTTGGCGGCGGAGATGGAGCGGATCAGGGTGGACTTGCCGGCGTTGGGCATGCCCAGCAGGCCGACGTCCGCCAGCACCTTCAATTCCAGGCGCAAGCGCCGTTCCTCGCCGGGCTCCCCCGGGGTGCACTGGCGCGGCGCCCGGTTGGTGCTGGACTTGAAGTGCAGGTTGCCGAGGCCGCCCTTGCCGCCCTTGGCGATGAGGGCCTTCTGCCCGTCCCTGGCCAGGTCGGCGATGACCTCGCCGCTGTCCGCGTCCTGGAAGACCGTGCCGACCGGCACCTTCAGGATCAGGTCGTCGCCACCCTTGCCGTAGCAGTCGCTGCCGCGTCCCTGTTCGCCGTTCTTAGCCTTGAAGGAGCGGGTGTAGCGATACTCCACCAGGGTGTTCAGATTGCGGTCGGCCTGGGCCCAGATGCTGCCGCCGCGGCCGCCGTCGCCGCCGTCCGGGCCGCCCATGGGGATGAACTTCTCCCGGCGGAAGGAGGCGCAGCCGTTGCCGCCGTTGCCGGCGGCCACGTCGATCAGGGCTTCGTCGATGAATTTCATGGGCGCGGTCTGCTCAGTGGGGCCTCGAAACAAAAAAGCCCTATCCGGGGATAGGGCTCTTCTCGTTCCCGGCGGGAGGGTCAGGCGGCGACGGGCACCACGCTGACGGTGCGACGCTTGTGCGGGCCCTTGACGGTGAACTCCACCACGCCGTCCACCTTGGCGAACAGGGTGTAATCCTTGCCCACGCCCACGTTCAGGCCGGGATGGAACTGGGTGCCGCGCTGGCGCACCAGGATGTTGCCGGCGGGCACGAACTGGCCACCGTAACGCTTGACGCCCAAGCGCTTGGATTCGGACTCGCGGCCGTTGCGGGAGCTGCCGCCTGCTTTTTTGTGTGCCATGTCTGTTGTCCTCGTTCAGGCGGAGTTACGCAACGGCGATGCCGTCGATGCGGATTTCCGTGTAGTTCTGACGATGCCCCTGGGTCTTGCGGTAGTGCTTGCGGCGGCGCATCTTGAAAATCATCACCTTGTCGTGACGGCCATGGGAGAGCACCGTGGCCTTCACGGAGGCGCCAGCCAGCATGGGGGTGCCCACCTTGACGTCGGCACCGTCGGCCACCATCAGGACGTCCTTGATTTCCACCTCGCCGCCCACTTCCACGGGAAGGCTTTCCACTTTAAGTTTGCCGCCAGCGGCCACCTTGTATTGCTTGCCACCGGTCTTGATCACCGCGTACATGCCTGTCTCCAAAACTGGGTCGATCCGGAAAACGCGGCATGTTAGCGGAAACCCCATCCCATTGCAAATCAAAGAGCTACCCGCGCGACGAATTGCTATAGTGGCGGGGCCGCAACTCCGGAAACACGCGTGGCTTCCCCCCAGGAGATCGATGCCTTCCTCGCCGGCGCCGAGCGCCGCGCCTTCAAGCAGGCGGTATACGCCGTGCGGGATCACCATCATGCCCTGGACATCGTGCAGAACGCCATGTTCAGCCTGGTCGAACGTTACCGCGAGAAGCCTGCGGAACAGTTGCCACTGCTGTTCCAGCGCATCCTGCGCAACGCCATCCACGACCATTTCCGTCGTGCCCGCGTGCGCGATTTCTGGGTGCGCCTGGTCTCGCCCCTGCGCGACAAGGACGACGAACCCGGGGAAACCCTGGAATCCCTCGCCGGCCACCTGGAATCACCGCAGCGGGACGGACCGGAACAACGTTCCTCGGGCAACGAGGAGCTGGCGATCATCGAGGCGGCCATATCGGAACTGCCGGCGCGTCAACGCGAGGCGTTTCTGTTACGTTATTGGGAGGAACTCGATGTGGCGGAGACCGCCGAAGCCATGGGTTGCAGCGAGGGTAGCGTGAAGACGCACTGTTTCCGCGCCGTCGCCGCTCTGGCTGAAAAGCTGAAAAATAAAGGTATCTCACCGTGAACGAGCAGGAAATCATCGGCTCTGTAACCCGTGCGTTGCATCGCGGCACACGCGAGCTGGATGCCGCCACCATCGCTCGCCTGAGTGCGCTGCGTCACCATGCCCTGACGCATGCCGACGCCCCCATCCGCGACGGCAGCGGCACCCTGGCGTGGCCCCTGCGGCACGTATGGATCGCCGCTTTGCTGGTAATCCTCCTGCTGTTCGCGGGTTGGGCCTATATGCGCCAGCAGGAACTCACCAGCGGCGTGGAAACCGACCTGCTGCTGTTGACCGGCGAACTGCCGCCCGGGATCTATGCCGACCGCGTTTTCGCGCCATGGCTGCAAGGCTACCGGCGCTGATCCTGGCCCTCGCCTGCGCCTGCGCGTCAATCCTTGCGCGGGCTGCGGAGGCACCCACCTGGGAGCAACTCTCGGTACAGGAGCGCACGGCGCTCGCTCCCATCGCCTATGACTGGAACCAGCTTCCCGCCGAGCAACGCCTGAAGCTGCGCCAGCTCGCACGCGAATTCTCGCGCCTGTCCGCCGCGCAGCAAGACGTGTTCTATTCCCGCCTGCGCCCCTGGACCCAGTTGACGCGCGAGCAACGCGAGCGGGCGCGGGAGAATTACCGCAAGCTGAGCGAATTGCCGGCGCGCGAACAGGAAGAGGTGAAACGGCTTTGGGCCGAAACCGATTCGCCGCGCCGATGATGTCGATCGACGCGGATGCGTGTGCCGCCGTGCCCGGCGTGCCGCGTCGCCTGGCCAGCGCCCTCTACGACGCCTTTCTGCTGACGGCCGTGTGCCTGCTTGCGGCGTTGCCGCTGGCGGCCCTCGGCACGGGCCTGCCGCACGAAGCGATGGTCATTCTGCTGCGCGTCTACGTGTTCCTCGTCGCCGGGTTCTATTTCGCGCTGTTCTGGCACAAGGGCCAGACCCTGGCGATGAAGACCTGGCACATCCGCATCGAATCGGCTAGGGGAGGCCCGCCGACTTGGCGCCAGGCCTGGACGCGCTTCCTGTTCGCCGGGCTGAACCTGCTGCTGCTGGGGATCGGCTGGTGGGCGGCCTGGTTCACCCGCGACCGTCAGTTCCTTCAGGATCGCCTGGCCGGCACCCGCCTGCTGCGCGCCTAAACCCGTCTTTCCACCCACCACACCGCCAGCACCGCGGCCAGGGTGAAGGTAAGGATGGGGGTCAGCGCGACCGCCGGCGCCGGCCAGCCCTGCAGTTGTGCGACCTGGGCCGCCATGCGATTGGCGAGGTGGAAACCCAGTCCGATCAGGATGCCCGTGAGCAGGCGGCCGCCGGCGCCGCCCACGCGGGGCGGGCGGAAAGCGAAGGCCAGGGCCAGCAGCAACATGGCCGGCGCCGCCAGCGGGTAGGCCAGCTTGCCCCACAGCGCGATGCGATAACGTTCGGCGTCCTGCTTGTTCTCGTCGAGATGGCCGACGTAGGCGTGCAGGGCGGTGATGGACATTTTCTGCGGCACCACCATCAGGACCGTCAGCAGATCCGGGGTCACTGCACTGTCCCAGCGTTGATCCGGCTCCAGCGCCGTGCGGGTGCTGCGCTCGCCGATGACGGTCTGCGACACCCCCTGCAGCATCCAGTGGCCGTCCCGCCAATTTGCGCGCTCCGCCTGGCGCAGGACGCGCAGGCGAAAATCCTCGTCGAACTCGAACAGACGGACCCCTACCAGGACGGCATCAGGGGAAATTTCCCGGATGTTGATGAAGGTGCGGCCATCCTTGGCCCACAGGCCGGTGCGGAAATCCTGCGCGACTACACCCTTGGTCGCGCGCACCTTCACCTGTTGCGCGGCGCGGTCGGCATGAGGCGTAACGAACTCACCAAACAGTAGGGTGGCCGTTCCCAGCAACAGGCCCAGCCACACCATCCAGAGGGCGAGGCGCGGCGTGGCCAGGCCGGAAGCCCGCATGACGGTGAATTCGGACGCCAGCGCCATCCGGTTCCAGGCAAACAGGGCGCCCACCAGCATGGCGATGGGCAGCAGTTCGTAGATCTGCCCGGGAATGTTCATGACCACATACAGGGTGGCCGTGACCGGCGTGTAGGTCTCGGTATGGGCGTCCTTCAGCTCGGCGATGAAATCGAAAAAGGTGAACAGGGCGGTCAGGGCGAGCAGGGCGACCACCGTGGAAGCCAGGATTTCCCGCGTCACATAGCGAAACAGGGTGCTCATTTCGCCCAGGGCCCCTTGAACCGATACCAGAAGAAAGCCGCCACCAGAAGCAACATGGCACCGTGCACCAGGACCAGGCTCTGGCCTGCGCTCATGACCGAGCGCGACACCCAGCCCTGCGACAGACCGACCACGTTGGCATAGGCGGCATAAATAAGAATGGCGAACACCACGTTGAGGGAGCGGCCCGCACGCGGATTCACGTAACTGAGGGGGATCGCCAGCACGCACAGGATCAGGGCGATGAGGGGATAGCCCAGACGCGACACCCACTCCCCCATGTGGCGTGGAACCGGGTTCTGCCATAACTGGGCGACGCCCATCATGCGCGGCAGCGTTCCGCGCTCGATCACCTCCTGGGGCGGGATGCGCAGGCCATAGCGTTCATAGGCCACCATCCAGAAATCGGCCTCGCCGGGCACACCCTCGTAGCGCTTGCCCTGCTCCAGCACGAGGAAGCTGTCGCCGTTCTCCATGCTCTGGACGTTGCCCTGGCGGGCCACGGTCACCCCCATGCGGCCGCGATCCTGGGAATGGATGAAAACGTTGCCGACCCGCCCGCGGTCGGAGTCCAGACGTTCGACGAACACCACGCGGCGGCCCTGCCTGTCTTCGACGAAGACGCCCGGGGTGAGGGTGGTGACCTGTTCCCGCGCTTGCAGAACCTGTTCGTACTCGGCCTGCATGCGCACCCCCCAGGGCACGCCTTCCAGGCTGACCAGGGCGATGATCAGCACCACCGGCAGGCAAAAGCGCAACACCGGCCGAATCCAGCCCAGGGGGCCGACACCGCCGTTCATCCAGATCACCGCCTCGCTGTCGCGCCAGAGCCGGGTAAGACATACGAAGACGCCGATGAACAGGGAAAGGGACAACAACACCGGCAGAAAGCGCAGAAATCCGAAGCCCAGCATCGGCAGCACCGCCTCGCCAGCGATGTCGCCCAGAGCCGCTTTGCCCAGCACGCGCACCAGCAGCACCACCACCATGATGGCGCTCATGGCGGCGAAGGCCATGGCGGCGCTGGCGACCATTTCGCGGGTGACGGCGCGTTCGTAGCGCTGCATGTTTTTGACTAGCGCCGACCGGGCTGCGGATAATCCGGTACGGATGCGGTCTGCATCGACCGCGCGGAGAACAAGGTTCGAGCAAGCATTTCAGGAGTTCACATGGAAATCGGCATCAAGAGCGGCAGTCCGGAAAAACAGCGTAGCGCATGCGTGGTCGTGGGCGTCTTCGAACATCGCAAGCCGAGCTTCGCCGCGGAGATTCTGGACACCGCGTCGGGGGGTTATCTGGCCGACATTCTCCGGCGCGGCGACATGGACGGCAAGCCGGGTGCTTCGCTGCTGCTGCACAACGTGCCCGGCCTGCTCTGCGAGCGCGTCCTGCTGGTGGGATTAGGCAAGGAACGGGAATTCCGCGAGCGGGCCTACCGTGACGCCGTGCGCGACACCATCAAGACCCTGGCCGGCCTGGGCATCGCCGAGGCCACCCTGTATCTGACCGAACTGCCGGTGCGCAAACGCGACCTGGCCTGGAATGTCGAACAAGCCGTCATCGTCGCCGAGGAGGCCGTGTACCGCTTCGACCGGCTCAAGAGCAAGCCCGAGGCGGCCCGCAAGACCTTGCGCAAGCTGACCATGGCCGTGCCGCGCCGCGGCGAACTGGTCATCGGCGAAGCCGCCGCCGCGCGCGGCACGGCCATCGCCGCCGGCATGAATCTGGCCAAGGATCTTGGCAACCTGCCCGGCAACGTCTGCACACCCACCTACCTGGCCGAACAGGCCAAAGCCATGGCGAAGGAAATGGGCATCGGCATCCGCGTGCTGGAAGGTCCGGAGATCGAGAAGCTCGGCATGGGCTCCTTCCTTTCCGTCGCCAAGGGCAGCGACGAACCGCCGCGCTTCATCGTCCTGGATTACCGGGGTGGAGGGAAAAAGGACAAGCCCGTGGTGCTGGTAGGCAAGGGCATCACCTTCGATTCGGGCGGCATATCCATCAAGCCGGCCGCCGAGATGGATGAAATGAAATACGACATGTGCGGCGCCGCCTCGGTGCTGGGTGCCCTGCGTGCAGCGGCCGAGCTGAAGCTGCCGCTCAACGTGACGGGCCTCATCCCGACCTGCGAGAACCTGCCCTCGGGGCGCGCCAACAAGCCGGGCGACGTGGTCACCTCCATGTCCGGGCAGACCATCGAGGTGCTCAACACCGATGCCGAGGGCCGTCTCATCCTGTGCGACGCCCTCACCTACGCCGAAAGGCTGGAGCCCGCCTGCGTGGTGGACATCGCCACCCTCACCGGCGCCTGCGTCATTGCCCTGGGCCATGTGGCCAGCGGCCTGCTGGCGAACAACGACGCACTGGCGCGGGAACTGCTCCACGCCGGCGAGTCGTCGCATGACCGCTGCTGGCAGTTGCCGCTGTGGGACGAATACGCGGAACAGCTGAAGAGCAACTTCGCCGACATGGCCAACATCGGCGGCCGCCCCGGCGGCACCATCACCGCCGCCGCGTTCCTGGGCAAGTTCACGGGCAAGTACGACTGGGCGCATCTGGACATCGCCGGAACCGCCTGGAAATCCGGCAAGGACAAGGGCGGCACCGGCCGGCCGGTGCCGCTGCTGGTGCATTTCCTGGCGGCCAGGGCGGCCAGGACCGCGGCCGGCTAGCCCGGACTCAGCAGCGTGTCGCGTGCCTCGGGCAACAAGTCCGGGTAGTCGCGCGAGCTGTGCAGCCCGCGGCTCTCGTGGCGGGCGCGGGCGCAGCGCACGATGAGGTCGGCGGTGAGCACCAGGTTGCGCAATTCGACGAGGTCGTTGCTCACCCGGAAATTGCTGTAGTACTCGGAGATTTCCTCGTTGAGCAGCCGCAAGCGGTGCGCAGCCCGCTCCAGGCGCTTGGTGGTGCGCACGATGCCGACGTAGTCCCACATGAAACGGCGCAGTTCATGCCAGTTGTGGGCGATGACGATTTCCTCGTCGGCGTCCGTCACCCGGCTCTCGTCCCAGTCCGGCAGCGCTTCCGCCGGCCGACCCGGCAGTTCGGCGATGTGCGCCGCCGCGGCGCGGCCGTACACCAGGCATTCCAGCAGCGAATTGCTGGCCAGGCGATTGGCGCCGTGCAGGCCGGTGCAGGCGGTTTCTCCAATGGCGTAGAGACGTTCCGCGTCGGTGCGGCCGTGCCGGTCCACGCGCACGCCGCCGCAGGTGTAATGGGCGGCCGGCGCCACCGGAATCCACTCCCGCGTGATGTCGATGCCCAGTTCCAGGCAGCGCGCGTGAATGGTGGGGAAATGGCCGACGATGAATTTGGCGGGCTTGTGCGTGATGTCGAGATAGACGCAATCCAGGCCGCGTTTCTTCATCTCGAAGTCGATGGCGCGGGCCACCACATCCCTGGGTGCGAGTTCCCCGCGTTCGTCGTGCTCGGGCATGAAGCGGCTGCCGTCCGGCAGGCGCAGGATCGCGCCCTCGCCGCGCATCGCCTCGGTGATGAGGAAGGATTTCGCGTGCGGGTGATACAGACAGGTGGGATGGAACTGGATGAACTCCAGATTGGCCACGCAGCAGCCCGCCCGCCAGGCCATGGCGACGCCGTCGCCGGTGGCGGTGTCCGGATTGGTGGTGTACAGGAAGGCCTTGCCGGCGCCGCCGGTGGCCAGGACCGTGGCCCCGGCCTGGAAGGTCTCCACGCGGCCCGAGGCGGTATCCAGCACGTAGGCGCCGTGCACCGCGCGCCCATCCCGCCCCAGGCGGCGGTCGGTGATGAGATCCACGGCGATGTGCTGGCGCAAGAGGGTGATGTTGGGGCGCGCGGCCATGCGCGATAGCAGGCTCTCCTGCACCGCCCGTCCGGTGGCGTCGGCCGCGTGCAGCACGCGGCGATGCGAATGCCCGCCCTCCCGCGTGAGGTGATACGACGCCCCCTCCATGTCGAACGGCGCGCCCTGTCCGATCAGCCAGCGCACCGCCGCCGGCGCAGACTCCACCACGTGGCGCACCACGGCTTCGTCGCACAGGCCGGCGCCGGCCACCAGGGTGTCGCGCACATGCTCGTCGAAACTGTCGTCCTGCCCCATGACCGCGGCGATGCCGCCCTGCGCCCAGAAACTGGAGCTGTCCTCGGCCCGCTTCTTGGTCGCCACGACCACGCGCAGGGACTCCGGCAGCGACAGGGCCAGGGTGGCGGCGGAGAGCCCGGAACCGATGATGAGGACGTCGTGATGGGACATGAACGGAAGCACCAGGGAAATGCGCGCGGAGCCGGCCCGCTTTCGCGGCAGCTCCCGGAGCGGGAAGTTATACTCGCGACCGCGAATAAAGCCTAGCAGGGCAAGCGGAACAACGTGACCAGGATGCGAGCGACCCCATGAGCGACCGCGAAATCGACCTCCAGTTGGTGGAGCGCGTGCGCGCCGGCGACAAGCAGGCTTTCGGCCTGCTTGTGGAGAAGTATCAGCGCAAGCTGCTGCGTCTGCTGTCGCGCATGGTGCGCGACCCCGACGAGGTCGAGGACATCGCCCAGGAAACCTTCATCAAGGCCTACCGGGCGCTGCCCCAGTTCCGCGGCGACGCGGCCTTCTACACCTGGCTCTACCGCATCGGCGTGAATACCGCGAAGAACTATCTGGCCAGCCGCGGCCGGGCCATGCCGACGCTGTCGGAACAGGCCCTGGACGAGGACGACGAACCGGACGAGCGTCTGGTCGTCAAGGACATCGGCACACCTGAATCGGAACTGCTGTCGAAACAAATGGTCATTGCGGTGAACGAGGCGGTGGATGCGCTGCCCGAGGAATTGCGTCAGGCCATCACCCTGCGCGAGATGGAAGGCATGAGTTACGAGGAAATTGCCGAGGCAATGGATTGTCCCATCGGTACCGTGCGGTCCCGGATTTTCCGGGCGCGCGAGGCCATCGCCGCGAAGCTGCGGCCCATCCTGGACACCCCGGAAGACAGAAGGTGGTAAACATGACAGCTCTGCACAACCTGGCGGCACAGGCCGACACCCCGCCGCGCGAAACCCGCTTATCCGCCCTGCTCGATGGCGAGCTCGACGATGCCGCGGCGCGCGCGATGCTGCGCGAAGTGGTCGCGAACGCTGCACAACGCGAGCAATTTAGCGAGTATTGCCGCATCGGCGACGCCCTGCGCGGCCTCGGCCACGATTCAGCCCGACTGCGCGGGCGCGTGATGGCCGCCCTGGAGGAGGAACCCACGCTGCTGGCCCCCATGCCCAAGGCTGTCACTCGACAACCCGTGCTTTGGCTCGCGGCCGCCACCGTCGCCGCCATCACCTGGGGGCTCTGGAGCATGGCGCCGCGCCAGGAAGATCATGCCCGCATGGCCGCCAACGAGCAGGCGCACCTCGCCCAGGCGGCCCACGACGACAGGATGGTGCCCTATCTGGCCGCGCACCAGGACTTCGCCCAGGCCGTGGTGGCGCCCTCGGAGATGCGCTTCACGCGGGTCACGCTGGCGGAGGCGGATCGGTGAGCGCCGCCCCCGGCGCCTCCCTGCGGTCGCTGCCTTGCCATGGCTTGGAGCGACGCCGCAGGTCTCTTGTAAGCGCCGCCTGGCTCCTGTGTCTGGCCAGCCTGGGCGCGCAGGCGGCCGAGCCCTTGCCGCCCGCCGAGGCCGCCGCCTGGCTGCAACGCATGGCGGACGCCTCGCGGCGCCTCGCCTATGAAGGCGTGTTCGTATTTCAGCACGGCGATTCCGCCATGCAGTCCTTGCGTGTCGCCAACCGCCCGGTGGCTACAGGCAAGGACAGCCGCCTGACCGCCATGGACGGTCTGCAGCGGGAAGTTCGTTGTACCCAGAGCGGCTCCCTGAGCCTGCTCACGGAGGGCGGCGAGGTGCGGGCGGAACGACGCCTGAACAGCCGGCATTTTCCGGATCTCTTGCCCGCCAATGCCGCCGCGCTGGCCAACTGGTATTCCGTGCGCCTGGGCGAGGCCAGTCGGGTTGCCGGCCTCGATTGCCAGGAAGTCCAGCTCGAACCGCGCGACGCCTACCGCTGGGGCTATCTGCTCTGCGCGGAGAAAAACACCGCTCTGCCGCTCAAGGCCGCCATGGTCAACGAGGCCGGCCACACCCTGATGCAATATCGCTTCGCCGAAATCCGTCTGGGCGCACCACCGAAGAATGTTGCTGCCCCCCTACCCGAGATGCCGGCCGCCGCCCGCCCGGTGGCCACCGAAAGCGTCGGCGTGCGCAGCCTGCCGCCCGGCTACACGCGCATCACCGCGGTCAAACGCAAACTGCCGAACCGTGGCGACGAGGTCGAGCATTGGGTGTTCAGCGACGGGCTCACGCATATCTCGCTGTTCATCGAACCCGCCCGGCAGCCCGTCGAATCGGTGCGTGGCCAGAGCAAGCTGGGCATGATCAACATGCTGACGCGCCAGGTCGGGCCCATGCGGACCACGGTGCTGGGGGATGCCCCCTGGCCCGCCGTCGAGGCCATCGCCATGAACCTGGAAGCGCGTCCCGCCGGGGCTCCGCGTTGACCGAGACACCCGCCCGCGTCACCCGCGTGCGGGGCGGCTCCGCCTGGGTCACCAGCGCCGCCCCCTCCAGTTGCGGCGCCTGCGGCGGCCGCGGCTGCGGTTCATCGGTGTTCAGCCGCTTCTGGCACCCCTATGAGCCCGAATATCAGGTCGACAACCCCATCGGTGCCGGCCCGGGCGAGCGGGTTGTCATCGGTGTGCCGGATGGCGCCCTCTGGCGGGCCGCCCTGGCCAGCTACATCGCGCCACTGGCCTTTCTGCTGCTCTGCGCCATCCTCGGCAGTGTCGCGGGCGGGGAACCCGGCGCCATCGCCGGCGGTCTCTTGGGGCTGGCGCTGGCCGCCGTCTGGTTGGCGTTTCGACGCGATCCGCGCGGCGTGCCGGTCATTCTGCGGCGCGATGCGGAGGCTCGGGTCTGCAGCGCGCGCCCCGGCGATGCCGGCGCGTGAGGCATCCGGGCATTTTCCGGTTCGTTTATGGTGTTCACAGAGCGAGGTATGACATGAGGAAATGGCTGGCCCTGTTGGGCATTTCACTCGGTTTCATGGCGGGCGGCGCCCTGGCCCAGTTGCCCGATTTCACCGATCTGGCGGAGCAGCAATCCCAGGCGGTGGTCAACATCACCACCACCCAGGACGCGAAGCAGTCCCGGCGACCGCACCGCATGCCCGACCCGGACGACATGATGGACTTCTTCCGCCGCTTCATGCCGCCGGAGGGCGAGCGTTTCATGCCGCCTCGGCGCGGCAACGGTTCCGGCTTCCTCATCTCCGCGGACGGCTACATCATGACCAACGCCCACGTGGTGGACGACGTCGACGAGGTCGTGGTCAAACTGCACGACAAGCGTGAGTACCGCGCCAAGGTGATCGGCAGCGACGCCCGCACCGACGTCGCCCTCATCAAGATCAACGCCGACAAGCTGCCGCGCGTGACCATTGGCGACCCGAACCGGCTCAAGGTGGGGGAATGGGTGCTGGCCATCGGCGCCCCCTTCGGCTTCGAAAACTCGGTCACCGCCGGCATCGTCTCGGCCAAGGGCCGCAGCCTGCCACAGGAGAACTACGTGCCCTTCATCCAGACCGACGTGGCGATCAACCCCGGCAATTCGGGCGGCCCGCTGTTCAACCTGAAGGGCGAGGTGGTGGGCATGAACTCGCAGATCATCTCGCGCAGCGGCGGCAACATGGGCCTGGCCTTCGCCATCCCCATCGACGTTGCCATGGACGTGGCCGAACAACTCAAGTCGCGCGGCAAGGTCAGCCGCGGCCGTCTGGGCATCGTCATCCAGGACGTCACCGCTGATCTGGCCGAAACCTTCGGCCTCAAGTCCCCGCAGGGGGCCCTGGTCTCCGACGTGGAAGCCGGCAGCCCGGCAGACAAGGCCGGCGTCCAAGTCTCCGACATCGTCCTCAAGTTCGACGGCAAGCCGGTCAACGCTTCCATCGATCTGCCCCGCCTGGTTGGCGCCACCAAGCCCGGCACCCGCTCCAGCCTCACCGTCTGGCGCAAGGGCGCGCAGCGTGAACTGACAGTGGTCGTCGGCGAACTCAGCGAGGAAAAGACGGCCGTTGCCAAGGCAACGGAAAGCCGGCCGCCGAATCGGGCCGGCATTGCCGCCACCAACCTGAGCAAGGAGCAGAAGGCCATCCTCAAGATTACCGGCGGCGTGCTGGTCGAGGACACCACCGGGCCCGCCGCCCGTGCCGGCATCCAGTCGGGCGACGTGATCGTCGCGGTGAACAACCAGGAAGTGAACAGCGTCGAGGAACTCGCCAAGCTGCTGGACGACCCCGCACGCAAGAGCGTTGCCCTGCTGGTCAAGCGCGGGGAAAGCGCGCATTACGTCTCCCTGCGCCTGGAGAAGTGAACCCGGATTGCGGACTGGACGGCGGATCGGCCTGAACTTGCCCCCCGCGGGGGGAGGCCGACCCGCCGGGCCTGATCTGCCTGGGGTGTATTTCCCAATGGACGATTCGGGGTGAAGACACTTTCCCTCTATGGCCGCCCCGGCTGTCACCTGTGCGCGGACATGCGGGCGGCACTGGAGGAGTTCCGCGACGAACTCGGGTTCAGCCTGCGCGAGGTCGACATCGATGCCGACCCGGACCTGGTGGCCCGCTTCGGCACCCTGATTCCGGTGCTGGTCATGGGTGGCCGGGAAATCTGCCATTACCACCTGGATCCCACCGCTCTGCGCCGGGCATTGGAAAGCGCCGGGGAAACGGGCTAAGCCCCTGTCGTTTCAGGTAAAATCCGCGTCCACCCTTCTTTCAGAGGCACGCTTTCGTGCCTCGTGTTTTTTGATGCAAGCCCACATCCGCAACTTCTCCATCATCGCCCACATCGACCACGGCAAGTCCACCCTGGCGGACCGCATCATCCATAGCTGCGGCGGCCTGGAGGAACGGGAGATGGAGGAACAGGTGCTCGACTCGATGGCCCTGGAGCGTGAGCGGGGCATCACCATCAAGGCCCAGACCGCCGCCCTCCTGTACAAGGCGCGGGACGGCCAGGAATACCAGATCAACCTCATCGACACCCCCGGCCACGTCGACTTCTCCTACGAGGTTTCGCGTTCGCTCTCGGCCTGCGAGGGGGCGCTCCTGGTGGTGGACGCCTCGCAGGGCGTGGAGGCGCAGACCGTCGCCAACTGCTACACGGCCATCGAGCTTGGCGTCGAAGTGTTCCCGGTGCTGAACAAGATCGACCTGCCTTCAGCGGATCCGGAGCGGGTCATCCACGAGATCGAGGACATCGTCGGCATTCCCGCCGACCATGCCGTGCGCTGCTCGGCGAAGACCGGCCTGGGCGTGGAGGACGTGCTGGAGGCCGTGGTGGCCCACGTGCCGCCACCCCGCGGCGACGAGAATGCGCCGCTGAAGGCCCTGGTCATCGATTCCTGGTTCGACAACTACGTCGGCGTGGTCATGCTGGTGCGCGTCGTCGACGGCGTCTTGAAGCAGAAGGAAAAGATCCGGCTCATGTCCATCGGTGCCGACTACCTGGTGGAAAACGTCGGGGTGTTCACGCCCAAGTCGCTGCCCCGCAGCGAACTGCGCGCCGGCCAGGTCGGCTTTGTCATCGCCGGCATCAAGGAACTCAAGCACGCCAAAGTGGGCGACACCCTGACCCTGGCCGCGAATCCCGCCACCGAGCCTTTGCCCGGTTTCAAGGAGATCAAGCCACAGGTGTTCGCCGGCCTGTATCCGGTGGAATCGCACGAATACGACAGCCTGCGCGACGCCCTGACCAAGCTGCAGCTCAACGACTCGGCCCTGCATTTCGAACCGGAAACTTCGCAGGCCCTGGGCTTCGGCTTCCGCTGCGGCTTCCTCGGCCTCCTGCACATGGATATCGTGCAGGAACGCCTGGAGCGCGAATACGGCCAGCACCTGATCACCACCGCGCCCTCGGTGGAATACCTGGTGGCCATGAAGGACGGCAGCCTGCTCGACATCGAAAACCCGTCGCGTCTGCCCGACCCCTCGAAGATCGAGGAGATCCGCGAGCCCATCATCACCGCCACCATCCTGGTGCCGGAGGAATTCCTCGGCAACGTCATGACCCTGTGCAACCAGAAGCGCGGCGCCCAGGTGGACATGAAGTACATGGGCCGCCAGGTGCTGCTCAAGTACGACCTGCCGCTGAACGAGGTGGTGCTCGATTTCTTCGACCGGCTGAAATCCACCAGCCGCGGCTACGCCTCCCTCGACTATGACTTCAAGGAATTCCGCGCCGACGACCTGGTCAAGCTGGACGTGCTGGTGAACGGCGAGAAGGTGGACGCCCTGTCCCTCATCGTGCACCGCACCACCTCCCAATACCGGGGCCGGCAACTGGCGGAGAAGATGCGTCAACTGATCCCCAGGCAGATGTTCGACGTGGCGGTGCAGGCCGCCATCGGCTCCCACATCATCGCCCGGGAGACGGTGAAGGCCCTGCGCAAGAACGTGCTGGCCAAGTGTTACGGCGGCGACATCACCCGCAAGAAGAAGCTGCTGGAGAAACAAAAAGAAGGCAAGAAGCGCATGAAACAGGTGGGCAACGTGGAAATCCCCCAGGAAGCCTTCCTCGCCATCCTCCAGGTCAGCGACAAATAACCCTCAACATTCGACCGAACAACAATGAACTTCGCCCTCATCCTCTTCCTGGCCCTGGTCATCACCGGCGCCATCTGGCTGTTCGACCACCTCTTCAGCGCCAAGAGACGGCCCGCCGACGCCAAGCTGCCGGTGCTGGTGGACTACTCCAAGAGCTTCTTCCCGGTCATCCTCATTGTCTTCCTGCTGCGCTCCTTCCTGGTCGAGCCCTTCAAGATCCCCTCCGGCTCCATGCTGCCGACTCTGCTCATCGGCGACTTCATCCTGGTCAACAAGTACGAGTACGGCATCCGCCTGCCGGTCATCAATAAGAAGATCATCGAGCTCTCCAGCCCCCAGCGCGGCGACGTCATGGTCTTCCGCTTCCCCAGCGACCCCTCCCTGGACTACATCAAGCGCGTCGTCGGCGTGCCCGGCGACGTGGTGGAATATGTCGACAAGCGCCTCGTCATCAATGGCCAACCGGTGCGCTACACGCGGGCGGGCAAGTACGAGTACACCGCACAGGGTCTCAACTTCGTGCAAGGCGAGACCTGGCGGGAACAACTGGGCGAGCACGCGCACATCGCCATGGTCCAGGCCGACATGCCGCCGGTCATCCCGCATCAGGTCGAAGGCGCCTTCCCGTACCGCGACAATTGCGGCTACAGCGAATCCGGCTTCAAATGCACCGTGCCCGCCGGCCATTACTTCACGCTGGGGGACAACCGCGACGCCTCCAACGACTCCCGTTACTGGGGCTTTGTCCCGGACGAGAACATCGTCGGCCGG
Source organism: Betaproteobacteria bacterium (assembly GCA_016873935.1). Taxonomy (GTDB): domain Bacteria; phylum Pseudomonadota; class Gammaproteobacteria; order Burkholderiales; family Thiobacillaceae; genus PFJX01. The sequence goes on along the minus strand of VGVT01000017.1, from coordinate 32,429 downwards.
GCATTTTTCATCTGGTGGAATTTCGACGATTTCCTCAACATGCTGAAATCCTTCTCCAAACCGGCCCGTATCGGGTCATCCATCGAGTGAGGCAAACCATGAAGCGACAGCGTGGCATTACCCTGAGCGGCGTCTTCTTCCTCATGTTCCTGCTGGGCTTCGCCGCCTACGCGGCCGCCCGCGTCGTGCCGGCCTACATGGACTACTGGGTGGTCAAGCGCATCATGCGCAACGTGATCGAGCAGCCCGACCTCGCGAACCTCAAGGAAGGCGACCTGCGCCTGAAGTTCGCCAAGGAGCTCAACCTCAACAACGTCAAGGTGGTCAGCGTCGACGACCTGGTCATCGATCCCATTCCGAACGGCCTGCGGTTGTCCGCCAGCTACTCCGTCAAGGAATCTTTCATGGGCCCGGTCAGCCTGTGCATGGATTTCCGCGCCGAGGCCAGTTCCCAGTAGACATGCCCGCGGATATTGAGGGCCTGGAAGCCCGTCTGGGGCACTCCTGGGCGAAGCGCGAGCTTCTGCTGCAGGCCCTCACCCACCGCAGTTTCGGCGCTCGCAATTACGAGCGTCTGGAGTTCCTGGGCGACGGCGTGTTGAACTGCGTGGTGGGGCTGATGCTCTACCGGCGTTTTCCCGAGCTGCCCGAAGGCCGCCTGTCGCGCCTGCGCGCGAACCTCGTGAACCAGGATTCCCTGCACGCCATCGCTCACGACCTCGACCTGGGACGCCATCTGCGCCTGGGCGAGGGCGAACTGAAGAGCGGCGGCGCCCAGCGCCCCTCGATCCTCGCCGACGCCCTCGAGGCGCTGCTTGGCGCCGCCTTGCTGGACGCGGGGTTCGGCGCGGCACAGGGCATGGTCGAGCGCCTGTTCGACGACGCGATGGACGCCATCGATCCCGAGCAGCAGGGCAAGGATGCGAAAACCCGCCTGCAGGAATGGCTGCAGCCGCGCCGACTGGGCCTGCCCGCCTACACGCTGACGGACACCGCCGGCCAGGCCCACGCCCAGACCTTCCACGTGGAATGCCGCATCGATCCGCTCAAGCTGGTTACCCGCGGCCAGGGCGCAAGCCGCAAGGCGGCCGAGCAGATGGCCGCGGAGGCGGCCCTGCGCGCCCTCGATCAATCGGCCGGGCGCCGCCGCACTCCGGACAACAAGGCGTGACCCTATCTTTCCGCACCGGCCTGATCGCCGTGGTGGGCCGTCCCAACGTGGGCAAGTCGACCCTGGTCAACGCCCTGGTGGGGGCCAAGGTCAGCATTGTCTCCTCGAAGCCGCAAACCACCCGCCACCGCATCCTGGGGGTGCGCACGGAAGCCGACGCCCAGTTCATCTTCGCCGACACCCCCGGCTTCCAGACCCAGTACAGGAACGCGCTCAACCAGGCCATGAACCGGACGGTTACCCAGGCTCTGGCCGAGGTGGATGTGGTGCTCTGGCTCGTCGAAGCGATGAAGTTCACCGCCGCCGACGCCCGCGTGCTGCCCCTGCTGCCACGGGACAAGCCGGTAATCTTGGTGGTGAACAAGGTCGACACGGTGGCCGACAAGAGCGCCCTGCTGCCCTATCTGCAATCCGTCTGCGGCCGCTTCGCTTTCGCCGAGATCGTGCCCCTCAGCGCCGAAAGCGAGAAGGATGCCGCCCGCCTGCCGCCCGTCCTCAAGCCCTACCTGCCCGAGGGTGAGGCCTGGTTCACCGAGGACGACGTCACCGACCGCAGTTCCCGCTTCCTCGCCGCTGAAATCGTGCGCGAGAAGGTGTTCCGCCTCACCGGCGACGAGATCCCCTACGCCGTGGCGGTGACGGTGGAAAGCTTCGAGGAGGACGGCGAACTGTTCCGCATCGGCGCCGTCATCTGGGTGGAACGCGACACCCACAAACCCATCGTCCTCGGCAAGGGCGGCGAGCACATCAAACGCATCGCCACGGAAGCCCGCCAGGACATGGAAAAGCTGTTCGGCCACAAGGTCTTCCTCAACCTGTGGGTCAAGGTGAAGGGCGGCTGGGCCGACGACGCCCGGCTCATCAAGCAGTTCGGCTATGAGTGAGCGGATCGACGACGAAGCCGCCTTCGTCCTGCACAGCCGGCCCTGGCGCGAAACCAGCCTCATCGTCGATGTCCTCTCCCGCCACCATGGCCGCCAGGGTCTGGTGGCGCGCGGCGCACGGCGCCAGACCTCGGGCCTGAAGGCCCGCCTGATCCCCTTCCAGCCCCTGGCTCTGTCCTGGTTCGGCAAGGGCCAGTTGCGCACCCTGCACGCGGCGGAATGGCAGGGCGGCGGCCTCATGCTGCGCGGCCACGCCCTCATGTGCGGCTTCTACCTCAACGAACTGCTGCTGCGCCTGCTGCCGGAAGCGGATGCCCATGAGGCGCTGTTCGACCGCTATGTGAACACCCTGGATGCCCTGAATGGCGGCGGCGACGTCGAGCCCATCCTGCGCTGTTTCGAACTGGATCTGCTGTCGGAGCTGGGCTACGCCCAGCCCCTGGGCCACCTCGCCGACGGCGGCGGGCTCGAACCCGGGCGCCGCTACGGCTACCGCGTCGGCGAGGGCGTCCTCCCCCTGGGCCGGGACGAGACCGGCTACCAGGGCAAGACCCTGCTCGATCTTTCCCGGGGCGATTTGTCCGACCCGGCCACCCTGGCGGAAGGTAAACTCCTCATGCGCGGCCTGCTCGCCCACTACCTCGGCGACAAACCCCTTTCCACCCGGCAACTGCTCATCGATCTGCAGAAACTATGATCAAACTCGGCGTCAACATCGATCACGTGGCCACCCTGCGCCAGGCCCGCGGCACCCCCTATCCCAGCCCGGTGCAGGCCGCGCTGATGGCGGAGGGCGCCGGCGCCGACTCCATAACCCTGCACCTGCGCGAGGACCGCCGCCACATCCAGGACGCCGACGTCTACATCCTGCGCCACATCCTGCAAACCAGGATGAACCTGGAGATGGCCATCACCGACGAGATGCTCAACATCGCCCGCGAGCTGGCGCCCGAGGACGTCTGCCTGGTACCCGAGCGGCGCGAGGAACTCACCACCGAGGGCGGCCTCGACGTGGCCGGGCAACTCGACAAGACCCGCGCCGCCTGCGACATCCTGGGCGAGGCCGGTATCCGTGTTTCGTTGTTCATCGACCCGGAGATCGGCCAGCTGGAAGCGGCGAAATCGGCCGGCGCACCGGTGGTGGAAATCCACACCGGCCGCTTCGCCGATGCCGAGGACGAGCGGGAAGCAGCCAGGGAACTGGCGCGCATCCGCACCGCCGTGGAAAAGGGCCGCGCCCTCGGCCTGGCGGTCAACGCCGGGCATGGCCTCAATTATCACAACGTGCAGGCCGTGGCCGCCCTGGCCGGCATCGAGGAACTCAACATCGGCCACGCCATCGTCGCCCGCGCGATCTTCTCGGGTTGGGAGAACGCGGTGCGGGAAATGAAGAACCTGATGCTCGCGGCGGCGCCCTAAGCACCTGTTTCTGCGTGGCTCGTGCCGCGCCCACGCCGCCCTCAGAGCCGTTCCTGCCAGAGCGTGAAGCACACCTCACCGTCGTTGTTGCGCGACAATTCCAGGCCGTAGCCCAACTCCCCGGCCTGCTTCGCGGCCTGGTAGAGGCCGATGCCCAAGCCGTCGTGCGTGGAGACCGGCGCATGAAACAGTTTCTCCACCACCTCGGGCACCGCCGCCTCGCAGCTGTCGCAGACGATCAGGCTGGGCACCGGCTCGGTGCGCAGTTCCACGCGGATGTTCACCTCCGGCTGTCCCACCCGCTTGCGCAGGGCGTTCTGGATGAGGTTGTCGGCGACGCTCTCGAACAGTTCCTGCGGCAGCCACAGCAGGGTGTCCGCCTCGTCGATGCGGAAGTTCAGGTTGTCGCGGGCATAGCGCAGTTTCAGGTTGTGCCACCACTCGCGCGCCAGGATTTCTCGCCGATCCGCCGTCTTCTCAGGCGACTTCAGCTTGTCCAGGGTGATTTCCAGGCGTTTGGCGATCTGCGGCAACTGCCGCTGCATGAGGGTCTGCAGGGACATGGCCTGCGACGGCAGACTGTGCTCGGCCGCCGAGCACAGGGTCTTCAGGGATTGCAGCAGGTTCTTCACGTCGTGCGTGAGGCGCGAACCGGTTTCGTAGATGGCCTGCGTATAGGCGTTCGCCTGCAACGCCCGCTCGCGCGTCTTGGCGGCATGGAAGTAGCCGATGATTTCGGTGAGCAGGCGCAGATGCAGGGCGAAGGCCGGATTCACCGGCGCATCGGTGTAGAAGGTCACCTCCACGCCCTGGTGGGAAAACGCCACCGCATGCCGACTGACACTGCCGAACTCACCGCGCGTGTGCGGGGTATGCCAGGTGACTCCGGTGGACCAGGGCAGATGCGTGAACCCCGCCATGGCCGCGCGCAGGAATAGGTCCGGGTCGGCCTCCCGCTCCGCCGCGTCCGAAAGCTCCTTCAGCCATTGCTCCAGGGGCAGGCCGAGCGACAGCACATAGCGGGAAAACAGGTGGCGCAGGCCCGGGGTCTCGCCGCGAGGCTGCCACAGCCAGGCGACGATCAGCAGGGAGACCAGCAGGGTGCCGACGCTGATCGCCACCCCTTGCGCGTAGCTGGTGTGGCTCAACTGCATGGCGGTATAGCTGCCCAGGGCGAGCACGCCGATGACCAGCACGAACAGCAGGGTATAGAGCAGGTCCAGGACGCCGGCCCTCTGCTCGTAGCGAGGCGGCGGCAGCAAGGCCAGGCAGAGGGGGAGCAACAGCAGGCCGTCGCGCAGCAGGGAGGGCTGGCCGCCGTCCAGCACGGGCAAACCGAAGCCTTGCGGCAGCATCCAGGTGAACAGCAGCAACAGCAGGTAGAGCACCCCCAGCCAGAGACCCAGACGTTCGCGCAGGGACTTCACCCCCACCGCCACCCCACCCAGCAGCCCCGCCAGCAACACCGCCCAGAGGGCGGAGGCCCAGATGTTGCCGAGAAACGCCAGTCCCATACCCACGGCGAGGACCCCGAGCGCCCGCGGCCAGGGCAGATTCAGTTGGCCGCTGAAGAACGGCTGCCAGAGCAGGAACAGGCCGTAGTGGGCCAATATCATGCCTTGGCCCCAGGCCTTGCCCTGGCCCCAGACCATGGCCGCGTGCAGACAGATCAGCAGCAGGGCGAGGACGCGGTTGCCCTGGCCGTGCCGGCGCATATAGCCGCCAACGGCGGCGACCAGGCCGCGCGGCGGCTGCGTGGAGGGATTGGCGAGAGAACCCGCGTTCGCTTCGGACATGCTCCGGATATCGGCCAGAAGAAACCTAAATTGAACCTTGCCTGACTGGCGCCTCGGTTACACTTCGACCTGCTCGCCAGTTCGGCAAGTATGTCGGCAATCCGTCACCCGCGACCATGTCCTTGCGCGTATCCGCCAGCCCATCCCGTGTCCGACCCGGCCCGTTTGTTGCTTGCTGTCCTCGCATGAGCGAAGCAACGCGTGGATTCACCCTGATCGAACTCGCCATCGTGCTGGTGGTGATCGGCCTGCTGCTGGGCGGCATCCTCAAGGGTCAGGAACTCATCGAGAGCGCGCGGGCGCGCAACCTGATCTCCCAGCTCGACAGCATCCGCGCCGCCTATTACGCCTTCCAGGACAAGTACCAGGCGCAACCGGGCGATTACCCCGGCGCCCTGGCCCAGGCCAATCTGCCCGGCATGGCCAACGCCTCGGTGGGCGGCAACGGCGATGGCGTCATCCGCGACACGCCGCTGGCGCGGGAAAGCCTCCTGGTCTGGGTGCACCTGTCGCGCGCCAACCTGATTTCCGGCAATTACCAGGCCAGCGGCGGCCAGCCCGACGCTCGCGGCGAGTGGCCGCGCAACCCCTACGGCGCCACCTTGCACATGCAGTATGACGCGCAGTTCGCCGGTTCCGGCGGCTCGCCCCGCCTCAATCTGAAGACAGGCAACCGGATCCCGGCGCGGGTCCTCGCCGAAATCGACCGCAAGATCGACGACGGCCGCGCCAACTCCGGCCAGTTCCGCTTCAGCGCCCATGACGGCGGCGGCGGCGCGCCCATCGAGGCGCGCTGCTTCGACGCCCGCAGCGGACTCTGGGGCGCGGCCGAGAACGAGGCAAATTGCGGCGCCAGCATGCTGTTCTGACCCCGACTAAGTTCCGAGCTTCAGTTCCGCCGCCGCCAGGGCCTCGGCCGTGCCGCGCAACAGGAGGATGTCGCCGGCCTGCATAAGGGTTGCGGCGTCGTGTTCGATGCGACCGCTGCCGGGACGGCGCAGGCTGACCAGGGTCACGCGCAGCTCCTCCAGGCGCAACTCGCTTAGCGGCCGACCCACCGCACCATGATGCGCGGACAGGGGGAGGGAGATGAGGCGCTCGCCGCCCTCGCTTTCCTCGTCGTCGGTGAGGCCGCGGAAATAACCGCGCATGGTGCCGTAGCGTGCTTCTCGCGTCTGGCGGATGCGCTTGAGCACCCGCGCCAGGGGTACGCCGACCATGAGCATGGTCTGCGTGCCCAGCATGAGGGCGCCCTCCATAACCTCCGGCACCACCTCGCTGGCGCCGGCGTCGCGCAGGCGGTCGATGTCGTTGTCATCGACGGTGCGCACGATGACCGGCGCGTCCGGCTTCAGGCGGTGCACGCTCGCCAGGATCTTGAGAGCGGCGGAAGTGCTGGCGAAGCTGATTACCACCGCGCGCGCGGTGCACGCCGGCCGCCATCAGCACCTCGTCGCGGGTCGAATCCCCGAACACCACCGCGTCGCCCGCCCGCGAGGCGGCCTGCACCCGGCGCGGGTCGTGATCGAGGGCGATGAAGGGAATGTGTTCCGATTCCAGCAAGCGCGCCAGGCTCTGGCCGCTGCGGCCATAGCCGCAGAGGATGACGTGGCGCTGGATGCCGAAGGCGCGCGCGGCGATCTCGTGCACACCGCGGGCCTGTTCCATCCAGGCGCCGCCTTCGATCAGGCGCGCGGCGCGCATGCCGGCCATGAACAGCAGAGGCGAGGCCAGCATGGACAGGACCATGGCGGCGAGTACCGTCTGATACTCCTCACCGGACAGCAGATGATTTGCCAGGGCCAGGGCCAGCAGGACAAAACCGAACTCGCCGGCCTGGGCGAGGCCGGCGCCAACCCGCATCACCACCGCCCAGACCTGGGTGAACAGGCCCGCCAGCAAGGCGATGACCAGGAACTTGCCGAGCACCAGGACAACAAGGATGCCCAACACCTCGGGCCAGCGCGTCGCCACCACGCCAAGGTCGAGCATCAGGCCCACGGAAACGAAGAACAGCCCCATCAAGACGTCTCGGAACGGCCGGATGTCCGCCTCCACCTGATAGCGGTATTCGGTCTCGGCGATCAGCACGCCGGCCAGGAAGGCGCCGAGGGCCATGGATAGACCGGCCCGGTCGGTGAGGTAGGCCAGACCCAGGGTCACCAGCAGCACGTTGAGCATGAACAGCTCCTCGGACTTGGCGCGGGCGACGAGATGGAACCAGGGCCGCATCAGCTTCTGTCCCAGCACCAAAATGAGCACCAGGGCCAGGGCGGCCTTCAGGGCGGCGTAGCCCAGGGCCTCGCCGAGTCCAGCGCTCTGGGCCAGGGCGGGCACGAAGATGATCAGCGGGGCCACCGCCAGGTCCTGGAACAGCAGGATGCCGAGGATCAACCGGCCATGTTCGCTGTCGAGTTCGCCGCGCTCTGCCAGCAGCTTGCTGACAATCGCGGTGGACGACATCGCCAGGGCACCGCCCAAAGCCAGGCCGGCTTCCCAGGAGAAGCCCAGGGTCTGTCCGACGATCATGATGATGAACATGGTGATCGCCACCTGCAGGCCGCCCAGGCCGAACACCGCCTGGCGCATCGATTTCAGGCGGGTCAGGGAAAATTCCAGGCCGATGGAGAACATCAGGAACACCACCCCCAGTTCGGCCAGGTGATGCGCGGGCGACGCGGCATCGATGGGCGGCAGGAACGGCCCGAGGCCGATGCCGATGAGCACGTAGCCAAGCAGCGCCGGCAAGCCGGCGGCCTTCAGCGCGGCGACGGCTAGAACACCGGAGCCCAGCAGGATGAGGGCGAGTTCGAGGGCGGATGGCATGTCGCTGGGGCGGACGGTTGGGCGGTCGAGCGGACGCGGCAGGCGCCACAGAGGACCGTCAAGTTGTTCTAAACTCTCGCCCCATTATGACATTCCAAAGCCCTCCGTCGGCCGACATCCTGGCCATGGCGCGCCGCACCCTGGACATCGAGGCCGGCGCCATCGCGAATTTGCGCGCGCGCATCGACGATGCCTTCGCCCGCGCCGTCGAGATCCTGCTGGCCTGCCCGGGGCGCGTGGTAGTGACCGGCATGGGCAAGTCCGGCCACATCGCCGGCAAGATCGCCGCCACACTCGCCAGCACCGGCACGCCCGCGTTCTTCATGCACCCGGCCGAGGCCAGCCACGGCGACCTGGGCATGATCACCGGCCAGGACGTGGTCATCGCCCTGTCCAACTCAGGCGAAAGCCCGGAGATCGCCGGCATCGTCCCTCTCATCAAGCGGCGTGGCGCCAAGCTCATCGGCATGACCGGCAATCCCGCCTCGACCCTGGGCCGGGAAGCCGACATCCACCTCAACGCCGCGGTCGAGCAGGAGGCCTGCCCCCTCAACCTGGCGCCCACCGCAAGCACCACCGCCGCCCTCGCCCTGGGCGACGCCCTCGCGGTGGCCACCCTGTTCGCGCGCGGCTTTACCGCCGAGGACTTCGCCCGCACCCATCCCGGCGGCGCCCTCGGCCGCCGCCTGCTCATCCACGTGCGCGACCTCATGCATGCCGGCGAGGCGCTGCCGCGGGTCACGGCGCAGGCGAGCCTGAAGGAGGCCTTGCTGGAAATGACGCGCAAGGGTCTCGGCATGACCGCCGTGGTGGACGCCGACCAGCACCTGCTCGGCGTCTTCACCGACGGCGACCTGCGACGCCTTCTGGACCGCGACGTGGATGTGCGCGGTACCATGATCGCCGACGTCATGAAGCGCCATCCGCGTACCATATCCGAGGATGCCCTGGCCGTGGAGGCGGTGCGCGTGATGGAAGACAGCAAGGTCAACGGGCTCCTGTCGCTGGACGCCGCGGGCCGTCTCACTGGAGCTTTGAACATGCATGATCTGTTGCGGGCGGGCGTGGTATGAGCATGTCGAATCTCGACCCGAACGTTGCCGAACGCGCCCGCGCCACCCGCATGATGGTTTTCGACGTGGACGGGGTGCTCACCGACGGCAGCCTGTTCTATGGCGACCACGGCGAGGAATACAAGGCCTTCAATTCTCGCGACGGCCATGGCATCAAGATGCTGCGGAGCACCGGCATCGCCACCGCCATCATCACCGGGCGCACCTCCCAGGTGGTCATCCACCGCGCCCGCAACCTCGGCATCGCGCACATCTTCCAGGGTGTCGAGGACAAGCTGGCGGCCTTTGACAAACTGCTGGAGGCCAGTGGCCTGAAGGCGGGCGAGATCGCCTACATGGGCGACGATCTGGTCGATCTGCCGGTGCTCAGGCGTTGCGGTCTGGCCATCACCGTACCGGATGCCCCGGAGGAGGTGAAGGCGCGCTGCCATCTGGTCACCGGCGCCGCCGCCGGACGAGGCGCGGCGCGCGAAGCCTGCGAGTGCATCATGCGGGCGCAGGGCAGCTGGGCGGCGCAACTCGCCCTCTATGATCGATGATCCCGCTTGCCCACCACATCAGCTGGCCCCCCCTGGGCATCACCCTGCTGCTGGCGATGCTGACAGGCTGGCTCAATCACCTCGGCGGGCACGTGGAAAGCGTGGACAATGCGGGCTTCACCCATGACCCCGATTATTTCGTGGAAAATTTCGACGCACTCACCTTCGACCGCGACGGCAGGCCACAGCAAAGCCTGAAAGCGGCGCGCATGACGCATTACATGGACGACGACACCACCGTGCTGGACATCCCCCTCCTGCGCAAGATCGATCCCGCCCGGCCGGTGACGGTGAGCGCCCGCCGCGCCCTGCTGTCGACGGACAACAGGCATCTGTATTTTCTCGGCCAGGTCCGCGTGGAGCGGCGCTCCACCGACGGCGCGGCGCCCCTCATCCTGGAGACCGAGCACCTGCAGGTCACCCCGGAAGCGCGCACCATGCGCAGCCACGAGCCGGTCGGAGTGCGCCAGGGCCGCTCGCACATCAGTGCCGACCGGATCTTCGTCGACGACCGTGCCGGAGAACTGACCATGACCGGCAATGTACGGGGGACCTATGAACGCGCGCGCTGAATCCACCATTCTGGCCCTGCTCGCCCTGCTGGCCTTCTCCTTCCCGGCCTGGGCGGAGCGCGCCGATCGGGACAAACCCATCCAGATCGAGGCGGACAAACTGAAGGTGGACGACGCGCGCAAGACCTCCGTATATGAGGGCCACGTGGTGCTCACCCAGGGCACTCTGATGATCACCGCCCAGCGCGTCGACATCCGCCAGGACGATCAGGGCATGACGTCCGGCGAGGCGCAGGGCAAGCCGGCCTATTTCCGTCAACGCATGGATGCCAAGCCGGGGGCCAAAGCGGATGCCGCCGGCGAATACGTCGAAGGCTGGGCGGAGCGCATCGAATACGACGGCCGCGGCGACAAGCTGAAACTGGTCGGCCAGGCACGCCTGCTGCGCGGCGAGGACGAGTTGCGCGGCAATCTCATCACTTATGACGGCGTTACCGGCCACTATCAGGCCCAGGGCGGTGTCGGCGGCGCGCCCGGCCGGGTGCGCGCGGTGATCCGGCCAAAGAGCAACCCCGCGGATAAACCGTGAGCCTGCTGCGCGCGGAACAACTGGCCAAGCGCTACAAGTCGCGTCAGGTGGTGTCGGGGGCCTCCATCGAGGTCCGCAGCGGCGAAGTAGTGGGCCTGCTGGGACCCAACGGCGCCGGCAAGACCACCTGTTTCTACATGATGGTCGGGCTGATCCGCGCCGACGGCGGCAGCATCCGCCTCGACGACACCGACCTCACCCACCTGCCGGTGTACCGGCGCGCCCGCCTGGGCCTGTCCTATCTGCCGCAGGAGCCCTCCATCTTCCGCCGCCTGAGCGTCGCCGAGAACATCGCCGCGATGCTGGAACTGAAGGGCTATGACGAGGGGGAGGTCGAAACCCGCCTGGAAAACCTGCTCGAGGACCTGCACATCACCCACCTGCGCGACGCCGCCGCGGCGGGCCTGTCCGGCGGCGAACGACGACGGGTGGAGATCGCCCGCGCGCTGGCCACCTCGCCCCGCTTCGTGCTGCTGGACGAGCCCTTCGCCGGCATCGACCCCATTTCCGTCCTCGACATCCAGAAAATCGTCGGCTTCCTGACCGAGCGCGACATCGGCGTGCTTATCACCGACCACAACGTGCGCGAAACCCTGGGAATTTGCGACCGGGCCTATATCCTCAATGCGGGAGAGGTCATGGCGGCCGGGACGCCGGATGAAATTATTTATAATGAAACCGTGCGCAAGGTTTACCTCGGTGAGCACTTCAAGCTGTAATTCAACCGCACCGACCAACTGCCGATAAGCTTCGCATGAAGCAGAGCCTACAGCTCAAGCTGCACCAGCAGCTCACCCTCACCCCCCAGTTGCAGCAGTCCATTCGTCTGCTGCAGCTGTCCACATTGGAATTGGGCCAGGAAATCTCCCAGATGTTGCAGGACAACCCGCTCCTGGAACGTCTGGACGGGGACCACTCCTTCGAATCCCCCTCCGCCGGGACTTCCACCGAGGAAACCCGCCCCGAGCGCGACGAGGTCTACGAGGAGATGGCCTGGGGGGATCGCGCGGTGGCGCCCTCGCACGGCGGTGACGACGACGACGAGCACGACTACCAGGCCTCCGACGCCAGCCACACCAACCTGCACCAGCACCTGATCAACCAGTTGTGCATGACCCCCCTGTGCCAGCGCGACCGGCAACTGGTGGCCCTGCTCATCGAAGCCCTGGACGAAGACGGCTACCTGAATACCGGTCTCGATGAGCTGGTGGAACTGCTGGCCGACGACCTGGATATCTCGCTGGATGAACTGGGTACCGCCCTCAAACTCCTGCAAAGTTTCGACCCGGCCGGCATCGCCGCACGCGATCTGGCCGAATGCCTGTGGCTGCAGCTTAACAACCTGCCGCCGGGTTCCCCCCATCTGGCCATCGCCAAGACCCTGGTGCGGGAACATCTGGGCCTGCTGGCGGAACGCGAATACGGCAAGCTGAAAAAGCTGTTCGACATGAACGACGCCGACTTCATCCAGTTGCGCCAGCTCATCACCTCGCTCAACCCGCGTCCCGGTGCCGCCTTTGCCCCGCTCGACACGCGCTATGTCACGCCGGACGTGTTCGTCAAAAAGAACAAGGGCTTATGGGTCGTCAGCCTGAACGCCGAGGCGATGCCCAAGTTGCGCATCAACGAGATGTACGCCAGCATCCTGCGCGCCAACAAGGACGGCGGGAGTTCCCTCAACACTCAGTTGCAGGAAGCCCGCTGGCTGATCAAGAACGTGCAGCAGCGCTTCGAGACCATCCTCAAGGTGTCGCAGGCCATCGTCGATCGCCAGCGCATGTTCTTCGAGCACGGCGAGGTGGCCATGCGGCCGCTGACGCTGAAGGAGATCGCCGACGCCGTCGAACTGCACGAATCCACCATCTCCCGCGTGACCACCCAGAAATACATGATGACGCCGCGCGGCCTCTACGAATTCAAGTACTTTTTCGCCAGCTCGCTGGCCACCGAGGAGGGCGGCGCCACCTCCAGCACCGCCATACGCGCCCTCATCCGGCAATTCATCGACGCCGAACCCCCCGGCAAACCCATGTCCGACAACAGCATCGCGGACCTGCTGGGCAAACAGGGTTTCGTCGTCGCCCGGCGCACCGTCGCCAAATACCGGGAGTTGATGAACATCCCTCCCGCCAACCAGCGCAAGTCGATCTGACCGGCGCACAGCCCAAGGAGCGTTGCATGAACCTCACCATCACCGGCCACCACCTGGAAATCACTCCCGCAATACGCGGCTACGTGGAAGAAAAAATGGCCCGCGTCACCCGACACTTCGACCAGGTCATCGACGTTGCCGTCATCCTCGCCGTGGAAAAACTCAAGCACAAGGCCGAGGTCAACCTGCATCTGCGCGGCAAGGACATCTACGTCGAATCGATCGACGCCGACATGTACGCCGCCATCGATGCCCTCGCCGACAAGCTCGACCGCCAGGTGCTCAAGCACAAGGAAAAAATCGGCGAGCACCGCGAATCCGGCGGCATGAAGCGACAGAGCGTCGAACTCGATTGATCCACCCCGGCCCCGCGCGCCCGTCGCGGCGCCGGGGCCTTAGGGCTCATGCCATGAACCTCGTCACCCCCCTGCTCAAGCCCGCCAATGTCCTGGCGGACTTCGACACCTCCAGCAAGAAACGCCTGTTCGAGCAGGCCGGCCAGATGTTCCAGGCCAGCCACGGCGTATCCGGCACGGAAGTCTTCGACAGCCTGTTCTCCCGCGAGAAGCTGGGTTCCACGGCCCTGGGCTACGGCATCGCCATTCCGCATGGCCGCCTCAAGCACCTCAAGGAAACCGCCTGCGCCTTCCTGCGCCTGAAGACACCCGCCGATTTCGACGCGCCGGACCAGCAGCCGGTGGACCTGGTGTTCATCCTGCTGGCGCCGGCCGCCGCCACCGATGTGCATCTGCAGATCCTGGGCGAATTGGCCGCGATGTTCTCGGACGAGGATTTCCGCGCCAGGCTGCGCGCCGCCCCCGACGCCGCAGGGCTGCACCGCCTGATCACGGAATGGACCCCCTGAACTTCGACGCCGACGCTCCGGCCGAAGACGCCGACGTCCACGTCACGCCCTACCACATCAGCGTCGCGGAGCTTTTCCGCAAGGCCGGGGAGCGTTTGCAGTTGAGCTGGATCGCCGGCCGCGCCGGCGGCGAGCGGCAACTCAACTCGGACACGGTGCAGAAGCCCACCCTGGCGCTCATCGGCCATCTCAACTTTGTGCATCCCAACCGCGTGCAGGTGCTGGGCTGCGCCGAGATGGACTATCTGCGCAAGTTGTCCGCGGAGGGCCTGAAACAGGCCATCGGCAACCTGTTCTCCACCGAGATCGCCGCCGTGGTGGTGGCCAACGGCGAGGCCGTGCCGGACAGCCTGATCAGCGCCGCCGACCAGACCGACACCCCTCTGTTCACCTGCCCCGAGCAAAGCCCCCTGCTCATGCGCGTGCTGTCGCACATGATCACCCAGGCGCTGGCGCCTTCCACCATCCTGCACGGCGTGTTCCTCGAGGTTTCCGGCGTGGGCGTGCTGATCACCGGCGACCCCGCCGTCGGCAAGAGCGAACTCGCCCTGGAACTCATCACCCGCGGCCATCGCCTGGTCGCCGACGACGCCCTCGAGGTGTTCGCCGTCTCCCTGGAAACCCTCGAAGGCCGCTGCCCCACGCTATTGCAGGATTTCATGGAGGTGCGCGGCCTGGGTGTGCTCAACATCCGCCGCCTGTTCGGCGAAACCGCCGTCAAGCCGAAGAAGAACCTCAAGCTCATCATCCATCTCACCCCGGCGGAAACCTGGCAGTCGCTCGACCGCCTCGACATGAGCGCGAGCAACCGCGTCATCCTCGGCGTCGAGGTGCCGGAAGTGCGCATCCCGGTGGCGGTGGGCCGCAACCTCGCCGTGCTGGTCGAGGTGGCGGTGCGCAATCACGTCCTCAAGCTGCGTGGCTTCAACTCGGCCGAGGAGTTCTCCGAGCGCCAGCGCGCGGCCATCGCCGCGTCCAGCCCGTCAGGCAGCGAGTGATGCGCCTGGTCCTCATCAGCGGCCTGTCCGGCTCGGGCAAGAGCGTGGCCCTCAAGGCCATGGAGGACGCCGGCTTCTATTGCATCGACAACCTGCCCGCCGCCCTGCTGCCCGAGGCGGTCGAATACCTGCGTCTGACCCGCGTCACCGATGCCGCCATGAGCATCGACGCGCGCAGCGGCGCCGGCTTGGCGGAATTGCCGGAGGTACTGGAGAAGCTGCGCCAGCGTCTGGACCTGCGCGTGTTGTTCCTCACCGCCAAGGACGACACCCTGGTCAAGCGCTTCTCCGAGACCCGCCGCCATCATCCCCTGGTCAGCGGCAAGCTTTCCCTGGAAGAGGCCATACGCGAGGAACGCGAACTGCTCTCGCGCATCGCCGCCATCAGCCACCAGATGGATACCAGTGACCAGTCGGCCAACGGCCTGCGCGCCTGGATCAAGGACTTCCTGCGGCTGGAGAGCGCCACCTTCACCCTGGTCTTCCAATCCTTCGGCTTCAAGCACGGCATTCCCATGGATGCCGACCTGGTGTTCGACGTGCGCTGCCTGCCGAATCCGCACTACGACCCCATGCTGCGTCCCCTCACCGGGCGCGACGCGCCGGTCATCGCCTTCCTGCAGGGGCACGCGCCGGTGCTGGCGATGCTGGAAGACATCCGCGCCTACGTGGCGAAATGGCTGCCGGCCTACATCCGCGACAATCGCGGCTATTTCACCGTCGCCCTCGGCTGCACCGGCGGCCAGCACCGCTCGGTGTATTTCGCGGAAACCCTGGCCGACCACTTCCGCGACGGCCAGCAGGTTCTCGTGCGGCACCGGGAACTCGCTTGACGGCTTGCCGCGCCGGGCTGCTGCGGCCAGGCGACTGGCTGATCCTGGCCCTCGGCCTCGCCCTGGTGGTGGCGCTGTCGGCGCACCAGGCGGGCAGCCAGGAGGGTCGGGTCATCGTCCGCCTGGACGGCAAGCCGCACACGGAGGCCAGCCTGCGCCTGAACCGCGTCATCGAGGTCGCCGGCCCGCTCGGCATCAGCCGCGTCGAGATCCGCGACGGCCGCGTGCGCATCGCCGCCGACCCGAGCCCCTTGCAGCTCTGCGTGCGCCAGGGCTGGATTCCTCCGGGCGCGGCGGCGGTCTGCCTGCCCAACCGGGTCGCGGTGGAAAACGCCGCCGCCGGCTATGACACCCTCAGTTATTGAACTCCGCGCCAGCGGCGAGGACCGCCGCGTGGCCGCGCTGGCCGCCGCGGCGATCGGCCTGACCCTGGCCGAGGCGGCGATTCCCCTGCCCATTCCCGGCGTGAAGCCGGGCCTGGCCAACATCGTCACCCTGGTGGTGCTGTACCGCTACGGCTGGCGCATGGCCGCCTGGGTGGCCGGCCTGCGCATCGTCGCCGGAGCCCTGGCCCTCGGCCAGTTCCTCACGCCCGCTTTCCTGCTCAGCCTGGCCGGCGGTGTCGCCAGCCTGCTCGTGCTGATCGCCGCCATCCGCCTGCCGGCACGCTGGTTCGGGCCGGTCGCCCTGTCGCTGCTGGCCGCCTTCACCCACATCGGCAGCCAGCTCATGGTGGTGGACGTCTGGCTGATGCCCGGCGCCAGTTTGATCGCCCTGCTGCCCCTGTTCCTCGGCGCCGCCTGGATCACCGGACTGGGTAATGGCCTCGCCGCCGCGCATCTGCTGCAATCCCTGCCTCCCGGCACTTCCGGAAAAACACCATGAATCGCATCACCCTCGCACTCACCGGCGCCTCCGGCATGGCATACGGCATCCGCCTGCTGGAATGCCTGCTGCGCGCCGGCCGCCGCGTCGACCTGCTGGTCTCGCCGGCGGCGCGCATCGTCGCCCGGCAGGAACTCGACCTGGGCCTGCCCGCCGATACCGGCGAAATCGCCGCCTTTTTCGACGCCCGCTTCGCCGGCCACGGCGGCGCCCTGGCGGCCTACGGCAAGGAGGAATGGTTCGCCCCCGCCGCCTCCGGCTCCAACCCGGCCGACGCCATGGTGGTCTGCCCGTGCAGCATGGGCGCCCTGGCGGCCATCGCCCACGGCATGGCCGACAACCTCATCGAGCGGGCCGCCGACGTCATGCTGAAGGAAAGGCGTCCGCTCATCCTGGTGCCGCGCGAGACCCCCTTCTCCCTTGTCCACCTGCGCAACATGACCCTGCTCGCCGAGGCCGGCGCCACCCTCCTGCCGGCGAACCCCGGCTTCTATCACCGTCCGCGCAACGTCGAAGAAGTCGTGGATTTCGTCGTCGCCCGCGTCCTCGACCAACTGCGCGTACCGCACAGCCTGATGCGGCCCTGGGGGGCGTGATGGCGAAATGTTTCGACTGCCTGCGAGCCGGGCACGCTGCCTTCGTCGGCCTGGCCGACTGATTTCCCTCTTTGTTCGATGCGCCGGCCCCTCCCCCTCGTCCCGGTGCAGCGCCTGCTGACCGCCCTGTTGCTCTGTTGCGCGCCCCTGGCTCACGCCCTCGACTGGCAGGACAACCCCCAAATTGCCCGCCTGTTCGCCGATGCCGGCATCCACGGCACATTCGTGCTCTACGACGTCTCCGGCAACCGCCTGGTGGGCCATGACCGCTCCCGCGCGGAGTCGCGCTTCCCGCCCGGCTCCACCTTCAAGGTCGCCAATGCGCTCATCGGATTGGCCAACGGGGCGGTGGCCGGGGTGGACACGCTGCTGCCCTACGGCGGCGGGCGACTAGCCCTGCCGGCGTGGGAGCGGGACATGAGTTTGCGTGAGGCCATGGCAGTGTCGAACCTGGCCATCTTTCAGGGTCTCGCCCGCCGTGTGGGTCTGCCGCGCATGCGGGCGGAACTGACGCGACTGGGCTATGGCAATGCGCAGACGGGTGGCACGGTGGACCGTTTCTGGCTGGATGGCAGCCTCACGATCAGCGCGGTGGAGCAGGCACGCCTGCTCGCCGATCTGGCCCGGGGCGCGCTGCCCTACCCGGCCGAGGTACAGGCGGCGGTGCGCGACCTCGTGCGGCTGGAGTCCAACGCCGGGCACACGCTGTATGGCAAGACGGGCTGGCCCACCTATCCGGAACCGGGCGTCGGCTGGTGGGTGGGTTGGCTACACAAGGATGATCGGGTGTACGCCTTCGCCCTCAACATGGACATGCGGGAGGCCGCCGACGCGGCCCGGCGTGTCGCCCTTGGGCGGGCCTGCCTGGCGGAACTGGGGATCTTGTAGCGGGCCGTAACCCCGTGCGAGATCGGAGCTAACCCGCCTTGCGCCGCCTGCCGTTATCCCAGCCCTGGGCATAGCCAACCAGGCCCATGAAGCCGCGCACGACGCCGTAGGCAAGCCAGGAAGCGAAACGGGCGTACCAGGGGATGCGGCTCCAATCCTGGCGCCGGATACGGCGGGCGCCCTGGGTCAGCAGGCTTTCCAGGCTGGCGCGCAATTCTCCCGCGAAGCGCGCGTCGTGCGCCACCAGGTTGGCCTCGCGCGCCAGCAGCAGGCTGAAGGGGTCGATGTTGCTGGATCCGACCGTGGCCCAGCGACCATCGATGACCGCCACCTTGGCGTGCAATTCGCTGGCGTGGTACTCGTACACCTCCAGGCCGTTTTCCAGGAAGTGCCGGTAGAGGGCGCGGGCGGCCAGTTGATAGAAAGGATGGTCGCTGTGGCCCTGCATCAGCAGGACCACGCGGGCGCCGCGGCGGGCGGCGTCGACCAAGGCATGGCGGAAGCGAACGCCGGGCATGAAATAGGCGTTGGCGATGAGAATTTCCTCCCGGGCCCGGTGCATGGCGTGCATGTACGCCGCCTCGATGGCGCGGCGGCGGCGCAGATTGTCGCGGGTGAGGAACTGGCCGCGCTGGTCGCCGGCCGCCTCGGCGCTAGGCAGCAGCCAGGCACCCTCGCCACGGCGCAGCCCGAGGCGGCTCCAGGTCACCCGGCGCCAGA
This sequence comes from Betaproteobacteria bacterium, assembly GCA_016873935.1. Classification (GTDB taxonomy): domain Bacteria; phylum Pseudomonadota; class Gammaproteobacteria; order Burkholderiales; family Thiobacillaceae; genus PFJX01. The sequence goes on along the minus strand of VGVT01000017.1, from coordinate 13,683 downwards.
GCTGCCGGGCGGCATCGGCCATGTCGGCGACCAGCGGCCCCTCGACACGCACGGCATAGTCCTGGCGGGGAGCGCGCAGGTCGCGGCCATTGAGATCGTCGATGAAATTGATGCCGCCGACATAGCCGACGCCGGCATCCACCACCACCAGCTTGCGGTGCATGCGGCGCAGGCGGGTGCGACGCAGGCGCGGGCCGTAATCCGGCCGGAACACCAGGACCTCGACGCCGGCGCCGCGCAATTCTTCCAGGAAGGCGGCGGGCAGGGCGCGGCTGCCGAAGCCGTCGAGCAGCAGGCGGGTGACCACGCCGCGCCGCGCCGCGCGCGCCAGGGCGTCGGCCACCGCGCGGCCGACCGGGTCGTCCTCGAGGATATAGGTCTCGACGTGGATTTCCCGGCGCGCGCCCTCCAGGCTGGCGAGCAGGTCGGGGAAATAGGCGGCGCCGTTTTCCAGCAGGGTGAGCCGGTTGCCTGCCCGGATCATCGCGGCTAACAGCTCAGGTCAGCGGGCGGAGCTGGGCGGTCAGCGCGGCGTGGTCGGACAGCCGGCGCCAGCGCTGGCCATGCAGGACGTGGGCCGAGGCGATGCCGAAACCGCGCACGTAGATGCGGTCCAGGGTGAACAGGGGCAGGGCGGCCGGGAAGCTGCGCGCGGGACGGCCATGCGCGGTCTCGAACACTTCCTTGAGGCCCAGTTCGTCGGCCAGGTAGCGGCCGGTGCGCTGGCGCCAGTCGTTGAAGTCGCCGGCGATGATGAGCGGGGCGTCGTCCGGCACCATGCGGCGGATGCGCTCGCAGAGTTGATGGATCTGCTTGCGCCGGCCGGCCTCGTTGAGCGCCAGGTGCAGGCAGATGGCGTGCAGCGGCTGCTCCAGGGCGGGCACTTCCAGTTCGCAGTGCAGCAGGCCGCGGCTTTCGAAGGCGTGCGCGGAAATATCCACGTTTTCCCACTGCGCGATCGGGTAGCGCGAGAGGATGGCGTTGCCGTGGTGGCCGTGGTCGTACACCGCGTTCTTGCCGTAGGCGAAGTCGTGCCACAGGTCGCCGGCCAGGAATTCGTGCTGTGGCTTGGCCGGCCAGGCTTCGAAGCGGCCGGCGCGGTGGGCGTGGTGGCCCTGCACCTCCTGCAGGAAGACGATGTCGGCGTTGAGGCCCATCAGGCTGTCGCGCACATCGTGCAGCACCACGCGGCGGTTGAAGAAGGACAGTCCCTTGTGGATGTTGTAGCTGGCGATGCGCAGGGCGGGTTTCATGACCTGTAGGGTATTCATGCCCTTTGAGGTGCTCGATGCATTCAAAGCGGGTTCCGGGAATGCGCGCCTTGGCGTCGCCTTATTTGGCTGGCGCCGGCGCGGCGGGCTTGCCGGCCTCGGCCTTGGGCGCGGGCTTGGGCGCTTGCTTGAGCGTGGGTTCGGCCGGCTTCGGCGCGGCTTTGTCGCCCGCCGCGACCGCGGCAGGTTTTTCTGCGGACTTCTCGGTGGCCTTGTCAGCCGGCTTTTCGGAGGATTTATCGGAGGGCTTGTCAGCGACCTTGTCGGCACTCTGCCCGGCGTGCGGGCCGACGCTCGGCTCCACCGTCTGCATGCTGTTCTTCAGCATGTATTCGTTCATTTCCTTCCAGCCGGCGAACACGGCGGCCTTGGAGGCGCTCTTGTTGAGCCGGTAGCAGTCCTCCAGACCGCGTCCGGCGTGGCGGCAGGCCCCCCCGATGGCCTTGCCCTCGGCCTCCACCTTGGCGGCGTTGGGAAAGCCCGCCCGTTCGGTAAGCTGGTCACAACCCGTCAGGAACGCCGGGACCAAGAGCATCCAGAGCAGTCGCTGCATGGGTATTCCTTTCTACGTGGAGCGTGCAAGGCGGGGGCGGATCAGTTCACCAGATAGGGGTTCCGCTGCGTCGACACGGGTCGCATGCGGCGCTCGGCTTCGCGGGCCACCGCCTCGAAGCGGGATTTCACCTCGTCCTCGACGAAATAACTGGAAACCACGGGCGGCACCGGCGTCAGCGGGACGATGTGGGCGCGGTAGCTGAGCGTGACCGGCGCCTTGTCGCCGACGATGCGCCACTCGCCGTTCATCGCCGCCACCTTGCCGGCCACGGAGCGGAAACGGATGTGGCTGGTCGGGTTTTCCTCCATCAGCAGCACCACGTGATCGGGCATGACGAAGGCGAACAGGCCGGCGTCGGCGATCTGCTCGACGCGCTTCGGCGCTCCCGGCGGCGAGATCAGGCGGCTGGACACCATGTCAGGAATGAAGGCGGCCAGGCGATTGTAGTCGGTGAGGGTCTGCCAGACGGTCTGGGCATCGGCATTGAGGGTCTGCGTGGCCTCGACGCGAATGCCGGTGAGGCCGGTGCTGGCTTTCACCTTGGCGCCCCGCGCGCTGGCGTGGACGCCGCCCGCCAGGAATATGGCCGTGACAATGACAACGAAATGGCGATACATGACTAAGGTTCCCCTTTTCTTTCCATCTCGCGACCCAACACTTCCACCCAGGTGCGTACCTGTTGTTCGGCGATGCCCGGTGCGAGGGGCGGCGGAAACGGCGATTTCATGAGATCCATGAGCAGGCGGTGGCACTGTCGGCCTTGAGGCTGAGCCCGCCCCCCACGCTCGGCCAGACGCCTGCCTGGCTCACGCTGACCAGCGTCGGCGCGAGCGCGGGCCACGGACACAGTGCGGGAATGAGGGCATTGATCCTTTGCATGGCCGCAAGTATAGCGCCGCGCGTTGGCCCGGACACCGCCCATACCCTCCTTGCCGCGTTCCCACCCCATCGTCGATTGGGTCCACACCGCCCGCATCATCTGGGGCCTGACCCGCGCCACACGGCTGCATGGCTGGCTGATGCGCCAGCGGCTGGCGCGCGGCTGAAACCAGCCCCTCAGACCCGCTCCTCGATGTCGAAGATGCGCCGGTGCTCGCGGATGGCGTAGCGGTCGGTCATGCCGGCGATGTAGTCGCATACCGCCCGGTGGGGGTCGGCTTCGGCTCGTTCCCGGTGCTCCGGGGGCAGCAGCGCGGGACTGTCGGTGAAGGCCGCGAACAGTTCCTTCAACAGGCGGCGCGCCTTCGCGCTCATGCGTTCCACCCGGTAATGGCGGTAGAGGTTCTGGAACAGGAAGCGCTTGAGTTCCAGGCTTTCCTCGCGCACGGCCGGGCTGAAGGCGGCCAGGGGCGGGCAGGCGCGCACCGCGTCCGGACTCGCCGGCCGGTGCTCGGCGATGTTGCGCCGGGTCTGCTCCAGCAGGTCCACCACCAGGGTGTTGATCATGCGCCGCACAGTCTCGTGGATCAGGCGGCGGTCGTTGAGGGCCGGGTAGCGTTGCCGTACCTCGGCCAGGTGGCGGGCGAACAGGGCCACGCCTTCCAGTTGTTCCAGGCTGATGAGGCCGGAGCGCAGGCCGTCGTCGACGTCGTGGTTGTTGTAGGCGATCTCGTCGGCCAGATTGGTGATCTGCGCCTCCAGGCCGGGCTGGCCGCCCTCCAGGAAGCGGCGGCCGACGTCGCCCAGCTTTTCCGCGTTCTTCTTCGAGCAGTGCTTGAGGATGCCCTCGCGCGCTTCGAAGGTGAGGTTGAGGCCCTCGAACTCGGCGTACTTCTGCTCCAGCGTGTCGACGACGCGCAGGGATTGCAGGTTGTGCTCGAAGCCGCCGTGCCCGGCCATGCACTCGTTGAGCGCGTCCTGGCCGACGTGGCCGAAGGGCGTGTGGCCGAGGTCGTGCGCCAGCGCCAGGGTCTCCGTCAGGTCCTCGTCGAGGCCCAGCATGCGCGCAAGGGTGCGACCGATCTGGGCCACCTCCAGGCTGTGCGTGAGGCGGGTGCGGAACAGGTCGCCCTCGTGGTTGATGAACACCTGGGTCTTGTATTCCAGGCGGCGGAAGGCGGTGGAATGCACGATGCGGTCGCGGTCGCGCTGGAACTCGGAGCGCGGCGCCGCGGGCGGTTCGGGATGGCGGCGGCCGCGACTGAGCGCGGATTGGGCGGCGTAAGGGGCCAGATCAGCCACGCGCCACGGCTTCCGTCAGGGTCGCCCGCAGCGCGGCGTCTTCCGCCGCGTCGTTCAAGGCGGCGACGTAGGCCTCGCCGAGCTTGCGGAAGAGGACGAAGCGAATCCTGCCGCCCTCCACTTTCTTGTCCACGCCCATGTGTTCCATGTACGCGGCCTCGCCCAGGTCGGGAGCCAGCACCGGCAGCCCGGCGCGGCGGAACAGGGCGGCGATGCGCTCCACATCGGCCCGGCTCAGGTTGCCCAGGCGCAGCGACAGATCGGCGGCCAGCATGGTGCCGGCGGACACCCCCTCACCGTGCAGCCAGTTGCCGTAGCCCATGCCCGCCTCGATGGCGTGGCCGAAGGTGTGGCCGAGGTTGAGCAGGGCGCGCTGGCCCGATTCGCGCTCGTCCGCCGCCACCACCTCCGCCTTGTTTTCGCAGGAGCGGCGGATGGCGTAGGTGAGGGCGTCGGTGTCGCGCGCCACCAACTGCTCCATGTTCGCCTCCAGCCATTCCAGGAACGGCAGGTCGCGGATCAGCCCGTACTTGATGACTTCGGCGAGGCCGGCGGAGAGTTCCCGGTCCGGCAGGGTGTTCAGGGTGTCGGTATCGGCCAGCACCAGTTGCGGCTGGTGGAAGGCGCCGATCATGTTCTTGCCGAGCGGATGGTTGATGCCGGTCTTGCCGCCCACCGAGGAATCGACCTGCGCGAGCAGGGTGGTGGGCACCTGGATGAAGGGCATGCCGCGTTGGTAGCAGGCGGCGGCGAAGCCGGTCAGGTCGCCGATGACGCCGCCGCCCAGGGCGATCAGGGTGGTCTTGCGCTCCGCCCGCTGGCTCAAGAGCGCATCGAAGATCAGGTTCAGCGTCTCCCAGTTCTTGTAGGCCTCGCCGTCCGGCAGGATCACCGCCTCCGCCGCCACGCCCGCATCCGCCAGGCTCTGCCGCAGGCGGGCCAGGTACAGGGGGGCGACGGTGGTGTTGCTGACGATGACGACGCGCTTCTGCTTCAGGTGGGGCAGCACCAGGTCGGCGCGATCGAGCAGGCCGGGGCCGATGTGGATGGGATAGGCGCGCTCGCCCAGGTCGACGGTGAGGGTTTGCATGGCGTGGACGAATCGTTGCGGCAACAGGTGCGCAATGATAATCCGCGCATGCGCTCCTGGTTGCGCCGGAAGCGGCGCCGCCGGCAGATAGTGTTTGCCATCGCGCCGGATAGGGAGGATAGTGCGCCGGCGATTTTCAAGTTGCGTTGCTGCTGTCCGGTTCAAACTCCGCGTTTCCGCGGACGTCATCTCGATTCATCACCCGCTTTCTTGACCTTCGCCCACATGGGGCAATCCCTTTTTTTGTTTTTTTCAAGGATCAAGATATGGCAACCGGCATCGTGAAATGGTTTAACGACTCCAAGGGTTTCGGGTTCATCACGCCTGACGGTGGTGGTGATGATCTCTTCGCGCATTTTTCCGCCATCCAGAGCCAGGGTTTCAAGACCCTCAAGGAAGGCCAGCGCGTCAGCTTCGACGTCACCACCGGCCCCAAGGGCCAGCAGGCCAGCAACATCCGCTCCGCCGACTGAGCGGACGCCCGGCCCAGGCCGGGACGGCTTTTCCCCATTCCAGGCCGCGGCCCGCCACGCTCGGGCCGCCTGCCTGTCACCCTACCCCGGAGGCCCCATGGCCAAAGAAGAACTGCTCGAAATGCAGGGCGTCGTCACGGAGGTGCTGCCGGATGCCCGTTATCTCGTCACCCTCGAAAACGGCCACTCCCTGGTGGCCTACAGCGCCGGCAAGATGCGCAAGCACCACATCCGCATCCTCACCGGTGACAAGGTGTCCCTGGAACTTTCCCCCTACGACCTCTCGAAGGGGCGCATCACCTTCCGTCACATCGAAACCCGGGGTCCGGCACCCGCGCCCCGGCCAACGAACCGGCCGCGCAAGCATTGATCGCGCCGCGCCCTCAGCCCACCAGCGCCACCGCCTTCACCTGCGCGTAGAGGCATTGACCGGGAGTTAGATTCAGGGCCGCGGCCGAGCGGCGGGTGACGCGCGCCAGCAGCGGGGAGCCGCCCAGGTCGAGGCGGACCAGGGCCTGGGCCGGGTGGGCGTCGGGAGCAATCTCCACCACGGCGGCGGGCAGGGTGTTGAGGATGCTGGTGCCCTCCTGGCGGTTCAGGGCCAGACTGACGTCGCGGGCGAGGATGCGCACCCGCGCGGGATGGCCGACGGCGTGGCCGCCATCGCGCACCCACAGACCGCCGCCGGCGAAGCTGACGCGGGCCAGATGCCAGTCGGAATCGCGTTCCTCCACCACGGTATCCAGCACCACGCCGGCATCCTCGCCCAATCTGATCGGCAGATCGACGCGCGCCAGGGTGTCCAGCAGCGGCCCCTGGGCGGCGACGCGGCCGGCTTCCAGGGCGACGATGTGGTCGGCCAGACGCGCCACCTCGTCCGGCGCGTGGCTGACGTAGAGCACCGGAATTTCCAGTTCGTCGTGCAGGCGTTCCAGGTAGGGCAGGATTTCCCGCTTGCGCGCCAGGTCCAGGGCGGCGAGCGGCTCGTCCATCAGCAGCAGGCGCGGCTTCACCGCCAGCGCGCGGGCGATGGCGACGCGCTGGCGCTCGCCGCCGGAGAGCTGGTGCGGGCGGCGGTCGAGCAGGCCGCCGATGCCGAGCAGGTCGATGACGTGATCGAGCGCGGCGCGATCGAGGCATGCGTCGGCGCGCTTCATGCCGTAGTCGAGGTTGCCGCGCGCGGACAGGTGCGGGAACAGGCTCGCTTCCTGGAACACGTAACCGAGCGAGCGCCGGTGCGTGGGCAGGAAGTCGGCGCCGTCCTGCCAGACCTCGCCTTTCATGGCCAGGTAGCCGTCCGGGGTGCGGGCCAGGCCGGCGATCAGGCGCAGCAGCGTGGTCTTGCCGGAACCGGAGGGACCGAACAGGGCGGTCACCCCGCGGCCGGGCAGGTCGAGATCGACGTCGAGGGTGAAGTCCGGGTAGGCGAGCCGGAAACGCGCCTGGATGGACTCGCCGTTCACAGGTGCACCACCTGATAGCGCCGGTTGAGGAAATACACCATGAACAGCAGCAGGAACGAGGCCGCCAGCAGGCCGCCGGCCAGCACGTGGGCGCTGGCGTAATCCATGGCCTCGGCGTGGTCGTAGATGGCGATGGAGAGCACGCGGGTCTCGCCGGGGATGTTGCCGCCCACCATCAGCACCACGCCGAACTCGCCGACGGTATGCGCGAAAGTCAGCGTGATGGCGGTTAGGAAGCCGCGCCGCGAGAGCGGCACGACGACGCTGAAGAAACGGTCCCAGGCATTCGCGCGCAGCGTCGCCGCCACCTCGGTCATGCGCTCGCCGACGGCGGCGAAGGCATCCTTCAGCGGCTGCACCATGAAGGGCAGCGAATACAGCGTGGAGGCGATGACCAGGCCGCTGAAGCTGAAGGCGAGGTGATGCCAGCCCAGGGTGATCAACGTGCCGCCGATGGGGCCGTTGGGGCCGAGCGCCACCAGCATGTAGAAGCCCAGCACGGTGGGCGGCAACACCAGGGGCAGAGCGACCACCGCCTCCACCGCCACGGAGAACCTGCTTTTCGTCCGCGCCAGCCACCAGGCGACCGGGGTGCCGAGCAGCAACAACACCAGGGTGGTGACGGCGGACAGCTTGAGGGTGGTGACGAGCGCCATCCAGTCGGCGTCGGACATCCTATTTCCCTTCCTCGCCCGGCAGCGCGAAACCGTAGCGGCGCATGACCGCGCGCGCCGGTTCGCTGCCCATGTAATTCGCGAAATCGGCCGCCAGGCGATTGCCGGCGGCGCGCCGGGTAAGGATGTAGCCCTGCTCCAGCGGCGCGTGCCAGGCATCGGGTAGCAGCGTCCAGGCGCCCTTGCCCGCCATGGTCGGCGACAGCACCAGAGCCAGGGCGACGATGCCGGCCTCGGCGGCGCCGCTATCGACGAACTGGGCGGTGTGGGCGATGTTCTCGCCCAGCACCAGCTTGGGCCGCATCGCCGCCCACACGCCCTGGTGTTCCAGCGCTTCCTTGGCGCGCAGGCCGTAGGGCGCGTGCTGCGGGTTGGCGATGGCGAACTTGCGGATCGGCGCCCTGGGCAAATCCTTCAGCGCGGTCTTCGCCAGTTCCGGCCTCAGGCTCCACAGCACGAGGCGGCCGGTGGCATAGGGGCGGGTGGGGCCGGCCGCGTGGCCGAGTTTTTCAAGCTCACGCGGAAAGGCGATGTCGGCCGAGAAATACAGGTCGAAGGGCGCGCCATTGCGGATCTGGGTGAAGAACTTGCCGGAGGAACCGTAGATCACCTCGATGCGGTCGCCCGGCCGGTTGGCGCGGAAGGTGTCGACCACCTCGGCCATGGCGAACTTGAGATCGGCGGCGGCGGCGATGGTCAGTTTCTCCGCCCGCGCGGGGGAAAGCGCTGCCAGCGCCAGGGCGGCAAGCAAGAAAATGCGAACAAGCAGGTGCATGACGACTGCCATCAATATATGCGAATGGACATAACGCAAGCGCCCGGCATGCCGGCTGAAGCGATCATTCCTGGCGCGCCGCCAACAGCCGGGTGAACTCGCGCATCTCGGCGGCGACGCTGGCCGCCGCTTTCAATTCCATGGCGCGGTAGCGCGCCAACACCTCCAGACCCAGCTCGCTTACGCGGGCGCCGCCGCCGCCCGCGCCGCCCTTGCTCGCTTCCACCAGCGGCGTCCTGAAACAGCGGTTCATGGTGTCCACCAGCAACCAGGCGCGCCGGTAGGACATGCCCATCTCGCGCGCCGCCGCCGAGATGGAGCCGGTGCGCGCCACGCTGTCGAGCAGATCGGCCTTGCCCGGCCCCAGGGCGATGTCGGCGCCGAAGAGGATGCGCAGGCGCGGCTTGAGGGCTTCCGGCATGGTCGGCTCCTGCTTGCTCGATATATTTGCTCGAATATATGGGTGAATGCTGCGGGGAGCAAGCTCGACGCAATAACTCGCTGGCGAGCAGGTCGAGAGGCTGGATGGCATACTGGCTGCCACCGGAAAATCATGATGGCGGCCCGCCCCCACCTGCATCCACACGACAGACCGACATGAAACTCGCCACCTGGAACGTCAACTCCCTCAAGGTCCGCCTGCCCCACCTGCTGGACTGGCTGACCACCGCCCAGCCGGACGTGGTCTGCCTGCAGGAGACCAAGCTGGAGGATGCCAACTTTCCCCGCGCCGAGATCGAGGCGGCGGGCTGGCGGGTGGCCTTTTCCGGGCAGAAGACCTACAACGGTGTGGCGGTGCTGAGCCGGGCACCGCTGGCCGATCTCCAGGCCGGCATCCCCGGCTTCGCGGACGAGCAGAAGCGGGTATTGGCCGCCACCGTGGCAGGCACCCGCGTCATCTGCGTCTACATCCCCAACGGCCAAGCGGTGGATTCCGACAAATACCAGTACAAGCTGCGCTGGCTCGACGCCCTCATCGCCTGGCTGAAGGATGAGCTGACTCGCCATCCGCGTCTGGCCCTGCTGGGCGACTACAACATCGCCCCGGCCGATGCCGACGTCCACGATCCCGCCGCCTGGGCCGGCAACGTGCTGGTGTCGGAGCCGGAGCGGCAACGCTTCCGCGCCCTGGAGGAACTGGGCCTGCGGGACGCCTTCCGCCTGTTCCCGCAAGAGGACAAGAGTTACTCCTGGTGGGACTACCGCCAGGGCGCCTTCCGCCGCAACCTGGGCCTGCGCATCGACCACATCCTGCTGTCGCCGGAACTGGCGGCAGGCTGTTCCGGCTGCGTCATCGACAAGGCGCCCCGCAAGCTCGAACGCCCCTCCGACCACACGCCGGTCATCGCCACGCTGGGCTGAACGCCGCGCCCCGCGCGGCGCCCCCACCCCTGCCGCGCCGCACAAGAAAAATATTTCTTGTAAACGCTGGATGTAGTGTCTAATAAACAAGTCTGACCATACATCTAGTGGACAAGGGCCGAATCCCCAGGCCCGCATCAAGGAGACGCATCATGCAGGAAGCCCTGTTCCAGGAGCTCGCTGAGCAAGCCATTTCCACCGAAGTCCTGCTCGAGAAGTACGCCAAGGGCAATGAGCAGAACGTCACCGACGTGCGCCTGCGGGTGGCGCGGGCGCTGGCGGCGGCGGAACGCAAGAACGAGCGCGCCCATTGGGAACGCCAGTTCTTCCAGGCCATGGAAGAAGGTTTCATCCCCGCCGGCCGCATCAACTCCGCCGCCGGCACCGAATTGCAGGCCACCCTCATCAACTGCTTCGTGCAGCCGGTGGGCGACGCCATCTCCGGCGAGTCCGAAGGCAAGCCCGGCATCTACGTGGCCTTGGAAGAGGCCGCCGAGACCATGCGCCGGGGCGGCGGCGTCGGCTACGACTTCTCCACCATCCGGCCCAAGGGCTCCCTGGTGAAGGGCACCCAGTCGCGCGCCAGCGGCCCCGTCTCCTACATGCGGGTGTTCGACCGCTCCTGCGAGACCGTGGAATCCGCCGGCTCCCGCCGGGGCGCGCAGATGGGCGTGCTGCGCTGCGACCACCCGGACATCGAGGCCTTCATCCACGCCAAGGACAGCGGCGACCTGAAGAACTTCAACATCTCCGTGGGCGTCACCGACGTCTTCATGCAGGCCGTGGAGGCCGACGGCGACGTCGAACTCACCCACAAGGCCGCCCCCGGCGCCGAGCAGATGGCCGACGGCGCCTACCAGCGCGGCGACGGCATCTGGGTCTACCGCAAGCTGAAGGCGCGCGAGCTGTGGGGCCAGATCATGCACTCCACCTACGACCACGCCGAGCCGGGCGTGCTGTTCCTGGACCGCATGAACCGCGACAACAACCTGGGCTACTGCGAAACCATCGAGGCCACCAACCCCTGCGGCGAGCAGCCCCTGCCGCCCTACGGCTGCTGCTGCCTGGGCTCGGTCAACCTGACCCGCTACGTGCGCTCCCCCTTCACGCCCGAGGCCGAGTTCGACTTCACCGGCTTCGGCAAGGTGGTGGCGGTGGCCGTGCGCGCCCTCGACAACGTGCTGGACCTGACCGCCTGGCCGCTCGAGAAGCAGCATCTCGAAGCCCAGTCCAAGCGCCGCGTCGGCCTCGGCTTCACCGGCCTCGGCGACGCCCTGGTCATGCTCGGCCTGCGCTACGACAGCGAGGAGGCCCGCGCCTTCGCCGGCAAGGCCGCCGAGTTCATGCGCGACGAGGCTTACAAGGCCTCCGTGGAACTGGCCAAGGAGCGGGACGCCTTCCCCCTGTTCAACGCCGACTTGTATCTGGCAAGCGGCAACTTCGCCTCGCGTCTGCCGGCGGAACTCAAGGCCGAGATCCGCGAGCACGGCATCCGCAACTCCCACCTGCTCTCCATCGCCCCCACCGGCACCATCTCCCTGGCCTTCGCCGACAACGCCAGCAACGGCATCGAGCCGCCCTTTTCCTGGTATTACACGCGCAAGAAGCGCATGGCCGACGGCGGCCACAAGGACTACCAGGTGGAGGACCACGCCTACCGGCTCTACCGCGAGCAGGGCGGCGACATGGAGAACCTGCCGGCGGGCTTCGTCACCGCCCTGGAAATCTCCGCCCTGGCGCACATGAACATGGTGGCGGCGGTGGCCCCCTTCGTCGATTCCGCCATCTCCAAGACCGTCAACGTGCCGGAGACCTACCCCTTCGGCGAATTCCAGGAGCTCTACACCGCCGCCTGGAAAGCCGGCCTCAAGGGCATCACCACCTACCGGCCCAACGCCGTGCTGGGCAGCGTGCTGTCCGTGGAACCGGAGAAGGCCGCGCCGCAGGACTTCGCCACCGGCGACGTCAACCGCCGCATCGAGATCAAGACCCTGCCCGCCCCGGTGCTGGAAAGCCTGAAGTGGCCCGGCCGCCCGCGCCTGCCCGGCGGCAACCCGGCCTGGAGCTACATGATCGAGTACCCCCAGGGCAGCTTCGCCCTGTTCGTCGGCCACATCGAGAACGAAGGCCGCGCCTTCCCCTTCGAAGTCTGGGTCAACGGCGCCGAGCAGCCGCGCGGCATCGGCGCCCTCGCCAAGAGCCTGTCCATGGACATGCGCGCCAACGACCGGGCCTGGCTGAAGCACAAGCTCGACTCCCTGGCCAAGACCCGCGGCGACGACGCCTGCGCCATCCCCTTCCCGCCGGACGGCGAACCGCGCCAGGTACCCAGCGTGGTCTCCGCCGTCGCCCAGATCGTGCGCTGGCGCCTGGAGCAACTGCACGCCCTGGACATCGACGGCCCCAGCCCCCTGCTCGACGCCCTGTTCAGCGCCAAGGAACCCAAGACCGGCACCGACGGCACCCTGTCCTGGACGGTCGATGTACTCAACCCCGCCTCCGGCGACGACTTCGTCCTCGGCCTGAAGGAGATCACCCTGCCCGACGGCGTCACCCGCCCCTACTCGGTGTGGCTCTCCGGCGAATACCCCCGCGCCCTGGATGGCCTCTGCAAGATGCTCTCGCTCGACATGCGCGTCCTCGACCCCGCCTGGATCGGCATGAAGCTGCGCAAGCTGGTGGATTACCCGGAACCGCTGGGCGACTTCATGGCCAAGGTGCCCGGCTCCGAGAAGAGCCAGACCTGGCCCTCGACGGTGGCCTACGTCGCCCGCCTCATCATCCACCGCTTCGCCATGCTCGGCCTGCTCACCGAGGACGGCCAGCCCATCGTGCAGATGGGCATGCTGCAGGACCCCGCCGTCGGCACCGGCGCCGGCCAGGCCGCCGCCCCCCTGCCGGCGCTGAAGGGCAAGCGCTGCAAGGAGTGCGGCAACGACACGGTGATCCGCAAGGATGGGTGTGATTTCTGCACCGCCTGCGGGGCGGTGGGAGCGTGCGGCTGATGGATTGGCGCTTCCCTCGCCCGGTGGCCCCCCCCCCTTTCGTAAAGGGGGGCTAGGGGGGATTTCGCGGTGGATGGCTTACGTGGTGCGTTGATTCGGAGGTTCGACGTAAGACCAGGGTGGTTGGCCGGGGGTTGCCCGGCGGCAAGTTACTTTCTTTGCTGCGCGGCAAAGAAAGTAACCAAAGAAACCGCGCCCCACTTCGCCGCCCTTCGGGTTCCCTCGCCTGGATGAAAGCTTCGGGCGGCTGCGTAACTCGCCCTTCGGGCTCAGACATACTCGCCGAAAGCCCCCGAAGCTTTCATTCAGGCGAGGCGGCTCAGAGGGGACTTCTTACCAACCTGTATAGGAACCCGGAGAGACTCATGGCTGATTTTTGCCCGGTATGTAGTAGCAGCCTAAAAAACTCGACAAAGCAAAACGACCGTATCTTCTACGAATGCCCTCGTTGTGGCCCTTTTTCGATAACGGGAACAGCACAAGCAATGCTGCCCAATTTACTCACTAGATCAATAGAGGCATCTGCCAAATTAAGTTACGCACTTTATCGGATGACATCCAGAAAACAGTGGGCTCTATTGGATGAAGACTTACTGAGAGCCACCCTGAGACAAGTTGATCTTCCAAAACCACAAGAGCAACTAGAGAACCTTATTCTATGGCTTGGTGACCAGCTAACTGGACCCGGTGACACCGTCATTTTTTCGGCTCTATGCCGATCTGTGTGGAATTTGACGGTCATATGCGATGGACATAGCAGCCAAGGGAACGGGGCACGGCAGGCACAAGGGGGTTGTCCGGCAAGTGCTTGAGTTTCGACATCCTCAGGTAGG
>VGVT01000016.1 GCA_016873935.1 Betaproteobacteria bacterium | reverse complement strand
ATGGGCAGGCAGATACTGCAAAGCACTAATCGCCGGCACAGGTTTGTGCCTGTGGCGAATGCGCACTAAAGCTCCCTGCTTGACTTCAAGACCTGCTGCTGGAACCCCATGGAGTCCAGCAGCAACAGTGGCCGGCGCCTGTCATGCGACCACGCTGAAGTTTAACGACAGCAAACTGAGTGGACCGGTCATTGGGTATGCCGTTGTCAGCAGGCCGGATTCAGTCTTTAGCTGCCGTAGGGTTTGACGGTCGCTACGTCCGCCGATGGCCGGTAGGTTGAGTTTACCAACGACAGCTATGTAGAAGGCTGATTGATCACGCTGGGTCGGAAATGCTTCGCCGGTGACGACAGTCTGAACGTCTCTTCCCAGTCTTTAGCTGCCGTCCCGCCAGTGCCGACTTTCTGATTTTGCGAAACAGATTCAACCGCCCAGGTCATCAAGCGGTTCAAGGCCCAAGCCAGCCAACCGCCGGTTCATCAGCCCAAGCCGTTCGGCCATACCCGCCCATGACGCATTGGCGAAAGCGTCATGCTCGGCTTTCAGCCGTTCAAAAGTGCGCCAGTGCATTCCCTTGGGCTTGTCGCCTTCCGGGTTCGCTATCCCGGCTTCCCATCCAAGCCGCCGCCGGATGTTATCTGCCCGTCGCATCGCTCGATCATCGTCTGTTTCCCGCTGGCACTGATAGCCGGTACTTGTGCACGAACTACGGGACGTTTGAAAAGGCCCGTCTGGCTGCGGCCTTGCTCTGCCATAGCGACTACGAGGCCGCCATGCTGGATGTGTTGGAGTGGCGGCAGGCTGCGGCCGCCTGATTGACTGTCTTCTTGCGCCAGGCGCGATGCCTGGCTTTGCCCGGCCAAGCGCCGGGTTTTTTTGTCCCAAAGGTGTATCCAATCGTGTACCCATTTTCGGATACACCACGCCACAACCCGCACCAATACTAGGCAACAGTCAAAATAATCACTTGCTGCCCATGCAGACGAGCAGGATCGAAGTTTTCTTGGGACTTGGATTCATCGGCGGAGCCCCGCCGACTGGACGGTCAGGGCAGCAGTAGTCGGAACACCGCGCCATTTTCGTTGAACAGGCGCAGTTCGCCAAACCGGCCCTGGTTCTCGTGGGCCTCGGCAATCATGCGCGCGAACATCAGGCCCAGTCCGGTGCCGCTCGAAGAACAGTCGGTGGGACCCGAGCCGCAGGCCATGATGTGCTCCGGATAACCCGCCGAATCGTCCCGCACCGACAAGGCCAGGCAGCCGTCCAGCATGTCCGCCTCGATTCGGATGCGGGAATGGGCGTGCGTCAGGGAATTGTGGATGGCGTTGATCATGGCCATTTCCACCAGCGCCCGGTCGAAGAACCAGAGATCCGGCACCTGATCGCCGGCCAGGGTTTCGATGACCAGCCGCTCGCGCGCCAGGGAATGCGCGGCGTCTCCCAGTTCGCGCAGTAGGTCGACCGGGGAATAGGCGTCCACCACCGGACGTAGCTCCCTGTTACCTGCCTTGAACACCAGCAGGGCCTGTTGCAGGCGTTCGCTGCTGCGCTGGCAGAGCAGGCGAGCATCGTCCAGGCGACCGTCGTGCTCGGCGTCGCCACGCAAGGGGATAGCGTCCAGGGTCATGTTCAACAGACCGAGGTTGTTCTTGAGTTCGTGAATCAGCGCCGCATACAAGGCGGTGGCGTCGAAATTCATCAGGCGGCCCTCCTGCGGATGCCGAAGCGGGTTTCCACTTCCTTCAACTGGTTGCGCAGGCCGGTGATACGCGCATGGCCTGGCGCCTGCTTCTCCACCTCGCCGAGCAGGCGGATGGCTTCCTCCAGCAAATCGTTGTCCATGCCCGACTGTTCGATGAATTTGAGCATCACCCAGACGCCGTTCATGAGGATGCGGGGATTGAAGGGCGCCTCCCGGCAAGCCTGGCGCATGCGTTCCATGGCGCCCTTGAAATCGCCCTTATGGGCAAGGATCACGCCCTCGTTG
Organism: Betaproteobacteria bacterium; assembly: GCA_016873935.1. Taxonomy (GTDB): domain Bacteria; phylum Pseudomonadota; class Gammaproteobacteria; order Burkholderiales; family Thiobacillaceae; genus PFJX01. The sequence continues at coordinate 54,157 of VGVT01000016.1, read as the reverse complement.
TTGAGCTTGCGCACATCCGACGTGGCCGCCGCAAGCACCTGGGCGCCGGCTTCTCCGCGACCCGATTCCTCATACAGCTGACGGGCCTTGGCCAGCAGGGCATCGCTGTCGTGGGCGTTGCGCGCCACCTCGCCGACGATGGCGTCGGCCTCCTCGTGACGGCCTTGCGTCATGCAGGCGCCCGCCATGTCCAGCATCAGCTTTTCGTCGACGCGGGCACCCTCGCCGCGAAGTCGGGCGGCTTCGTCCAGGGCCTTCCTGGCTTCCTCGGCGCGGCCGGCCTTGGTATGGGCGATGCTCTGCACCACCGCCGCGACCATCTGGCCCTCGGCGCTGGCCTGGAGGGTGCTCTTGCCGCGCCGCAGTGTCTCCATCGCGGCGTTCACGTCGCCCTGCTCCACCTGCACGCGACACAGGTTTCCGAAATCCGTCGGAGAAACGAATACCGAATGCTGGCCCTTGTCCAATACCGTCGCGAAGGCTGTCCTGGCGGTATCCAGGTCGCCATTCTCCTGCGCCACGGCACCCAGCTTCTGCTGCCGGCGCACGGTCTTGCCGGAGATCGACACACCCTTCAGCAGAGCGTCCTGGGCGCCGGACACATCCTTCTTCGCGAGGCGAACATCAGCCAGGAGGTCATAGGCGGAAACCATTTCGGGCGCTTTCTCGAGGACGTCCCGCAACAATTCCTCGGCGTCCTCCTCCTTCTTCTGCAAGTGCAGCGCCTTGGCCAGCCCGAGTCGCGCCCAGGGAATGGCGCGCATATTGATGACCTGCTTGTAGAGCGCCTCCGCCTCCTCGAAGCGGCCCATCGCATTGAGGATCTCGCCCTTGAAGCGCAGGGCATCCACCACGTATTTGGGATACGCGCGGATGAGTTCGTCGCTGGCGGCGATGGCCGCCTCCAGTTCGTTGGCCTCGTAGTGCCGATAAGCCTTGGCGAAAGCCAGTTTCTTCATGAGGATGCCGTCCAGCCGGTTGCGCATGACCTCGGCGCTGAAGGGCTTGATCATATAGTCGTCCGGCGCCAGTTCGGCGGTGGCCACCACCTTCTCGTACACCGACTCGGCGGTGACCATGATGAACACCGTGTCCAGGTTGATGAGACCGCGGTGGCGCAATTCCTCCAGCAACTGCTGGCCGTCGCGGCCCTCGCCGAGATTGAAGTCGCACAGGATGACGTCGTAGCGGCCGTTCCCCACCTTGAAGATCACCTCGGCGGCATTGCTGGCCAGATCGATCTTGGTGATGCCGAAGTTGGACAGTGTCATCTTCAGGGCGCTGCGCATGCCCGGATAGTCGTCCACCACCATGGCGCGCAACGTGCCGTAATTGATGGTCTGCTCGTTTCCCTTGATCGCGCTCAACGACATGCGGCCCCACCCCCGGTTGCCCTACTTAAGAACACGCGCCTATATCGGCGCTGGCCTGGATTCCTTAAGCAGCCCGCCAAGTCACTCCGCGCCGAAGGCCTGACGGCGCAAAGCATGCATCTCATCCCGCAGCTGCGCCGCCCTCTCGAATTCGAGGGCCTTGGCCGCGGTCAGCATGTCCTTCTCCAGGCGCCTGATCTCCCGAGCCAGGTCCTTCTCCCCCATCGCCTCGTACTTCGCCCGCCCCTGCGCGGCCTGGAGTTCCTTCTGGGCGCTCTCGGGGTCGTAGACGCCGTCGATGATGTCCTTGATGCGTTTCTTCACCCCAACCGGCACGATGCCGTGCTCGACGTTGAAGCGCTGCTGCTTGTCGCGGCGCCGCTCGGTCTCGTCGATCGCCCGGCGCATGGAATCGGTGATGCTGTCGGCGTAGAGGATGGCGGTGCCATGCAAATGGCGGGCGGCGCGGCCGATGGTCTGGATCAGGGAACGTTCGGAACGGAGAAAACCTTCCTTGTCGGCATCCAGGATCGCCACCAATGAAACCTCTGGAATATCAAGGCCTTCCCGCAACAAGTTAATGCCGATCAGCACGTCGAACACGCCCAGGCGCAGGTCGCGGATGATCTCCACCCGCTCCACCGTGTCGATGTCCGAGTGCAGGTAGCGCACCTTGATGCCGTGATCGGCAAAGTATTCGGTGAGCTGTTCCGCCATGCGCTTGGTCAGGGTGGTGACCATGACCCGCTCGCCGGCTTTCGTCCGGAGGTTGATCTCCGACATGAGGTCGTCCACCTGGGTACCCACCGGGCGGATGACGATCTCCGGGTCCACCAGGCCGGTGGGCCGCACCACCTGTTCGACCACCTTCTGCTGGTGTTTCACCTCGTAGGGCCCCGGCGTGGCGGAGACGAACACGGTCTGGCGCATGACCTGCTCGAACTCGTCGAAGCGCAGGGGCCTGTTGTCCAGAGCGGAGGGCAGGCGGAATCCGTAGTCGACCAGGTTCTCCTTGCGCGCCCGGTCGCCCTTGAACATGCCCCCCACTTGGGGCACGGTGACGTGGGATTCGTCGATGAACATCACCGCGTTGGGTGGCAGGTAGTCGATCAGGGTGGGTGGCGGCTCCCCCGGATTGCGCCCGGACAGGTGCCGGGAGTAGTTCTCGATACCCTTGCAGAAGCCGAGCTCCGCCAGCATTTCCAGGTCGAAGCGGGTGCGCTGCTCGATGCGCTGGGCTTCCACCAGCTTGTTGTGCTGCTGGAAGAATTCCAGCCGCTGGGCCAACTCGACCTTGATGTTTTCCACCGCGTTGAGCACCACGTCCCGCGGCGTCACGTAATGGCTGGAGGGATAGACCGTGTAGCGGGTGGCCTTGTGCAGCACCTGGCCGGTCAGCGGGTCGAATATCGAGAGCGATTCCACCTCGTCGTCGAACAGGGAAACCCGCACCGCCGTCTCCGCGCTCTCCGCCGGGAAGATGTCGATCACGTCGCCCTTGACCCGGAAGACGCCGCGGCGGAATTCCATTTCGTTGCGGGTGTACTGCATCTCCGTGAGCCGGCGCAGGATTGCGCGCTGGTCCAGGCGCTCGCCGACGCGGAGGTGCAGGATCATGCCGTGGTAGTCGACCGGGTCGCCGATGCCATAGATGGCCGAGACGGTGGCGACGATGACACAGTCCTCCCGTTCCAGCAGAGCCTTGGTGGCGGACAAGCGCATCTGCTCGATGTGCTCGTTGATGCTGGAATCCTTCTCGATGAACAGATCCCGCGACGGCACATAGGCTTCCGGCTGGTAATAGTCGTAATAGGAGACGAAGTACTCCACCGCGTTGTCCGGGAAGAACTCGCGAAACTCCGCGTACAACTGCGCGGCCAGGGTCTTGTTGGGGGCCATGACGAAAGCCGGCCGGCCCAGGCGGGCGATGACGTGGGCCATGGTGTAGGTCTTGCCGGATCCGGTCACCCCCAGCAAGGTCTGGAAGCGCAGGCCCGCGTCCACCCCCCGCACCAGTTGCTCGATCGCCACGGGCTGGTCGCCGGCGGGCGGAAACGGTTGATGCAGTGCAAAAGGGCTATTTGGAAATGTGACCGCCAAGTTAAAATCCCGCGCGCTCGAAAGACCCTCATTCTAAATCCCAGGCGCACCAGCGCCCTGCTCACCGCAAAGGCTCAACCGTGGAACTCTCCCACCGCGTCCAGAACATCAAGCCCTCTCCCACCCTGGCCGTCGCCGCCAAGGCCGCCAGGCTGAAGTCGGAAGGCAAGGACATCATCGGCCTGGGCGTGGGCGAACCCGACTTCGACACCCCCCAGCACATCAAGGACGCGGCCATCGCCGCAATCCACGCGGGCTTCACCAAGTACACCGCCGTCGGTGGCACGCCCAGCCTGAAAAAAGCCGTGGTCGACAAGTTCAAGCGGGAGAACGGCCTGCAATACGCCGCCAACCAGGTGCTGGTCTCCTGCGGTGGCAAGCAGAGCTTCTACAACCTGGCCCAGGCCGTCATCAACCCGGGCGACGAGGTCATCATCCCGGCGCCCTACTGGGTGTCCTACCCGGACATGGTCATCCTCGCGGATGGCGTCCCGGTCATCGTCCACGCCGGCATCGACCAGGGCTTCAGGATCACCCCGGCGCAACTTGAAGCGGCCATCACCCCAAGGACGCGGATGCTGGTCATCAACAGCCCCTCCAACCCCAGCGGCGCTGTCTACAGCAAGGCCGAACTGGCCGCCCTGGGCGAGGTGCTGCGCCGCCATCCCCAGGTGCTCATCGCCAGCGACGACATGTACGAGCACATCCTCATGGCCGATGGCGAATACAGCAACATCCTCAACGCCTGCCCGGACCTGTACGACCGCACCATGGTCCTCAACGGCGTCTCCAAGGCCTACGCCATGACCGGCTGGCGCATCGGCTACTGCGCCGGCCCGGCACACATCATCGCCGCCATGGACAACATCCAGTCGCAGAGCACCTCCAACCCCACTTCCATCTCCCAGGTGGCCGCGGAAACCGCCCTGAACGGCGATCAGGCCTGCATCCAGCCGATGCTCGCCGCCTTCCGCGAACGCCACCGTTTCGTGGTGGACGGCCTCAACGCCATCCCCGGGGTCCAGTGCGTGGACAGCGGCGGCGCCTTCTACGCCTTCCCGGACGTGAGTGGCGCCATCGCCAAACTGTATGCCGAAGGCAAGATCCCCGCCGCCACCGACATGGCCGTCAGCGAATACCTGCTGGAACACGGCGTCGCCCTGGTGCCCGGCTCCGCCTTCGGCGCCGAGGGCTGCATCCGCATCTCCTTCGCCACTTCCATGGACAACCTGAAGAAGGCCGTGGAGCGCATCGCCAAAGCCTTTTCCTGAGCCGTTCTTAGTTGACCCGAGACCAGGTCGCCCGTATCATCGCGGCCTCCCAATTCCCCGATAGCTCAGTCGGTAGAGCGACGGACTGTTAATCCGCAGGTCCCTGGTTCGAGCCCAGGTCGGGGAGCCAAAATCAGCAAGGCCCGCAGCGATGCGGGCTTTTTCTTGCCCTGCCGCCCCCGTGCCATTGAAGGCACAGGCGACCCGGACCTAGGCCCGAGGCAGTGTGGTAGCGTAACCAGGCTTCCCCACCCTGCCCATTCCCATGAGTCATCCGGCTCCTCCGACTTCCCCGCCCCAACCCGGCCGACAGCCGCGCTGGCGGGTCAAGCCGCGGGATCTGGGCTGGCGGCGCTGGCTGCCCGGCCTGCAAACCCTGAAGCATTACCGGAAGGAGTGGTTGCCGCGCGACCTCATGGCCGGACTGGTGTTGACCGCCATGCTGGTGCCCGTCGGCATCGCCTATGCGGTGGCTTCCGGCCTGCCCGGCATCTACGGGCTTTACGCCACCATCGTGCCGCTTCTGGTTTACGCGGTATTCGGGCCCAGCCGCATCCTGGTGCTGGGACCCGACTCCTCCCTGGCGGCGGTGATCCTGGCCGTGGTGCTGCCCCTCTCCGCGGGCGACCCCATGCGCGCCGTGGCGCTGGCGGGAATGATGGCCGTGGTGTCGGGCCTGGTCTGCTTGTTGGCCGGCATCGCGCGGCTCGGCTTCGTCACCGAGTTGCTGTCCAAACCGATCCGCTATGGCTACATGAACGGTATTGCCCTGGTGGTGATCATCAGTCAGCTTCCCGCGTTGTTCGGCCTGGAAGTCGATGCCGACGGCCCGCTCGCAAGCCTGTGGGCCACCGGCGCGGTGGTGCTCGGGGGCGGGACCAACCGGGCCGCCTTCGTCCTCGGCCTGGGCACGCTGCTGACGATATTGCTGTTGAAGGGCAATACACGCTGGCCGGGTATTCTGATCGCGGTGGCGGCGGCAACCGCGGTGACCGCGCTGCTCGGCCTCGACACGCGCGCCGGCGTGGTGGTGCTGGGCGAGCTGCCGCAGGGCCTGCCAGCCTTTTCCATGCCGTGGATCAGTGTCGCCGAGCTCGGCGCCGTGGTCGTCGGCGGCTTGGCAGTCGCCCTGGTCTCCTTCGCCGACACCAGTGTCCTCTCCCGCTCCTACGCCGCCCGCCTGCGCAGCCCGGTGGATCCCAACCAGGAAATGGTGGGGCTGGGGGCCGCCAACCTGGCGGCGGGTTTCTTCCAGGGTTTTCCCGTCAGCAGCAGTTCCTCGCGTACCCCCGTGGCCGAGGCGGCAGGTGCGCAAACCCAACTCGCGGGGGTGGTGGGCGCGGCGGGGGTGGCCCTGCTGCTGGTACTGGCGCCGCATCTGCTGCGGGACCTGCCCGTCAGCGCCCTCGCCGCCGTGGTGATCGCCTCGGCCATCGGACTGTTCGAGATCACCGACCTGCGCCGCATCCACCGCATTCAGCGCTGGGAATTCTGGCTGTCCGTGGTCTGCGCGGCCGGGGTCGTGGTACTGGGGGTGATCCCGGGCATCGGGCTGGCGATCCTCATCGCCGTCATCGAGTTCCTCTGGGACGGCTGGCGGCCTCACTCGGCGGTGCTGGGCCGTGTCGAGGGCATCAAGGGCTACCATGACGTGACGCGCTATCCGCAGGCGCGCCGAATCCCCGGTCTCGTGCTGTTCCGTTGGGACGCGCCCCTGTTCTTTGCCAACGCCGAACTGTTCCGCGACCGCGTGCTCGCCGCGCTGGACGCCTCGCCCACTCCAGTGCGCTGGCTGGTGGTGGCGGCCGAGCCGGTGACCAGCGTCGACGTGACGGCCGCGGACATCGTCGCCGAACTCGACGAGGCGCTGGCGGAAGCCGGCATCGAATTGTGCTTCGCCGAAATGAAGGATCCGGTCAAGGACAAGCTCAAGCGCTTCGGGCTGTTCGCCCGCCTGGGGGCGGATACCTTCTATCCAACCCTGGGTTCCGCGGTCAGCGCCTACAGCAGAACCCATCCCGAGCAGGTGGAGGAAGCCGACGATCGCGCATGAAGCGAGCCACTTTGTTTATCTCGGCGGATCGGCGGGCGGAGTCGCGGACCCCATGCCATCTCCGACCCATGCGTTCAGCAGGGTGTAGGTGACCGCCAGCAGCACCGGCCCCACGAAAATCCCGATCAGGCCCATGCTCAGCATGCCGCCGAGTACGCCCGCGAAGATCAGAAGCAGGGGCAGGTCCGCGCCCTTCTTGATGAGATAGGGCCGCAGGAAGTTGTCCAGGGTGCCGACGAATATCGTCCATACCAGCAGGAAGCTGCCCCAGCCGGTGTCGCCACTCCAGAACACCCAGATCATCGCCGGGATGAGCACCAGGGTTGGCCCCAGCTGGGCGATGCACAGCATGAACATGAGCGCGGTAAGCATGCCCGCCAGGGGTACCCCGGCCAGTGCCAGGCCGATTCCACCCAGCACGGACTGGACCACGGCCGTGACCACCACACCCAGGGCCACGCCCCGGATCGCCTGGCCCGCCAGCACCACCGCCTGTTCCCCCCGCTCGCCGGCCAGGCGCAGGCCGAATCGCCTGACCCAGGCCGCCGCGTCCTCGCCGCCCGCATAAAGCACGGCGGCGAGGAGGACGATCAGGAAAAACTGCACGACCAGCATGCCGAACTGTCCCAGTTCGCCGAGAAGCCAGGTGGTGGCGTCGCTGGCATAGGGGGCGAGCCGGGCGGCGAAACCCTCGATGCCGGCGGCCGCCACCTGTCGCCAGAAGCCCGCCAGACGCTCGCCCACCAGCGGCAGGCCGGTCACCCAGTCCGGCGGCGGAGGTACCTGGAACTCCGCCAGCCAACGTCCCCAGCCGAGCAGACGGTCGGCGTTCTCCACCAGGGCGATGATGCCCATGGACAGGGGCGCCACCAGCAGCAGCAGGAGGATCAGGGTCATCACCGCGATGGCCAGGGAACGTCTGCCCCAGAGCTTCTTCTGGAGCGCGAGCATGAGGCTCCAGGTGGGGACGACCACCATCACCGCCCACACCAAAGCCGGCAGGAAGGGCCGCAGGATGAAAAAGGACGCGAGGATCAGGGCGCCGATGAAGAGGACGCCCAGGGTGGTCCGGGTCAGGTCGCGTGGAAGCGGGTTCATGTTCGTGGCGGGTCGGGAAAGAGCGCCTCGGCAGGAATTGCCCGTGTCGCGCGACGCCAGTATGGCCAACAGAATGAATCCGGGTCAAACCCTCGACCTGCTGCGCGGTGACTTCCCGGTTCCGCGTAAGGGAAAGCCGATAGGCCTGGCGACCGGCTTGAACTATCCTTGCCTATCCGTGTCGGCATCTTGCCGATCGCCCGATCGGCCACTACGCTGAAGCTGTAGGGTTGGCTAACAATCAAGGAGCAAAAATGGAACGAGTGACCAAGGAACATCTGATGGCCGACATCAACGTCGTGCTTGCCGATGCAGAGGAACTGCTGAAGCAGGCCGCCCAGGCCAGCAGCGAACAGGCCGCCGAATTGCGGCGGCGCGCGCAATCCGCCATCGCCAACGCAAAGGTGAAACTCGTCGATATGGAGCACCGTGTGGTCGACGGCACCAAGCATGCCGCGCGGGCGACCGATCATTGGGTGCATGAGCATCCCTGGAAGGCGGTCGGTGTCGCCGCCGCGGTCGGCGTGTTGATCGGCCTGTTGATCAACCGTCGCTGACGCCCGCTCCGGCCCCATGACGGCGGATCCGGAGAATCGCGCGGGTACGGGTGGCGTGTTGCGCGGCTTGCTGGCTCAGGGCGTGGCGATCCTCGCGACGCGGAGCGAACTCGCCGCGCTGGAACTCGCCGACGCGCGCGATCGCGCCTTGCGTTGGGTCGTGCTCGGCCTGGTGGCGTCGGTGTTGTTGCTGGCGGCGTTGACCACGTTGTCGCTGTGGGTGGCTGTGTTGTTCTGGGACGGCCCACGTGCCTGGGCAGTGGGGGCGCTGGCCGCGACCTACCTGGTGGCGGGGGGTGTGTTGCTCGCGGTGATTCGTCGGCAAATGTCCAGAGCGCCCGCCTTGCTGTCACAAACTCGTGACGAATTACGCAAGGACCGGGAATCATTGGGGGTCTGTCTGAGCGGAGGCGACGATGGCGCGGGGCGGACGTGACCAGCGCGCCTTGCGGCGCGATCTGCTGCTGGCGCGCGCCGCCGCCGAACGGATTATCCTGGCGGACCGGGTGGACGCCCTGCGCGGCCTTGCCCGCCAGGGCTTGCCCGGAATTCTGCTGGGAGCCTCGTCGCGCGGCGAACGCCCGCAATTACTGAAAGTTGCCGCCGGGCTGTGGCGTCTCTTCCGGCAGCGGCCCTGGCTGGCTTCCACCCTGGCCGGCGGCGCCGTCCGCCTGTTGCGTACCCGTTGGACGCGCCGCGCCACGCTGGCCGGCCTCGCCGCCGCGGGACTCTGGTGGTGGCTCCGCCAAAACGACACGCCCGCCACCTCCGGAGACGACAGCTTCCCGGCGCGCTGAGCCGTCGCCATGAGAACACAACCGCGCGTCGCGGTTGTGGGTGTCTTGTCACGCGAATGTCATCCAAGCGCGGGATCATGCGCACGTTCAATCGAAGGAGCGTGACGCATGATCAGCGACTGGGAATTCCTGCCGGACTTGCGGATGGCGTGTGATTACGAGGACGACGACGACGTCTTCGAGGTGGAGGAAGACGACTTCCTGGACTGCTCGCCCTGCGCCTCCGAGGCCTGTTTCGGCAACTGGCTGGGCGCCCTGGCCTGAATATGCGCTGGGCTTGGCCGGACTGGCGGTGCCGGCTGGCCGTGCTGGCTTTGATGTTGCTCGCCGCCGCGCCGGCAACCGCAAGCGCCCCCGAGCCGGAAGCGCGCGTCCGTCCGCAGGACACGGAGTTGTTCCTGAACGGGCACGGCAAGCGCAATTTCCTGTTTTTCGACATCTACCAGGTGGCGCTGTATCTGCCCCGGCGCCAGCACGACGCGCGCGCCGTCCTCGACGATGATCTGCCGCGCCGGGTTCGCATCCTGACCCTGCGCGAACTGTCCGCCGAGCGCGATATGGAGTTCCTGCTGCAAGGCCTGCGCGAGAACAACAGCGCCGCCGAACTGGCGGCCATCCGCCCGCAACTCGATCAATTCAGCCAGCGGATACGGGAGATGGGCACGCTGCGCAAGGGCAGCGTGGTGATACTCGACTATCTGCCGCGCGAGGGTACCCGCATCTGGTTGAACCAGCGCTATCTGGATGCCATTCCGGGCGCCGCCTTCAACCGCGCCCTGCTGAAGATCTGGCTGGGCGAACAACCCACCCAAGCCAGCCTCAAGCGCGCGCTGCTGGGCCTCGCCGGCGAGTCGGACGGCCAACCCGCGCTATGAAGTAGCCGCGCGCGTCAGCGCCAGACGCCGTCCGCGCCGGCTGTCGATGCCCGCCAGCAGGGCCAGGCCGGCGACGAAATAGAGGCCGGTGATGAGGATGGCCAGGCGGTGGTCGCCGCCCGAGATCCAGGTGACCGCGCCGTAGGTCAGCGGGCCGAGGATGGAGGCCAGCTTCACGGCGAGCCCCCACAGGCCGAAGAACTCGGCCTGCCGGCCGGCGGGGCTGAAATAACCCACCAGCGCGCGGCCCGCGGCCTGCGCCGCGCCCATGCACAGACCCGCGAGGGTGGCGGCAAGCCAGAACCCCGTCGAGGTCGTTGCGCTCCAGGCGAGGACGATGACAACGATCCAGCCCGCCAGCGTGAGGGCGATGGTGGGCACGTGGCCCAGCCTGTCCTGCAGGTGGCCGAAGGCAAGCGATCCCGCCACCGCCGCGAAATTCACCGCCAGGATGAGCACCAGGGTATCGCGCGTGGAAAAGCCCAGGGCCTGCTGGGCATAGATGGCGGCCAGCGCGATCACCGTCTGGATGCCGGCCTGGTAGAACACCACGCACACCAGGAAGCGCCCCAGGTCGCGATGGCGGCGCGCCCGCCGCAGGCTGACGAGCAACCGGCGGAAGGCGAGCGCGGCAAGGCGGCCACGTGTCGCGCGTGGTTGCGCCCGCTCGCGCAGGAACAGGAAGGTGGGCAGCGCCGCCAGGGCGAACACGCCGGCGGTGATCCACAGGGTGACCGGCACGAAGGCGCTGGCCGGCTGCCCGCGCGCCTGCGCCCAGGCCACATAGGCCAGGCAGAGGCCGAGCGTGAAGATGCCGCCCAGGTAACCCAGGCCCCAGCCCCAGCCCGACACCCGGCCGAGCCGGCGGCCGCGCGCGAGCTCCGGCAGGAAGGCGGCGATCAGGTTCTCACCGGTGCCGAAGCAGAAATTCGCCACGATCAGCAGGCCGATCGCCAGCGCCAGATCGCCCGGCCCGGCCAGCGACAGGCCGGCGGTGCCGAGCACGCAGCCGACGGTGGTGTAGGCCAGCAGCCGCTTCTTCGCGGCGCGGGCGTCGGCGTAGGCGCCCAGGGTCGGCGCGCTCACCAGGATCAGCGCGTAGGACACCGCCAGCGCCGCGCTCCAGGCGAAGGTGGCCCAGACCGCGCCGCCCGCCACCTCGGCGACGAAGTAGGCGTTGAACACGGCGGTGATGACCACCGTGGTGAAGCCCGAATTGGCGAAGTCGTACATCGCCCAGGCCCACACCTCGCGCGGCGCCACGCCGGGGTTGAAGGAGCGCGTCATGACGGCGAGGAAGTCGCGTCCGCCAGTGGCAGGCGCCGCCGCAGCATGCGCAGCAGGACGAACACCGCGCCGGCGGCGAGCAGATGCTTGAGGGTGTGGCCGCTGATCACCCCGCCCAGGTCGAACAGCGGCTGGTCCAGCAGCTTGTCGCAGAGCAGCGCCAGGCCGTACAGGCCGAGCGCCAGAGGGATGTCGCCACCCCGGTCGTGGCGAGGTGGGAACAGGCCGATCAGCAGCAATATCGCCAGGGCGCCGCCCGCCTGCATGGCGAGGTAGGGACGTAGGTCGCCGGCACCGCCCAGCTCGCTCAGGTACCAGGCCAGCACGCTGGCCATCCCCAGCAGCGGCAACAGCGCCAGGGCCAGGCGCCCGGCGCGCGCGCCCAGGCGCTCGGCCACCACCGCCGCGAGCAGGGCCATGAAGGCCAGGCCCATGGGCAGACGGTCCCAGAACAGCGTGTCATGGTCGGGCGCCCAGTGGTAATAGGCGGAGCCGATGCCGGTCAGGGCGATGGCGACGAAGAGCAGCCGGTAGCCGGCGGCTTCCGCGCCCGCCACGCCCGGCCGCCGCCGACCCAACCAGAGCGTGCCGGCCAGCCCCACCGCGAGCAGGGCGGCATTCGACAGCACGTCCATGCAGTTGGGCACGCCCAGACAAGCGCGGCGATCGGCGAACGCATGGTAGGAATCGGGTTGCGGGATGGGCGGCAGACTGGCGAAAACGCTGAACAGGGCGAGCAGGGCCAAGGCCAGCAGGGCCAGTCGCCCTCGGCCCGCAGCGGCGGTGGCGGGTAGAAAGAAGGAGTGGCGTTCCTGGTTCAAGGGCAAGGGGAACGAAGCAGTGTCGGGAATGTTCCTATTATGGAGTGAGGAAGGGTCCGTGACGGAGGAGTGTCGATGAGACGGTGGCTGTTCGCGGTATATGCCTGTTTGCTGGGCATCGCCTGCGCGATGCCGCTGTTCGCTTCGTCGCCGCCTGCCTCCGTGCTGGTGATGCGGCTGGAAGGCGCCATCGGACCGGCCACCGCCGACTACGTCGCGCGCGGGCTGGCGCGCGCCGAGGCGGAGCGCGCGCAACTGGTGGTCCTCACCCTGGACACCCCCGGCGGCCTCGACACCTCCATGCGCCAGATCATCAAGGCGATCCTCGCCTCACCGATGCCGGTCGCCACCCATGTCGCCCCCGGCGGCGCGCGCGCCGCCAGCGCCGGTACCTACATCCTCTACGCCAGCCACATCGCCGCCATGGCGCCGGGTACCAACCTGGGCGCCGCCACGCCGGTGGCCATCGGCGGCACGCCCGGAGGCGACGAGCCCTCCCCCTCCCCCGCCCCCGGCGCCAAGGACAAGACAAAACCCGAATCCGCCGATCCCGCGCGCGGCGCCATGGCGCGCAAGCAGGTCCACGACGCCGCCGCCTACATTCGCGGCCTCGCCCAACTGCGCGGGCGCAACGCGGAGTGGGCGGAAAAGGCGGTGCGCGAGGCGGTCAGCCTGCCGGCGGAGGACGCCTTGAAGCTGCGCGTGGTGGATCTGGTCGCCGCCGACCTGGACGATCTCCTGCGCCAAGTCGACGGCCGCAAGCTGAAGACGGCGGCCGGCGAGGTCGACCTCGCCACCGCGAACGCGCCGGTCGTGCAGTACGAGCCCGACTGGCGCGCCCGTCTGCTGGCGGTGCTCACCGACCCCAGCATCGCCCTGGTGCTGATGATGATCGGCATCTACGGCCTGTTCTTCGAATTCAGTTCACCGGGCTTCGGCGTGCCCGGCGTACTCGGCGCCATCTGCCTGCTGCTCGCCCTCTATGCGCTGCAACTGCTGCCGGTCAACTACGCGGGTCTGGCGCTCATCGTGCTGGGAGTGGCGTTCATGATGGCCGAGGCGTTCTTCCCGAGCTACGGCGTGCTCGGTGCGGGCGGCGTGGTGGCTTTCGTCATCGGCGCGGTGATCCTCATCGACACCGACCTGCCTGGCTTCGGCATCCCCATCGAGCTCATCGTCGCCATCGCCCTCGGCAGCGCCCTGCTGCTCGGCCTGGTCGGCGGCATGGCGCTCAAGGCTAGGCGCCGGCCGGTGGTGAGCGGCGCCGAGGAATTGCCGAGCGAAGCGGGCGAGATGCTGGAAGACAGCGTCCCCGTGGAAGGGCACCACGAAGGCTGGGCGCGGGTACACGGGGAAAACTGGCGGGTGCGCGCCGCCGTTCCCCTGCGCCGGGGCGGCCGGCTGCGCATATTGGGGCGGGACGGCCTGGTGCTGCGGGTCGAAGCCGCGGAAGACTAAACCACAGGAGGACACACATGTACGGCATCGAATTCGGTTTTGGCGGCGTGGTACTCATCCTCGTCGTCCTGGTCGTCGCCTCGTTCCGCATCCTGCGGGAATACGAGCGTGGCGTGGTGTTCATGCTGGGCCGCTTCTGGAAGGTCAAGGGCCCCGGCCTGGTGCTGGTGATCCCCGGCGTCCAGCAGATGGTGCGCATCGACCTGCGCACGGTGGTGCTGGACGTGCCCTCGCAGGATGTCATCTCGCGCGACAACGTGTCGGTCAAGGTCAACGCCGTGGTGTATTTCCGCGTGGTGGATCCGCAGAAGGCCATCATCCAGGTCGAGAACTTCCTCGCCGCCACCAGCCAGCTGGCGCAGACGACCCTGCGCGCGGTGCTGGGCAAGCATGAACTCGACGAGATGCTGGCCGAGCGCGAGCGCCTCAACCTGGACATCCAGCAGGTGCTCGACAGCCAGACCGACGCCTGGGGCATCAAGGTCGCCAATGTCGAGATCAAGCACGTCGACATCGACGAGTCCATGGTGCGGGCCATCGCCAAGCAGGCGGAAGCCGAGCGCGAGCGGCGCGCCAAGGTGATCCACGCCGAGGGCGAGTTGCAGGCCTCGGAAACCCTGTTGCAGGCCGCCACCATGCTGGCGCGCCAGCCGGAGGCCATGCAGTTGCGCTACCTGCAGACCCTGGCCGCCCTCGCCGGCGACAAGACCTCCACCATCGTCTTCCCCCTGCCCGTCGATCTCCTGTCTTCCTTGAAATCCGGATCGGGCGTAGGCAAGCCGTGAGGAATGGGGGTAGGCGCTATCCGCGCGACTTAAGCGATTTTCGGTACATCCAGAAGGAGAAACCCGCCACCACCAGGATCGCCCCTAACACGGTGACGATGGAAAGAATGCCGGTCTGGGTGCCAAACAACACTTTCAGCATATCCTGGCTCCTCTTCTTGGATGAAACCCCACCATGCTCATGTGGGTAAGCAATCTTAGAACTTTTTTCTTCTGGCGCAGCCCCCTTACTTCCACGCAGTGAAGCCATGCAGACGGCGCGCACATGCCATGACCAACGACTTGCTCCTTTCCTCCGCACCGCCGACTGAGGTGGCCTTCGGGCTCGCGCGTCGGATCGTGGAGAGCCATCTGCGCGTGGTGGGCCGCCCACTGCTCGCCGCCGCCCCGGAAGACGACACCGGCCTCGCAGAAGCGCTTTGGACCGCGCCCATTGCCGTGGTAGCCCACGATACCCAGGCCGATCCGGTGTTCTGTTACGGCAACCGTCTGGCCCTGGAACTGTTCGAGATGGATTACGCCGCCTTCACCGCCCTGCCCTCGCGCTATTCCGCCGAGCCCCTGGCGCGGGAGGAACGCGCCGCCCTGCTGGATAGGGTGGGCCGCTTCGGTTTCATCGACGACTATGCGGGTACACGCGTCTCCAGTACGGGCAGGCGTTTCCACATCCGCAAGGCGACGGTGTGGAACCTGATCGACGACGATGGGGTATATCTGGGCCAAGCCGCCACCTTCTCGGACTGGGAGCCCCTCTAGACATCAGGCTCCGCCGTGGCCTTCCTCGGCAAGCCGCAACAAGGCGTATTCCATGCTGTCGGCGAGGGCGCGCCAGCTCGCCTCGATGATGTTGGTGCTGGCGCCCACCGTGGTCCAGGCCTCGCTGCCGCTCTGGAAGTCGATGAGCACACGGGTGGAGGCGGCGGTGCCGGTGGCGCTGTTGAGGATGCGCACCTTGTAGTCGGACAGGCGCACCGTGCGCAGCACCGGATAGGCGCCCACCAGGGCGTCCTGCAGGGCGGTGGCGAGGGCGTTGACCGGGCCGTTGCCCTCTGCGGCGGTGAACTTCACCTCGCCGCCCACCTTCACCTTCACCGTGGCTTCCGACAGCAGGCCGCGGCCGTGGCGGCGCTCGGTGATGACGAAGTAGTCCACCAGTTCGAAGGGCCGCCGGTAGCCGTCCTGGAGCCGGTGGAAAAGCAGTTCGACGCTGGCCTCGGCGGCCTCGAAGGTGAAGCCCTCGTGCTCCATGTGCTTGATCTGGCCGAGCACCTTCTGGGCGTCCTCGCGGTTCACGTCGATGCCCAGGTTCTGCGCCATGAACAGGATGTTGCCGCGCCCGGACAGCTCGGAAATCACCGAGCGCCGCTCGTTGCCCACCAGCTCGGGTTCGATGTGCTGGTAGGTGTCGCTGGCCTTGAGGATGGCGGCGACGTGGATGCCGCCCTTGTGGGCGAAGGCGGAGTGGCCGACGTAGGGATGATGGTCGTCGTGCTTCAGGTTGGCCACCTCGGCGACGAAGCGGGACAGGCCGGTGAGCTCGCGCAACTGTTCCGGGCGCACGGCATCAAAGCCCATCTTCAGTTGCAGGTT
This sequence comes from Betaproteobacteria bacterium, assembly GCA_016873935.1. Lineage (GTDB taxonomy): Bacteria > Pseudomonadota > Gammaproteobacteria > Burkholderiales > Thiobacillaceae > PFJX01. The sequence continues at coordinate 38,092 of VGVT01000016.1, read as the reverse complement.
GGGGATGATGCTCACCAGGTCGGCGTTGCCCACCCGCTCGCCGTAGCCGTTGATGGTGCCCTGCACCAGGGCACAGCCGCCGCGCACGGCGGCGATGGAATTGGCGACGCCGCAGCCGGTGTCGTTGTGGCAGTGCACGCCCAGCCGCGTCGAAAAGCGCGAGGCCACGTCGCGGGTGATTTCCTCCACCTGCCAGGGCAGCTTGCCGCCGTTGGTCTCGCACAGGATCAGCCAGTCGGCGCCGGCCTCGGCGGCGGCCCGCAGGGTGGCCAGGGCGAATTCCGGGTTGGCGAGGAAGCCGTCGTAGAAATGCTCGGCGTCGAAGAACACCTCGCGGCCCTGCGCCTTCATCCAGGCCACGCTGTCACGGATCATGGCCAGGTTCTCTTCCGGCGTGGTGTCAAGGACATGGCTGACGTGGTAGTCCCAGCTCTTGCCCACCAGGGTCACCGCCGGCGTGTCGGCGGCGAGCAGGGCCGTCAGGTTGGCGTCGTCCTCGCACGGGGTGTGCTTGTGGCGGGTGCTGCCGAAGGCCGCCAGCCTGGTGGCGCCCAGGTTCATGCGCCCGGCACGGGCGAAGAACTCGGCGTCCTTGGGGTTGGAGCCGGGCCAGCCGCCCTCGATGTAATGGATGCCGAACTCGGCCAGACGCCTGGCGATGGTCAGCTTGTCGTCCACGGACAGGGAGATGTCCTCGCGCTGGGTGCCGTCGCGCAGGGTGGTGTCGTAGAGGAAGACTTGGGGCATGGCGGAAAACCGGGTGGTTTGTGCGGTTGCAGCATCAAGCTGGCATTATCCACGGAAATTCCAGGGGATGAGGGACGGGCTGGTGAAGAGACGGCCTATGCACAGGACCGAGGATTTTCGGCCAGCTTGCCCAGAAAGCACTGTTGAATGTGGGTATCTCACTTGTGCTGGACAGGGTAATCCTGCCGGAACCTGAAGCAGCCTGTCAGAGAACGCCGAAGGTGTGCTAAACCCTCGGCTCAATGGTAGTTGCCGACAAGCCAGCATGCACGGCAATGGAGCCTACCCTTCAATTCTGACGATCACCCTATGGACTCTGTGATCGCTTCAGAACCCAGCGGCTCCTCTTCCCGCTGCTCATAGAACCTGATTCTCCGAGAGCGCGTCTTTCCGCCTGATCTCGTCGATCCGCACCACCTTGACGTCTGCCGTGCCCGCCTCGCCGGTCCGAATGGGCTGCACGCCGCAGCGCCCGCTGCGGCAACTGCCGGGGGCGGCGGCTTCCACGCCATCCCGCCCCATGCTTCGCAGCAGCAGATAGACGCCGAGGACGCAGACCAGTAACAGGGCAATGACGGCGAGGACGGTAAACATGATGCGGGCTCCTGATTGTCGATGCTGGCAATGTATCACCGTCGCCAGGCAGCCGGGCGGGGCATGACAGCGTCCATCACACGTGTCGCCGAGCCGCGAAATGGACCAGAATCCAGCCATCGCCCACCTCGCCACGACCCATGCACCCCGCCCTCGCCCGCGCTCTCGACCAGATCAACGGCATCGTCCTCGGCAAGGACACCCAGGTGCGGCTGTGCCTGGCCTGCCTGCTGGCGCGCGGGCACCTGCTCATCGAGGACGTGCCAGGCGTCGGCAAGACCACCCTGGCACACGCCCTGGCGCGCACCCTGGGCCTGGATTTCCACCGCATTCAGTTCACCAGCGATCTGCTGCCGGCGGACATCCTGGGTGCCGCCGTCTATGACCGCGAGAGCGGCCAGTTCAGCTTCCACCCCGGCCCCATCTTCGCCCAGGTGATCCTGGCCGACGAGATCAACCGCGCCAGCCCCAAGGCCCAGAGCGCCCTGCTGGAGGCCATGGAGGAAGGCCAGGTCAGCGTGGAGGGGGAGACACGACCCCTGCCCGCACCCTTCTTCGTCATTGCCACGCAGAATCCGGGCGACCAGATCGGCGCGTTTCCGCTGCCCGAATCCCAGCTCGACCGCTTCCTGCTGCGCATCCGCCTGGGCTTCCCGGAACGGCGGGCGGAACGCGCCCTGCTGCGCGGCGAGGACCGCCGCGACCTGCTGGCGCAGCTCGCGCCCATGCTCACGCCGGCGGAGTTCGTCGAACAGCAGCGGGTGGCCCGCGCCGTGCACGTCTCCGATGCCCTGCTCGACTACCTGCAAGCCCTGATCGCCGCCAGCCGCGCCGACAGCCGCTTCATCGCCGGCCTGTCGCCGCGCGCCGGCCTCGGCCTGCTGCGCGCTTCGCAGGCCTGGGCGTATCTGGAAGGCCGCGACTTCGCCCAGCCCGAGGATGTGCAGGCGGTGCTGCCGGCCCTGGTGGCGCACCGCCTGTTCCCGGCGGTGGGGGTTTCCCGGCCGGGAGAGGACTGGGCCGCGCGCATCCTGCTGGAAGTGGCGATTCCCTGAGCATTGTCACGCCTGCGCGCGGCGTCCGGCGGTAAACCGGAACTCCCCGCAAACGGCCGAAGTCAGCTAGCCTTTGCACCCGCCCGCACACGAAAGGAGACCCCACATGAACACCCCCGCCGATCCCCTGCAAGCCGAATTCGATTCCCTCGTGCCGCCGCCGCTGCCGGTGGACCGGCGAGGTTTCCTGGTCACCGCCCTGGGCGCCGGTTTCGCCCTGGCGGTGCAGCCGGTGATGGCGCAGACCGCCATCAGCACCGACACGGACGGCCTCAGCGCCGGCGAAATCCAGGTGCCCACCGGCGACGGCCGCATGCCCGCCTACCGCGCCCAGCCGGCGCAGGGCGCCAACTTCCCGGTGATCCTGGTGGTGCAGGAAATCTTCGGCGTGCACGAGCACATCAAGGACATCTGCCGCCGCCTCGCCAAGCAGGGCTACCAGGCCATCGCCCCCGAACTCTTTGCCCGCCAGGGCGATCCGCGCCAGTACAGCGCGATTCCGGACATCCTCGCCAACGTCGTGTCGAAGGTGCCGGATGCCCAGGTCATGGCCGACCTCGACGCCTGCGTGGCCTGGGCCGCGGCCCACGGCGGCGACACCCGGCGGCTGGGCATCACCGGCTTCTGCTGGGGCGGACGCGTCACCTGGCTGTACGCTGCCCACAACCCCGGGGTGAAGGCCGGCGTGGCCTGGTACGGCCGCCTGACCAGCGCCGCCAACGCCATGACGCCGAAGCATCCGCTGGACCTGGCACACGAGCTGAAGGCACCGGTTCTGGGCCTCTACGGCGGCCAGGACGGAGGCATACCCAACGACACGGTGGAGAAGATGCAAAAGGCCTTGGCGGAATCCGCCAACCCGGCCAGCAAGGCTTCCAGCATCCATCTTTACCCCAACGCGCCGCATGCCTTCCATGCCGATTACCGGCCCAGCTACCGCAAGGAGGAGGCGGAAGACGGCTGGAAGCGGATGCGGGAATGGTTCAAGAAAAACGGGCTTTGAGAATGGCCCTATCCAGCCGGCCAGGCAAAGTTTGAACATTTTTCCTCCCTCTCCACGCCCCACGGCCGAGGCTGCATCCCCGGCCGGTTCCGGCGGCGCAAAGTATGCTTTGCGAAATCCCGCCTACACCCCGCGCTGCCGCGCACCTCTCCCCCGCTTGCGGGGAGCGGAGACGGGGTTTCGGCAAGCAATGCTTGCCGCCGTCGAAGCCGGACCGAGGTGCAACTCGGGCCGTGGACAAGGCTTGAAGAGAGGGTGAATTCACCGCCATGGCCGCCCGCGCCCTGCCCTACCTGCCCTGGCGCAAGCCCCGCGTCGAATCCGGTCCGCTGCGCCTGACCGCGCGGCGGCTGTACATCCTGCCGACGCGCGCCGGGCTGGTGTTCGGCGTATTGCTGCTGGGCCTGCTGGTGGGCGCCATCAACTACGGCGTCAGCCTGGCCTATCTGTTCACCTTCTGGTTCGCCGGCCTGGCGATCGTCGGCATGCCGCACACCCAGCGCAACCTGTCCGGCCTGACGCTGCGCGCTGGCGCGGTTGCACCGGTGTTCGCCGGCGAATCGGCGGTGTATTCCCTGCATGCGGATAACGCCGACGGCCGCGTCCGGCGCGGCATCAGCCTGCATCATCCGCTCGGTGTCGGCGAAGCGCGGGACATCCCCGCAGGCGGTTCCGCCAACCTCGAACTGCGCCTGCCGCAGGCCCGCCGCGGCTGGCACGCACCAGGCCGCTTCTCCATCCACAGCGAGTTTCCCCTTGGCTTGTTCCGTTGCTGGAGCGTGCTGGAGCTGGACTGGGGGGTACTGGTCTATCCGGCCCCGGCCACCGACGCCCTGCCCTTTCCGCGCGGCGAGGCCGACGCCGGCGAGGATGCCGCGCCGCGCGCGGAGGGCGCCGAGTTTGCCGGCCTGCGCGGCTACCAGCCCGGCGATCCGCCGCGCCGCATCGCCTGGAAAGCGGTGGCGCGCGGCGGCCGCGAGCTGCTCACCAAGCAGTTCGCCGGGGCGGCGCCGCGCGGGCTATGGCTGGACTGGCGGCTGGCGCCGGAGCGCGACATGGAAGCACGCCTGTCCAGGCTGACGCGCTGGGTCCTCGACGCGCACGCCACCGGCCTGCCCTTTGGCTTGCGCCTGCCCGGCCGGGAGATTCCGCAAAGCGCCGGTGAGGCGCATCTGCGTGCCTGCCTGGAAGCCCTGGCGCGCGAGGGCGGTCATTGAGCCCCCCCCGAAAACCTCGCTTCGCTCGGTTCTCCCCACCGGGGGGCCATGAAACACTTGGGGCTGCCCGGCGTGTTTCTTGAGAACGACACCCGCCGGCAGCGGCTCTGGGTAATCCTGCCCCTGCTTCTGGTGCTGGCGCCGCACGCCGCGCGCCTGCCGATCTGGATCAGCCTGGCCTGGCTGGCTTGCGCCGGCTTGAGCCTGTTCGCCGCCGAGCGCGGCCGGCCGCCGGTCGGCGGCGTCGGCAAGGCTGTCCTCGCCCTCGGCGGCGCGGCCGGCGTGCTCCTGCAATTCGGCACGGTGATCGGCCCGGCCGGTGGCGTCGCCCTGCTCGTCTTCCTGTCCGGCGCCAAGCTGCTGGAGATGAATTCGGCGCGCGACCGCATGGGCCTGCTGTTCGTCGGCGTCTTCCTGCTGGTGGCGCATTTCCTCGATGCGCAAAGCCTGTTCACCGCCGCCTACATGGCGCTGGCGGCGGTGGCCCTGGTGGCGGGCCTGATGCTCGCGACGAAGCCGGCCGCCGTCGCCCTCGCCGAGACGCGCGGCCACCTGGCCCTGGCCGCCCGCCTGCTGGCGCAGGCCCTGCCGCTGGCGCTGCTGCTGTTCGTCCTGTTTCCGCGTCTGCCCGGGCCGCTGTGGGGCCTGCCGCAGCAGACGGCCGGCAAGAGCGGCCTGTCCGAGCGCATGGCGCCGGGCGACATCAGCCAGCTCATTCTGTCCGACGAACTGGCCTTCCGCGCCGAGTTCGCCGATGCCCGCCTGGAAAGCCGGCAACTCTACTGGCGCGGGCCGGTGTTGTGGGACTACGACGGCCGCGCCTGGGGCAACTCCGCGCCGGTGTCGGCGCGACCGCCGGACTTCGAGGCGCGCGCCCCGCCGACAGGTGTCGCCGTTACCCTGGAGCCGCACCAGCGACGCTGGCTGTTTCTGCCGGGCGCTCCCTCGCGCCTGCCGGCCACGCCGCCTTCGACACTGGCTTCCGACCTGCAATGGCTGGCGCGCGAGCCCTTGCGCCAACGCCTGCGCTACGAACTGGAGGTCTACCTCGACTACCGCCTGCAGCCGCGCCTGGACGCGGCCAGCCGCGCACGCGGCCTGGCCCTGCCCGCCGAGGGCGATCAGCGCGCGCGGCAACTGGCGAGCGCCTGGCGGGAAGCGGCGACGGACGACGCCGCCATCGTCGAACAGGCTCTGGGCTGGTTCGGCGCGGAAGCCTTCCACTACACCCTCAACCCGCCCCAGCTCGGCGCCTCGGCGGTGGATGACTTTCTGTTCGGCACGCGGCGCGGCTTCTGCGAGCACTACGCCAGCGCCTTCGTCTTCCTGATGCGGGCGGCCGGGGTGCCGGCGCGGGTGGTCACCGGCTACCAGGGCGGCGAACTCAACCAGCTCGGCAACTACTGGATCGTGCGCGGGCGCGATGCCCACGCCTGGGCCGAGGTCTGGCTGCCCGAGCGCGGCTGGATGCGGGTGGATCCCACCGCCGCCGTCGCCCCCGAGCGGGTGGAACGTGGCCTCAACGCGGCCCTGCCCGCCGCCGAGCGGCCCGCCGCGCTGGTGGCCCTGCAGGGCGGCTGGCTGCGGCCGCTGCGGCTGGGCCTGGACCTGCTCAACAGCCGCTGGAACGAGTGGGTGCTCGGCTACAACCAGGAGCGGCAGCGGCGCTTCCTGGCCGGCCTGCATCCTCTGCTCGCCTCGCTGCAAGGGATGCTGATCGCGTTGATCGTGGTGGCCGCGGCGGCGCTCTTGCTGCTCGCCGTCCGACTGTACCGGCGGCCGCCGGAGTCGCGCGACCGTGCCGCCCGCGCCTACGAGCGCTTCTGCCGGCGCCTCGCCAGGCTGGATCTGCGCCGGACGCCGGCGGAGGGCGCGCGCGACTTCGCGGTACGGGCCGCGGCGGCCCGCCCCGACCTGGCCGCCGACATCGACGCCATCACGCGGCGCTATGTGGCGCTGCGTTACGGCCCGGCCGGCGCCGACCGGCTGGGCGAGCTGGAGGCCGCGGTGCGCGCCTTCCGTCCGACCCGGCACGGGCCTTGATACACTGATCGCAGAATTCGCCCCACACACGCGAGACCCCTATATGGAACGCATCACCATCTCCCTGGATGAATCCCTGGCACGGGCCTTTGACGTCCTCATCCGCTCGCGTGGCTACGCCAACCGCTCCGAGGCGGTGCGCGACATGCTGCGGCGGGAACTGGAGAGCGACCGCCTGGCGCGCGAGGACGCGCCGCATTGTGTGGCCAGCCTGTCCTACGTGTACAACCACCACGAGCGTCGCCTGGCGGAACGGCTCACCGACTTGCAGCATCATGCGCACGATCTGGTGGTGTCGAGCATGCACGTCCATCTCGACCACGATCACTGCCTGGAAACCCTGTTTCTGCGCGGCCATACCGTGGAAGTGCGCGCCCTCGCCGAACAGATATCCGCCGAGCGGGGCGTGCGTCACGCCGCCTTGAATCTGGTTCCGGTGGAAACGGAGGCGGTGCTCCAGCATGCGCACCACGTGCACAGCCGGCCGCATACCTGAGTGGGGAGGCCGCCCAAGCGGCCTCGATCGGGGCTGATTAAGAGCCTATTTCAGTAGGAATCATGCCCCGCGCCGCTGGTGTGCGGGATGCAGTGCAAGGCGCGGGTGGCGCGGTTTGGTCGTTCCAAACAAGCCACCCGCAACGCGGCAATGTGCCCGCACACCAACGGCCCTTCGGGTTGCGGCCAGGAACGGCGTCTGCGGCGTTGCGGCGCTTGGCCATGGAATGACCATGGCCGGCGCGTCGCGCCTTGCATCCATCCGTTCCTGGTCTCAACGCGGAGCATGATTCTTACTGAAATAGGCTCTAACCACCGAACTGGCGCAGGCTGCGCAGGTCGAGCACCTTGACGCTGCGGCCGTTGACTTCGATGTATCCCTCCCGGCTCAGGCGGCCGAGCACGCGGGAGAAGGTCTCGGGCGCCAGGTTGAGCTGCGAGGCGATGGTCTGCTTGTTGGTGTCCAGCTCCAATTGGTAGCTGTTACCGCCGGCCGGCGCCATTTGCGTCAGGTAATGCGCCACACGTTGCGCGCTGCTGCGCTGCACGCAGGTTTCCATGTTGTCGATGAGGTCGCACAGGCGCGAACACATGCGCGCCATCAGGGCTGTGGACAGCATGCAGTTGCGCTCCAGGGCATCGCACAGGGCCTGCTTTTCCATGATCAGGAGAAGGCTCTCCCGCGTGGCCTGGGCGGCGAGCGGACAACTCTTGTTGAGGAACACGGCCTCCTCGCCGAAGCTGTCGCCGGGTCCGGCCATCTGCACCACCTTTTCCGCGCCCAGCGAAGAGGGCAGGAACAGCTTGATCTGGCCGGACATGACCACGTGCATGCCGCGCGGAACATCGCCTTTATGGAACAGCATTTCGTTCTTGTTCAGACGGTACTCGACCGTACCCTTGGCCAGCCTGGCCAGTTCCATGCCATCCAGCAGGCGGAACAGCGGCTGTCGGGATAGGATCTCCGTGATCGAATGACGTGTCTCCAGCATCATGGCGGTAGCATCCTTCTTGGCTCGTGGCGCGATTGGGCTCTTGATGGATGTCAAGTCTATGAACGCCATTGCGCCTGTGAAGACCGCCTAATACCCGATAGTGGTAGTCGGAATACCACTTTGGTGGTAGTAGTTTGTTACGTAGCTGCTTGATTTTCTTGATATCAGACAAGCTCTATATCTTTAGTTATGGTGTTCCGACGCGAAGGGGGTATCTCTTATTATTCGACGCAATCTTGGCGATGTCGCCACATGCGGAGAGCGCGATGAGTGATGCACGCGTTGAACTGTCCAGGCACTCCATACTCGTGGGCCTGGCCCTGTCCATGATCGCCATCACCACCATAGGCGTGGGCGGCATCGCCGCTTCCGGCATCGTCGCCGAACGCGTGCAGGGCAGCGGCAGCGCCATCAACGTGGCCGGCAGCCTGCGCAAGCAGAGCCATCGCATGGGCAGCCAGGTACTCGCGGATGTGATGAACGGCGCCACCTCGCACGGTCCCCTGCTGGTGGCGATGACGCAGTTCGAGGCGAGCCTGGCGGATCTCTCCCTGCAAAACGCCCTGCGAAGACAGCCGGACAGCGATTACGCCGCCACCTACCAAGCCGTTGAACGCACATGGAGAACCCGCCTGAAGCCGATGTTGGCGGAAGAGGCGTTGCCCGGCCCTAACCTGCTGCCTGCCGCGCATCACAATGAATTGTTGGCGGTCATCGATGGCTTCGTCGATGAGATCAACACCATGGTGGCCCAGCTCGAAGCGGACACCGAGGCGCGCATCAGCCAGTTGCGCGCCATCCTCGGGGTGGCGCTGGTGCTGATCGTCATGGTTCTGCTGACTGCCATGCTGTGGGTGCGCAAGCGCGTACTGGCCCCTCTGGACGCATTGCTGGACAACGCCACGCGCATCTCCCGCGGCGATTTCGAGGCGCGCAACCACCTGTCCAGCCAGGACGAACTCGGCCGGCTCGGCCAGGCCTTCAACACCATGGCGGGGGAACTGGGCAAGCTGTATCACGGCCTTGAGCAGCGGGTGGCGGAAAAGACCGCCGCGCTCAGCCGCAGCAACCAGTCGCTGGAACTGCTCTACCACAGCATCGCCCGCCTGCACCACGCGCCGGTGGCGCCGGAAACCTACCAGGCCATGCTCGGCGAAATCGAACGCCTGTTCGGGCTTTCCGGCAGCATGGCCTGTTTGTTGCCGAAGCATGAAGGCGGCGCGCAGATCCTGGCTTCCAGCCTGCCGGTGTGCACCGACAGCGGCGCCGATGCCTGCGCCCGTTGCGCGCGCGCGCATGCTTCCGAAGAACACTGGCACTACGTGCGCGAGTGTGATCTGGACGTTCTGGTGGTACCCCTGCGCGACAACGAAGGCCTGTATGGCATGCTGCGCCTCGCGCTACCCGCCGGCCGCCGCCTGGAAGACTGGCAGGAACAGTTGTTGAAGGCCCTATGCCGTCATATCGGCATCGCCCTGGGCATTTCCCGGCGCACCGAGCAGGAACGCCTGTTGGCGCTACAGGAAGAGCGCTCGGTGATCGCGCGGGAACTGCACGACTCCATCGCCCAGTCGCTGTCCTACATGAAGATCCAGGCCAGCCTGCTGCAGCCGGTGCTGGCCGAGCCGCGGCAGCGTGAGCAGGCCGAGACCATCCTGCGCGACCTGCGCGAGGGCATCTCTTCCGCCTATCGGCAGTTGCGCGAACTGCTGGCCACCTTCCGCCTGAAGATGCACGGTGATTTCATCGACCTGCTGCGCCGCACGGTGAAGGAAATGAGCGATCGCAGCGGTGTTCCCATCGAACTGGATACCCGTCTGGAGGGCTGCCATCTGACGCCTAACCAGGAAATCCACAGCCTGCAGATCATCCGCGAGGCGCTCTACAACGTGGTGCGCCACGCCGAGGCCAGCCACATCGCGGTAAGGGTGCTGCACGCCGAGGGCGAGGTACGGGTAAGCGTGGAGGACGACGGGGTCGGACTACCGCCCGCCTCCGCCACCCCGGCCCACCACTACGGACTCAACATCATGCGCGAGCGCGCCGCGGGCCTGCGCGGACGTCTGGAGGTGGGCAACCGGGCCGGCGGCGGTACGGGTGTGTATCTTTGCTTCGCCGTCGAGCGGGAGCAGGCCGCCCTTGGCGTCCCCATGGCCGTGGGCACGCTGTCCGAACAGGCCCCGCGACCGATTTCCGCGCCTGACCCCGTACCCCTTGCACCCTAAAGGAAACGACTTGAATCCCCCTCTCAGCGTGGTCACCGTCGATGACCATCCCCTCTTTCGTCGCGGACTCATCCAGTTGCTGGGTACCATTCCCGGCTTCGATCTGGTCGGCGAGGCCTCCTGCGGCGTCGATGGCCTGGCCATGGTGCGAAAGTGCAAGCCCGATCTGCTGCTGCTCGATCTCAACATGAAGGACATGAGCGGCCTGGAGGTGCTGAAGGCGGTGAAAACCAGCTGCCCGGACACGCGCGTGGTGATGATCACCGTTTCCGACCAGGCGGAGGATCTGGTGTCCGCCCTGCGCATCGGCGCCGACGGCTACCTGTTGAAGGACATGGAACCGGAACAGATGGTGGAGAGCCTGCGCGCCGCCGCCGCCGGCAAGGTCATATCATTTCCGGACGCCCTCACCCACGTCATGGCCGCCGCCCTGCGCGACCAGAACCGCCCGGAAACACCGCAGGAGGCCGACCTCACCGAGCAGGAAGTCCGCATCCTGGAGCGCATCGCCGCCGGCATGAGCAACAAGGTCATCGGCAAGGAGCTGGACATCGCCGAGGGCACGGTGAAAGTCCACGTCAAGCACATCCTGCGCAAACTCAGCCTGCGCTCGCGGGTGGAGGCGGCGGTGTGGGCGGTGGCCCACCTGCAGAAGGGCAAGGCCTGAAGCGCGGGGGTCAGGTCGCTTCCGGCAAGCCGGACTCTTCCAACTCGCTCAGGAACAGGCTGCAGACGCGGCCGTGCTGCGCCCAGTGGCGCGCGGCGTCGGCGAAGATGTCGCAAAGCGTGGCGCGCGTGCCTTCGGGCAGTGCCCCGGCCCGGCGGATCAGCAGCCAGAGCGGGCCTTGCCGCCAGGACAGGTCGAGCAGGCACTCTTCCACGGCATCCCAGTTGCCGCCGTAGTAATCCGGGAAATCGAGGGCGCGCCCGAGGGCATCGAGCAGTTCCGACTTGCCGCGCAGACCGTCGCCATCCAGCACGGGCACCAGTTCAGCCTGCGCGGCGAGGCGATAGACCCCGTTCAGGGCGGGATCGGCAAGGATGTCTTGCAGCTTGGGCATGTCACTCCCGTATGCGGCGGAAGGATTGGTAGTGATCCGCCGTGTACCAGGCTTCGCCGCCCCGCCCGGTGACGATGCGGCGGGCGCCGCGGTTCTTGGCGCCGGGCGTCGGCACCGTGTACTCCCGGTAATAGCCGCGTTCCCGGTCCGGCAGCAGGCCTTCGCGGTTGCGGAACAGCGTGCCGTCCTTGCTGTAGGGGAAGGGACCGCCGCGCTCGATCAGCGCCAGGGTTTCGCGCGCCTCCGGCGGCAGTTGGGCGACACGGATTTCCGCCTCGCCGCGCGAACCGCTCCAGAAGGCCTGGCCCAGCCCGACCAGCAGCAGCAGGCCGAGCAGGACCGCGATCAGCCGGCGCCAGTCCCTCATCGGGGCAGCGGATCGTCGGCGTGCCGGGCGATGTAGGCCTGGATGGCGGCCGTGTCCGGGTCCATGGTCTGCACCCGGCGCGGCAGCGCTTCCAGGTTCTCCAGGCCGGCTGGACGTTCGGGGCGCAGGTTCAGGGCTTCGCGGATGGTTTCCTCGAATTTGGCGGGCAGCGCGGTTTCCAGGCAGATCATGGGAATCCCCGGCTGCCGGTGCTCCAGCCCCACCTTGAGGCCGTCGGCGGTGTGGGTGTCGATCATGGTCTGGTAGCGCGACCAGGCCATGCGGATGGTGGCCACCCGGTCGGCGTGGCTGCTGCTAGCCGAGGCGAAGCCGAAATCCTTCACCTTTGCGAAGAGGCCGTCGGCGTTGAGGTCGAAACTGCCGCCGGCATCGACCGCCTTCCACAGCTCCGCCACCCTGGCGTAATCACGCCCGGCCAGGTCGGCGATGAAACGCTCGAAGTTGGAGGCCTTGGAGATGTCCATGGACGGGCTCGAGGTGTGCAGGGTCTGCGCGGCGGTGCGGGGCCGATAGACGCCGCTGCGGAAGAACTCGTCGAGCACGTCGTTCTCGTTGGTGGCCACCACCAGTTGGGCCACGGGCAGGCCCATCATGCGGGCGATGTGGCCGGCGCAGACGTTGCCGAAATTGCCGGAAGGCACGCAGAAGCTGACCTGCTGGCCCGCGTTCGCGGTCGCGGCAAAGTAGGCCTTGAAGTAGTAGATCACCTGGGCGGCGATACGGCCCCAGTTGATGGAATTCACCGCTCCAATGCGATATTTCGCTTTAAATTCAAGGTCATTGGAGACATTCTTGACAATGTCCTGGCAATCGTCGAATACCCCGCGCACGGCGATGTTGAAGATGTTGGCGTCCTGCAGGCTGTACATCTGAGCCTGCTGGAAGGGGGTCATGCCTTGCGCCGGCGAGAGCATGAACACCCGCACGTTGTGCTTGCCGCGCATGGCGTACTCGGCGGCGGAACCGGTGTCGCCGGAGGTGGCGCCGAGGATGTTGATGTCCTGACCCACCTTGTCCAGGGCGTACTCGAACAGGTTGCCCAGGAGCTGCATGGCCATGTCCTTGAAGGCCAGGGTGGGGCCGTTGGACAGTTCGAGGATATATAGACCGTCCTCCAGCTTGCGCAGGGGCGTGATCTGGCCGAAATCGGAATCCGGCCGGCCGTGGCTGTAGGCCTCGACCGTGTAGGTCTTGTCCACCAGGGCCTTCAGATCGGCGGCGGGGATGTCGTCGGCCAGCCGGGACAGGATGGCGAAGGCCAGTTCCCGGTAGTCCATCTTCCGCATGGCCGCCAGGTCAGCGGCATCGAAGTGCGGATAGGTCTCGGGCAAATAGAGGCCGCCGTCCGGTGCCAGGCCGCCCAGCAGGATTTCCGAGAAGCTCAGGGCGGGGGCGCGGCCCCGGGTGCTGACGTATTTCATGGCGGATTCCGTTGCAATAATCCCCTCTCCCGCTTGCGGGCGAGGGGGGTGAGGGCTCAGCCCTTCAACTCTTCCATGCGGATACGTGTCACCTTGCCGGCGATGCTGGGGAGGCCTTCGATCTTGGCGATGGCGGCGTTGACGGCCTTTTCCCTAGCCACGTGGGTGAGCAGGACGATATCGGTCTGGTCCTCGCCCTCTTCCGGCTCGCGTTGCAGCATGGCGTCGATGGAGATTTCCAGGTCGGCCAGGATGCGGGTGATGTCGGCCAGCACGCCGGGCTTATCGAGGGCGCGCAGACGCAGGTAGTACGCCGTCTCCACCTCTTCCATGGGCAGGATGGGCAGGTCGGTGAGCTGGTCCGGCTGGAAGGCCAGGTGCGGCACACGGTGCAGGGGGTCGGCGGTGTGCAGGCGGGTGACGTCGACCAGGTCGGCGATGACCGAGCTGGCGGTGGGCTCGGCACCAGCGCCCTTGCCGTAGTAGAGGGTGGCGCCGACGGCGTCGCCCCAGACCAGCACGGCGTTCATGGCGCCCTCGACGTTGGCGATGAGGCGCTTGGCCGGCACAAGGGCGGGATGCACGCGCAGTTCCACGCCGCGCTCCACGCGCTTGGTGATGCCGAGCAGCTTGATGCGATAGCCCAGTTGCTCGGCGTACCGGATGTCGGCCGCTTCCAGCTTGGAGATGCCCTCGATGTGGGCCTTGTCGAACTGGATGGGGATGCCGAAGGCGATGGCGGACATAAGCGTCGCCTTGTGGGCGGCGTCCACACCTTCGATGTCGAAGGTGGGATCGGCCTCGGCATAGCCCAGGCGCTGGGCTTCCTTGAGCACGTCGGCGAAGGCCAGGCCCTTGTCCCGCATCTCGGAAAGAATGAAGTTGGTGGTGCCGTTGATGATGCCGGCGATCCACTGGATGCGGTTGGCGGACAGGCCCTCGCGCAGGGCCTTGATGATGGGGATGCCGCCGGCGACGGCGGCCTCGAAGGCGACCATGACGCCCTTCTTCTGGGCGGCGGCGAAGATCTCGTTGCCGTGCACGGCGAGCAGAGCCTTGTTGGCGGTGACCACGTGCTTGCCGTGGTCGATTGCGGCCAGGACCAGTTCCTTGGCCACGGTGTAGCCACCGATGAGTTCGACGATGATGTCGATCTCGGGATCCTTCACCAGGGCGAAGGCATCGTCGGTGATGCGCGCCTTGCCGCCGGTGACCGAGCGGGCCAGGTCCAGGTTGCGGTCGGCCACGGCGGTGATGTGGATGGGACGGCCTGCGCGGCGGGTGATTTCCTCCGCGTTGCGGGTGAGAACGGTCCAGGTGCCGCCGCCGACGGTGCCGATGCCCAGCAGGCCTACGTTGATTGGTTTCATTTCAGTAATCCATCTTTGCGGAACATGTCGCGCAGGCCGCGAATGGCCTGGCGGGTACGGTGCTCGTTCTCGATCAATGCGAAGCGCACGTGGTCGTCGCCGTAGTCGCCGAAGCCGACGCCGGGTGCGACCGCGACCTTGGCGTCGAGCAGCAGCTTCTTGGAGAACTCCAGGGACTTCATCTCGGCGTAGGGCTCGGGGATCGGCGTCCAGACGAACATGGTCGCCTTCGGCGCCTCCACCTTCCAGCCCACCTCGTTGAGTCCCTTGATGAGCGAATTGCGCCGCTTGCGATACAACTCGCAGATATCCCGCACGCAATCCTGCGGGCCTTCCAGGGCGGTGATCGCCGCCACCTGGATGGGCGTGAAGGTGCCGTAGTCGTGGTAGCTCTTGATGCGCGCCAGGGCGGCGCAAAGACGCTGGTTGCCAACCATGAAGCCGACCCGCCAGCCGGGCATGTTGTAGCTCTTGGACAGGGTGAAGAACTCCACCGCCACGTCCTTGGCACCCTTCACCTGCATGATGGAGGGAGCCTGATAGCCGTCGAAGACGATGTCGGCGTAGGCAATGTCGTGCACCACCAGGATGCCGTACTCCTTCGCCATGGCCACCACCTTCTCGAAGAACTCGAGCTCCACGCACTGGGTGGTGGGGTTGGACGGGAAGTTGAGGATGAGCATCTTCGGCTTCGGCCAATGGTTGCGGATGGCCGTTTCCATTTCCTCGAAGAAGTTCACCCCCGGCGTCATCGGGATGTGGCGGATGTCGGCGCCGGCGATGACCGGGCCGTAAATGTGGATGGGGTAGCTGGGATTCGGCACCAGCACGATATCGCCGCGGTCCAGGGTCGCCAGGGCCAGGTGGGCGATGCCCTCCTTCGAGCCGATGGTGACGATGGCCTCCTTCTCCGGGTCGAAGTCCACGTCGTAGCGGGTCTTGTACCAGTTGCAGATGGCCTTGCGCAGGCGCGGGATGCCCTTCGACACCGAGTAGCGGTGGGTGTCGCCGCGCCGGGCGGTCTCGATCATCTTCTCGACGATGTGGGGTGGCGTGGGCTGGTCCGGATTGCCCATGCCGAAGTCGATGATGTCCTCGCCCCGCCGCCGGGCGGCCATCTTCAGGTCGCCGGTAATGTTGAAGACGTAGGGCGGCAGCCGCTTGATTCTAGGAAATTCTTCCATTGCTGACGGGGCGTCGTAAAAGCGGGTAATCTTACCTGAGCGCCCATTTCACGGGCAATCCGGCGCGGTCGGATTCGAAATTTATCTCGCCACTCCTGCCATGAAACTGCACCTTTCCCGCATCGAGGGTCTCAACCAGATCACCGGCCACGGCCCGGGCCACGTGCTGATCAACGGCGTGCGCCACGAGCGCGGCGTGATCGTCTTGCCCGATGAGGTGGTGACTGGCTGGGCAGCCGTCTTCGAGGAACTCGCCCGCGTGCATTTCGACGCCCTCGCCCTGCGCGCGCCGGAAATCGTGCTGCTGGGCAGTGGCGCCCGGCCGCGCTTTCCCCCACCCGGCCTGTACGCAGGCCTGCTGAAAGCCCGCATCGGCGTGGAAGTGATGGACACTGCAGCGGCCTGCCGCACCTACAACATCCTCGCCGCGGAGGGCCGGCGCGTGGCGGCGGCGCTTATTCCCGCCTGAACTATTCGATGTCCGCCTGACGCAGCCGCTCGGCGTCGCGGATGTAGAGCACCTGGCCGTGCACCTCGATGCAGCCCTGGTCGGTCAGCTTGTGCAGCAGGCGCGACAGGGTCTCCGGCTTGACGCCGATGCGCGAGGCGATGACCTGCTTGGGCGCTTCCCATTCGACGCGCTGGCGGCCGGTTTCATCGGGATCGGAATGGTCCAGGAGGTATTGCAGCAGGCGATCGGCGCCCTTCATCAGGGTGAGGCGGTCGATCTCGTTGACCAGCTTGTGCAGGCGCGCGCTCATGCCGGCCATCATGCGGAAGCAGCGTTCGCTGTCGCGGCCCAGCCATTCCTTGAAGGCCCGGCTGTCGAAGGCCAGCAGCCGGCAGGAGCCCTGCGCCGCGGCGTTGACCGGATAGCGGCCGCCCATGAACAGCGTGGCCTCGGCGAACATGCGATTGACCCCCACCAGATCGATGACCTTTTCCTCGCCCTGGGGCGAAGCGCGGAACAGGCGGACCACACCTTCCGCCACCCAGTAGAAGGCCACGGCGGGATCGCCCTGGTTGAACAGCAACTGGCCCGGCGCCAGGGTGATGGGCGTGGCGTGCACGATGACCTCGAGGAACTCCTCGTCGGCCAGGCCGGAGAACAGGTAGACGCGGCGGACCGTCTCGAAATCGCTCTTGCTGATGGTCATTGCGGAAGCTCCGGAGTGATTTCGCTGAAACGCCGGATCGCGGGAAATTCCCCCACGTCCTTCTCCGGCAGGCGCGTGTCCGGCCGGTACACCGCGCGCAGGTGGGCGATGCCGAAGGTCCGCGCCGCGCGCAGCACCGGCAGGCTGTCGTCGACCAGCAGGCTGCGTTCCGGATCGTAGGGTTCGTTGCCGCGCAGCGCCGCCCAGAAACCCGGGTCCTCCTTGGCGAGGCCGTATTCGTGGGAAACGTGCAGGGCGTCGAAATGCACCGCCAGGCCGGTGCGCTCCATCTTCAGGCGCAGGCTCTTGCGGTGGGCGTTGGTGACCAGCGCCACGCGCTTGCCCGCCGCCCGCAGCGCGGCGAGGAAGTCGGTCACCTCGGGATGCACGGCGATGAGGTGGGCCAGTTCCTCCTTCAGACGGACGATGTCCAGCTCCAGTTGCTCGCTCCAGTAATCCACGCAATACCAGTCCAGGGTGCCGGCCTTGGCGTTGTAGCGGCGAAAACATTCGGCATGGGCTTCCTCCGGCGGCAGGCCGTGGCGCTCGGCGAACTTCTCCGGCACGTAGACCTGCCAGAAATGGTTGTCGTAATGCAGGTCGAGCAGGGTACCGTCCATGTCCAGCAACACCGTGTCGATGTCCGCCCAGGGCAAGCGCTCCGCGGCCGGCTTCACAGCAGACCGTCCTTGGACATGCCCTTGCGGCGCAGGATGCGGCGCAGGGTCTGCAGGGCCTCGAGCTGGATCTGGCGGACCCGTTCGCGGGTGACGTTGAGATGATCGGCGAGATCTTCCAGGGTGGCCACGTCCTGGTTGTTGAGGCCGAAGCGGCGCTCGATCACCCAGCGGTGCTTGTCCGGCAGCTCCAGCAGCCACTCCCGCACGTATTCCTCGACTTCCGCCGTCTGCAACAGATCTTCAGGCAATTCCGAATGCTCGTCAGCAATGGCCTCGCCGATGGACAGGGTGGGGTCGATGTCCAGCGGCGCGTCCAGCGAAGCGACGCGTTCGTTCAGGGCCAGCACGCGGCGCACCTCCTCGACCGGACGGCCGGTGAGGTGGGCGATGTCTTCCGGTCCGGCGTCGGGCACGCCATGCATCTCCAGGTGGCGCTGGGCGCGCAGGTAGATGTTGAGTTCCTTGATGATGTGCACCGGCAGGCGGATGGTGCGCGACTGGTTCATGATCGCCCGCTCGATGTTCTGCCGGATCCACCAGGTGGCGTAGGTGGAGAAGCGGAAACCGCGTTCCGGCTCGAATTTGTCGAGGGCGTGCATGAGGCCGAGATTGCCTTCCTCGATGAGATCGAGCAGGGACAGGCCGCGATTGATGTAGTGCTTGGCGATGTTCACCACCAGGCGCAGGTTGTGCTCGATCATGCTCTGGCGGGCGGCGAAATCGCCGCGGCGCACGCGGAAGGCGAGATCCCGCTCCTCGTCCGGGGAAAGCAGGCCTTCCTTGCCGATCTCGTTCAGGTAGAGCTGGGTGACGTCGGGAATCTCCTCGAAATCCGGGGCCGACTCGGCGCTCGCGGTCTCGCAGATGTCCTCCGCCTCGCCGTCGAGGTGGGGTTCGGATTCGGAGGCACCCGGATAATTCTCTTCCTGCATCATGGCGCTCAACTCAGTTTGGGCAGGTAATCGAGCGGATCCACGGGTTTGCCGAACTCGCGTATCTCGAAATAGAGCTTGACCCGATCCGCGTCGCTGTCGCCCATCTCGGCGATGGCCTGACCGCGCGCCACCGGCTGCCCCTCCGCCACGAGGATGCGGGCGTTGTGGGCGTAGGCGGACAGCAGGGTCTTGCCGTGACGGATGATGATGAGTTTTCCATAGCCCCGCAAGCCGGAGCCGGCATAGGCGACGTGGCCCGAGGCGGCAGCCCGCACGATCTGGCCGCGCTCGCCGGCGATGCCCAAACCCTTGCCGCCGGCCTCGCCGTAGCGCGCCAGCAAGGGGCCGCGCGCCGGCCAGGTCCACAGATCGGGCGGCGCCTCGTCCGGCTCCGGCCTGCGAACCGAGGCCGGGGCCGCCTTCGCCTCGGCGATCGGGGTACGCGATGCCGCGGGCGGCGGCGTCACGCGCAGCAGCTGGCCCACGAGCAGACGGTGCGGATCTTCGATCCGGTTCCAGCCCGCGAGGGCGGCGACATCGACGCCATGCTGGAAAGCGATCTTGTACAGCGTGTCTCCGACACGCACCCGGTAATGGCCGGGCGGCGCCTCGGCCTGGGATCGCGTCGCGCGGGAACCCGCCTCGCGCACCGGCGCCGGGCTCTGGGTCGCCGAACAGCCCGCCAGAACCAGCGCGACCAGGGCGAGCGGGAGCAGCCTCAAGTCACTCCCGAAAGCAGGGGCACGAATTTCACCGCCTCCAGCTCCTGCCGCGTGCATGCGCCTTCCGGACCTGCCTCGATCATCACCAGGCGCTGGCTGTCGCCCGCGCCCACGGGTGCCACCAGGCGTCCGCCCGGTTTCAACTGCCGCGTCAGTTCCTCGGGGATATAGGGCATGGCTGCGGCGACGATGATGGCATCGTAGGGCGCCGCAGCCGGGTAGCCAAAGCTGCCGTCGACGTTCTTGATCAGCACATTGTTGATGCGCAGTTCCCGCAAGGTCTGGCGCGCCTTGCCGACCAGCTTGGCAATGCGCTCCAGGCTCAGCACCTCGCGCGCCAGCCTGGACAACACGGCGGCCTGATAGCCGCAGCCGCCGCCGATCTCCAGCACGCGCTCCAGCGTGTGGCCGCGACAAACCAGCTCGCAAGCGCGCGCGACGATGTAAGGACTGGAAATAGTCTGACCCTGGCCGATGGGCAGCGGCGTCTCGTCGTACGCCCTTTGCTGGATGCTTTCCTCCAGGAAGGGGTGGCGCGGAATCGCCTGCATGGCGGCCAGCACCAGGGGGTCGGCGATGCCCTGCGCCTTGAGGTTTTCGAGCATGCGCGCACGCGCGCGCTGCGAGGTCATGCCGATGCCGTGCACGCTCATCGGCCGAGCCAATCCTCGATCAATCCCATCTGTGCGTAACGGGTCAGGTCCAGTTGCAAGGGCGTCAGGGAAATGCGGCCATGCGCCACGGCGTGGAAATCGGTGCCGGGGCCGGCATCCTGCGCGGCGCCAGCGGCGCCCACCCAGTACATGGTCTGATTGCGCGGGTTGACGGTCTTCACCGTGTCCTGCGCCTTGTGGCGGCGGCCCAGGCGGGTCACCTCGACGCCCTGGATGCGGTCTGCCGGCAGATCGGGCACGTTGACGTTCAACAACACATGCTCGGGCACCGGGTTGGCCGCGAAACGATCGGCGAGGCCGGCCACGAAGTCGGCGGCGGTCTGGAAATGCTCACCCTGCAGGTTCGCCAGGGAAACCGCGACGGAGGGAATGCCGAGCAGGAACCCCTCAGTGGCCGCCGCGACGGTGCCGGAATACACCGTGTCGTCGCCCATGTTGGCGCCGTGATTGATGCCGGAAATGACCATGTCCGGCAACTCGGGCAGCAGCCCGGTCACCGCGAGATGCACGCAGTCGGTGGGCGTGCCGTTGACGTAATGGAAGCCGGACGGTGTCTGCCGCACCATGAGCGGACGATCCAGGGTGAGTGAATTGCTGGCGCCACTGCGGTCGCGCTCGGGCGCGACGACGGTCACGGTGTGGCCGCGGCGACCCAGCGTCGCGGCGAGGACGGCGAGTCCTGGTGCGAAGTAGCCGTCATCGTTGCTGAGCAGGATTCGCATTCGCCGCGGATTGGGAGAGGGAAAATGGTCGGGGCGAGAAGATTCGAACTTCCGACCCCCTGCACCCCATGCAGGTGCGCTACCAGGCTGCGCTACGCCCCGAACGCCGCGCATTATAGGGGGTCGGGAGGGTTCGGTAAACACCACCAGGAAAAAAACGCGCGATACGCGAAAATCCCGTGCTAATCCATGGATTTGCACGCCAGTTGTGTGGAATTTTCCGTCAGTAGGTCGACTTGGGCCTCAACTTTTCAGAATGCCGAGGATCTCGGCCAATTCCTTCTTGATCGCAGCCAGATCAATGCTTTCCGCCTCCTCGGCCGGGATATGGGCGGATTCGCCCCCCTCGCTCAGCAGTCGGTTGCGGGCACCGCTGATGGTGAAGCCCTGCTCATAGAGCAGTTCGCGGATGCGGCGGATGAGCATCACCTCGTGATGCTGGTAGTAGCGCCGGTTGCCGCGCCGTTTAACCGGCTTGAGCTGGTTGAATTCCTGTTCCCAATAGCGCAGGACATGCGGTTTCACACCGCACAGTTCGCTCACTTCACCGATGGTGAAATAGCGTTTCGGCGGGATCGGCGGCAGTTCAGTTGCGGGCAGCGGGTCCGACATGAGCCTCTTCCACCATATCCTTCAGTTTCTGGCTGGCATGGAAGGTGACGACACGGCGCGCCGTGATGGGCATTTCCTCGCCGGTCTTGGGGTTGCGGCCCGGCCGCGGAGGCTTCTCGCGCAACTGGAAGTTGCCGAAACCGGACAGTTTGACGCTGTCGCCGTTCTCCAGGGCCGTGCGGACTTCCTCGAAAAAGGTCTCCACCATGTCCTTGGCTTCTCTTTTATTGAGGCCGACCTTTTCGAACAACAGGTTGGCCAGTTCTGCCTTCGTCAGGGTCATGCAGGTCTTGCTCCCTTAACCACGTAGCGTTGCGTTGAAGCGTAGTGCCAGCAACTCCAAGACGCCCGCCACGGCGGCCTCGATCTCGGAATCTGTAAGCGTTTTCTCAGTATGTTGTAACAACATCTTGAAAGCAAGGCTTTTTTTGCCTTGCTCCACACCCTGCCCCTGGTACACATCGAAGCAGGCAAAGTCTGCTACCAGGCCCGGCTTCGCGTCGCGGACCGCAGCCTCGATATCGCCCAAAGGCAAGGCGTCATCCACCAGCACGGCCAAATCCCGGCGCACCGCGGGGAAACGCGCCAGCCCCTGATAGCGGGGGGCGCCCTGTTCGAGCAAGGGCCGTAAGTCGATCTCGAACAGCACCGGCGCCTTGGCGAAGCCGTATTTCTGCGATAACCGGGGATGCAGGCTGCCAATCCAGCCGATGGCGGCACCCTCCAGCCACACCTCGGCGGACTGGCCCGGATGCAGGGCGGGATGGGCTGCGGGCCGGTACTCGGCGACCCGCGGATGCAGCATGGCATCGAGGTCGGCGCGCAGATCGAAGAAATCCACCGGCCGGGCCTTCTCACCCCATTGCTCGGGGCGGCAGGCGCCGAAGGCCAGGGCGGCGATACGTTGCGGCTGGTCCTCGGCGCCGGCGCTGATGAAGGCGCGACCGGCCTCGAAGATGCGCAGGCGTTCCTGACCGTGGTTCAGGTTGTGGCGCAGGGATTGCACCAAGCCACCCAGCAGGCTGCCACGCATGACGCCCATCTGGCTGGCGATGGGGTTGAGCAGGGGCAGGATCTCGCCCTGGGAACGGAAGTCCCGATCCACTTCCTCTGAAGTGAAGCTATAGGTAATGTTTTCCTGATAACCCCTTGCCACCAATAGCTTTTTTAGATCGGCAACGGAGCGTGCACCCTCCCCGGCCGGCAACATGGTGTGATCGCCGCGCAGGGTGACGGCGGGGATGGCGTCGTAGCCGTGAACGCGGGCGACCTCTTCGATGAGGTCGACTTCGCGGCTGATGTCGAATCGGTGGCTGGGAGCCTGCACCCGAACGCTGGCGCCCTCGGTGCCGACTGTCATGCCCAGGCGGGCGAGAATGCCCAGCATGGCGCCGTCATCCAGATCGAAACCCAGGATCTTGCGGGCGCGGGCGGGGCGGAAATCCACGGGAGCCTTCGACGCGGCGCCGGGTCCGCATTCCACCACGGGGCCGCACTGGCCGCCGCAGATGTCCAGGATCAGGCGGGTGGCCCGCTGCATGGCGAAGCGCGGCAGTTCCGGGTCCACGCCGCGTTCGAAGCGGTGCGAGGAATCGGTGGACAGGCCGTGGCGGCGGGCGCGGCCGGCAATGGCGTCGGGCGTGAAGTGGGCGGCCTCCAGGAACACGTCGACGGTGGCCTCGGTCACCCCGCTGCCCACGCCGCCCATGATGCCGGCCAGGGCCAGGGGACCGCTGTCGTCGGCGATGACCAAGGCATCCGCGGCCGGCTCCATGACCTCGCCATTGAGCAGTTCGAGCTTGTCACCGGAACGGGCCAGACGGGCGCGGATGGGGCCCCGCAGCCGGGCCAGGTCGAAGCCGTGCATGGGCTGGCCCAGTTCCAGCAGCACGTAGTTGGTCACGTCCACCACCGGATGGATGGGCCGCAGGCCGGAACGCTCCAGGCGCCGCACCATCCAGACGGGGGTCGTGGCCCTGGGATCGATGCCCCGGATCACCCGGCCGACATAACGGGGACAACCGGCCTCGTGCTCGATGACCACGGGATAGGTATCGGCCACTTGGGCGGCGACGGCGGAACAATCCACGCCTTCCAGGGCATTGCCGGTGAGGGCCGCCACTTCCCGGGCGATGCCCAGCACCGACAGGCAGTCGCCCCGGTTGGGCGTGAGCTTGAGGGTGATGAGATGGTCGTCCAGGTCCAGCCAGTCTCGCAGGGCCGCGCCCACCGGCGCGTCGGCGGGCAGTTCCATGATGCCGGCGGCGTCGGCGGACAGACCCAGTTCCTTGGCGGAGCAGAGCATGCCGAACGATTCCACGCTGCGAACCTTGGCCTGCTTGATCTGGAAGTCACCGGGCAGTCGGGCCCCCACCAGGGCGCAGGGGGTCTTCAGGCCGGCGCGGGCGTTGGGGGCGCCGCAGACGATGGTCAGGGGTGCTACTTCGCCCACGTTGACCTGGCAGACCTGGAGGCGGTCGGCGTTGGGATGCTTCTCGGCGCTCAGGATTTCCGCCACCACCACCCGGGTGAAGGCGGGCGCGGCGGGCTCCAGGGCCTCCACCTCGAGGCCAGCCATGGTCAGCAGATGGCCCAGCTCGGCGGTGGGCAGCTTGGGATCGACGAGGCTTTTCAGCCAGGCTTCGGAGAATTGCATGGTCGAAATTCCTCAGGCGAACTGCTTCAGGAAGCGGGCGTCATTCTCGAAGAACAGCCGCAGGTCATCCACGCCGTAGCGCAGCATGGCCAGCCGCTCCACGCCCAGGCCGAAGGCGAAGCCCTGGTAGCGCTCGCCGTCGATGCCCACGTGGCCGAAGACGTTGGGGTGCACCATGCCGCAGCCCAGCACCTCCAGCCAGCCGGTGTGGGAGCAGACCCGGCAGCCGGCGCCCTCGCAGATGACGCAGCCGATGTCCATTTCGGCGGAGGGCTCGGTGAAGGGGAAGAAGGAGGGGCGGAAGCGCACCGGCAGCGTGTCCCGTTCGAAAAAGCGCGCCATGAAGTCCGCCAGCACGCCCTTCAGGTCGGCGAAGGACACGGATTCATCCACCCACAGCCCTTCCACCTGGTGGAACATGGGGGTGTGGGTCACGTCGGAATCGCAGCGGTAGACCCGGCCGGGGGCGATGATGCGGATGGGGGGCTGGTGGTTCTGCATGTAGTGCACCTGCACCGGCGAGGTGTGGGTGCGCAGCAGGTGGCCGCCCTCCAGGTAGAAGGTGTCGTGCATGGCCCGGGCCGGGTGGTTCTCCGGGATGTTCAGGGCCGTGAAGTTGTAGAAGTCGGTCTCGATCTCCGGACCGTCCGCCACGGTGAAGCCGATGGAGGCGAACAATTGCTCGATGCGGGCCAGGGTGCGGGTCACCGGATGCAGGCCGCCCATGCCCTCGCCCCGGCCGGGCAGGGTCACGTCCAGGGATTCGGCGGCCAGTTGCTTCTCCAGCTCGGCGGCCTGGAGGGCATCGCGGCGGGCCTTCAACAGCGCCTCCACCTGGTCCTTGACCTGGTTGATGCGGGCACCGGCGGCCTTGCGCTCCTCGGGAGGCAATGCACCCAGGCCCTTCATCTGTTCCGTGATGGCACCGCTCTTGCCGATGAAGCGCGCCTTCACCTGGTCCAGGACCGGCAGGCTGGCGGCGGCGGCGAACTCCCGCTCGGCTTCCTTGAGAATTTCATCGAGATTCATGCGCGAATCCGTTGATCAGAAAAAGAAAAAGGGAGGCCCTCGCAGGCCTCCCCCGGTGCAGTCTGGGATGGCTTACGCCCCCAGGCTGGCCTTGGCCTGCTCGGCGATCTTGGCGAACGCGGGCTGGTCGAAGATGGCCATGTCGGACAGCACCTTGCGGTCGATGTCGATGTTGGCTTTCTTCAGGCCGTTCATGAACACGCTGTAGGTCATGTCCAATTCCAACGCGCGCACGGCGGCGTTGATACGGGCGATCCACAGCTGGCGGAACTGGCGCTTGCGCTGCCGACGGTCGCGATAGGCATATTGGCCGGCCTTCATGACCGCTTCGTTGGCGATCCGGAAGACGTTCTTGCGACGGCCGCGGAAACCCTTGGCGGCGTCCAGGACCTTCTTGTGGCTGGCGTGAGCGGTTACACCACGTTTGACGCGAGGCATGACGGATCTCCTTTCTTAGGCGTAGGGCATCATGTCACGCACGTGACCGACGTCGGAAGGATTCACGTCGGACATCCCGCGCAGGTGGCGCTTGCGCTTGGTGGTCTTCTTGGTGAGGATGTGGCGCATGTAGGCGGAGGACCGCTTGATGCTGCCGCTGCCTCGCACGCGGAAGCGCTTGGCGGCTCCGCTCTTGGTCTTCATCTTGGGCATGTTGGCTCCAATTTTTCGATGCCGCCTGGCGGTTCCCACCGGGAACGCTTGACCAGCCAAGCGGCACTTGTCGGCGCGGATTTTTTCGAGGCCCGCGCCCGCCTCGTGAAACTTTGGCTCCCCGCCTTTATGCCCTTTAGGGTATTCATGCCCCTTAGGGTATGTGCGGGATGACCCGGCTAATGCCGGATCACTTTTTCTTTTTGGGGGCCAGCACCATGATCATCTGGCGCCCTTCCAGCTTGGGGAACTGCTCGACCAAACCCCATTCGGTCAGATCGCCTTCCACCCGCTTCAACAAGTCCAGGCCGAACTCCTGGTGGGCCATTTCCCGGCCCCGGAAGCGCAAGGTCACTTTCGCCTTGTCACCCTCTCCGAGGAAGCGGATCAGGTTGCGCAGCTTGACCTGGTAGTCGTTTTCATCGGTACCCGGCCGGAATTTCACTTCCTTGACCTGGATCTGCTTCTGCTTGAGCTTGGCCTCGTGCTGCTTCTTGCTCTCCTGGTACCTGAACTTGCCGTAATCCATGATCCGGCATACCGGAGGCTGGGCCTGTGGGGCAATCTCCACCAGATCCAGTTCGGCCTCTTCGGCCTTGGCCAACGCTTCCCGCAGACTGACGATACCCAACTGCTCACTGTCCGCGCCTACCAGTCGGACCGGCGAAACGTCGATTTCGCCATTGATCCGTGTGTCCTTGTCCTGTGCTATCTCAAGCCCCTTGAAAAAACGAGGAGCCGATCAGCTGCATCGGCTCCTCGGGTTGTTCACTCACTCTCCCGCAATTTGGCCACGAAGGCTTGCAAGTCCATCTGGCCCAGGTCCTCGCCGCCGCGCTTGCGGATCGCCAGCTTGTTTTCCTGGCGTTCCTTTTCACCGACGACCACCTGGAACGGCACGCGCTGCATGGAGTGCTCGCGGATTTTATAGGTAATCTTCTCGTTCCTCAAGTCCGAAACCACGCGGAAGCCTTGTTTCTTAAGGGCTTGCGCGACCTCTTTCGCGTATTTGGCCTGGGCGTCGGTGATGTTCATGACCACCACCTGCACCGGCGCCAGCCAGGTGGGGAAGTTGCCGGCGTAGTGCTCGATGAGGATGCCGATGAAACGCTCCATGGAGCCCAGGATGGCCCGGTGCAGCATGACCGGCGGCTTGCGCGTGTTGTCCTCGTCGACGAACTCGGCGCCCAGGCGCACCGGCAGGTTGAAGTCGAGCTGGATGGTGCCGACCTGCCACAGGCGGCCCAGGGAGTCCTTCAGGGTGAACTCGATCTTCGGGCCGTAGAAGGCGCCTTCACCGGGTTGCAGATCGTATTTCAGACCGTTCTGGTCGAGGGCGGCGGCCAGGTCGGTCTCGGCCCGATCCCAGCTCTCATCGGAGCCCACCCGCTTCTCGGGCCGGGTGGACAGCTTCACCAGCACGTCGTAGAAGCCGAAATCGGCGTAAACGTCCTGAAGCATCTGGATGAACGCCGACACCTCCGACTGGATCTGCCCTTCGGAACAGAAGATATGGGCGTCGTCCTGGGTAAAGGCGCGCACCCGCATCAGCCCGTGCAAGGCGCCGGAGGGCTCGTTGCGGTGGCAGGAGCCGAACTCGGCGATGCGCATGGGCAAATCCCGGTAGGAGCGCAGGCCGTTGTTGAAGATCTGGATGTGACCCGGGCAGTTCATCGGCTTCACCGCGTAGTCCCGGTTTTCCGAGGCGGTGACGAACATGTTCTCCCGGTAGTTGTCCCAGTGGCCGGACTTCTCCCACAGCGTGTGGTCCATGATGGTGGGGGTCTTTACCTCCAGATAGCCGTGCTCAATGAACTTGCGGCGCATGTACTGCTCGATTTCCTGCCACAGCACCCAGCCGTGCGGATGCCAGAACACCATGCCCGGCGACTCTTCCTGCAGGTGGAACAGGTTGAGCTGCTTGCCCAGGCGGCGGTGGTCGCGCTTCTCCGCCTCTTCCAGGCGGTGCAGGTAGGCGGCCAGGTCGTCCTTGTTGGCCCAGGCGGTGCCGTACACCCGTTGCAGCATCTCGTTGCGCGAATCGCCACGCCAGTAGGCGCCGGCCAGCTTCATCAGCTTGAAGGCCTTGAGCTTGCCGGTGGAGGGCACGTGGGGACCGCGACAGAGGTCGACGAAGTCGCCTTCCCGGTACAGCGAAATGGTCTGGCCGGCGGGAATCGCGGCGATGAGTTCCGCCTTGTAGTGCTCGCCGATGGATTTGAAGAAGCTCACCGCCTGGTCCCGATCCCATTCCTCGCGGGAGACGGGAATGTCCTTCTTCGCCAGCTCGCCCATGCGCTTCTCGATGGCCGCCAGATCCTCGGGTGTGAAGGGCCGCTTGTAGGAAAAGTCGTAGTAGAAGCCATCCTCGATGACCGGGCCGATGGTCACCTGCGCATCCGGGAACAGTTCCTTCACCGCGTAGGCCAGCAGGTGGGCGGTGGAATGGCGGATCAGCTCCACGCCTTCCGCGTCTTTGTCGGTGATGATGGCCAACTCCACGTCCCGGTCCATGCGGAAGGCGGTATCCACCAGCTTGCCGTTCACCTTGCCGGCCAGGGCGGCGCGGGCCAGGCCGGCACCAATTCCGGCGGCCACCTCGGCGACGGTCACCGGATGTTCGAATCCACGGACGGAACCATCGGGCAATCTGATCTGGGGCATGCTGAACTCCGGGCAACAGCTTCAAAGGCAAAAAAAAAGTGCGGGGCTGCCGCACTTTTTTCCTGGATGAAACAAGAACAAGGCTCAACCCGTGACGGGAATCCGCTCGGTCAGACAAGTTCGCGCAAGCATCTCGTTCAATCCTGTAGTTGGTAGGCGCGATTGGACTCGAACCAACGACCCCCACCATGTCAAGGTGGTGCTCTAACCAGCTGAGCTACGCGCCTAAGGTCGGGGCGCATTCTATCCAAGCCAACCATGCAGGGCAATGTGATTTCACCACGTGTTTCACCTTGCCCGGCTTCGGCGCGGCTAAAATGCTTGGCTCAAGGAACCGACCCACTCCGGAAGCCTCATGCCCCGCAAAATCCTCGTCACCTCCGCCCTGCCCTACGCCAACGGCAGCATCCACCTGGGCCATCTGGTCGAATACATCCAGACCGACATCTGGGTGCGCTTCCAGAAGATGCGCGGCCACGACTGCATCTACTGCTGTGCCGACGACACCCACGGCACGCCCATCATGCTGCGCGCGGAGAAGGAAGGCATCACGCCGGAAACCCTCATCGACCGGGTCTGGCATGAGCACAAGCGGGATTTCGACGGCTTCCACGTGGGCTTCGACAACTACTACTCCACCCACAGCCCGGAAACCCGCCATTACGCCGACACCATCTACACCCGTCTGCGCGACGCCGGGCTGATCGAGAAGCGGGCCATCGAGCAGTTCTACGACCCGGTCAAGGCCATGTTTCTGCCGGACCGTTTCATCAAGGGCGAGTGCCCCAAGTGCCACGCCAAGGACCAGTACGGCGATTCCTGCGAGGCCTGCGGCGCCGCCTACCAGCCGACGGACCTCATCGAGCCCTACTCCGCCGTGTCCGGCGCGGCGCCGGTGAGGAAGCAGTCGGACCATTATTTCTTCAAGCTCTCCGACCCGCGCTGCGCCGATTTCCTGCGCGGCTGGATCGTGCCGCCGCACGTCCAGGCCGAGGCCGGAAATAAACTCAACGAATGGCTGGAGGGCGGCCTGTCCGACTGGGACATCTCGCGGGACACGCCCTACTTCGGCTTCGAGATCCCCGACGCCCCGGGCAAGTACTACTACGTCTGGCTGGACGCGCCCATCGGCTACATGGGCAGCTTCCGCAACTACTGCGACCGGCACGGCCTGGATTTCGACGAGTACTGGAAGCCGGATTCCAGCGCCGAGGTCTACCACTTCATCGGCAAGGACATCCTCTACTTCCACGCCCTGTTCTGGCCCGCCGAGCTGCACCACGCCGGCTTCCGCACGCCGTCCGGGGTGTTCTGCCACGGCTTCCTGACAGTGAACGGTTCCAAGATGTCGAAGAGCCGCGGCACCTTCATCACCGCCGAGAGCTACCTGAAGCACCTCAACCCGGAGTGGCTGCGCTACTACTACGCCGCCAAGCTCAACGGCAGCATGGAGGACATCGATCTCAACCTGGAGGACTTCGCCGCGCGGGTGAACAGCGACCTGGTCGGCAAGTACGTGAACATCGCCAGCCGTTGCGCGGGCTTCATCAGCAAGAAGTTCGGCGGTCGCTTGGGCGCCTGCGACCGGGCCGCGACGGCGGAGTTCGAAGCCGCATTCGCCAAGGGCGAGATCGCCGAGAGCTACGAGTCCCGCGACTTCGGCCGCGCCCTGCGGGAGATCATGCGCCTGGCCGACGCCGCCAACCTGTACATCGCCGAGAAGAAGCCCTGGGAAATGGCCAAGCAGGAAGGCAGGGAAGCGGAATTGCACCAGGTCTGCTCCACCGCCCTCACCCTGTTCCGGGATCTGACGCTGTACCTGAAGCCCGTGTTGCCCACCCTCGCGGCCCAGGTGGAAGCCTTCCTCGACATCCCCGCCCTGGGTTGGACCGATGCCTGGGCGCCGCTGCCCGAGGGCCACACCATCCACGAATACCAGCACCTGATGACCCGCATCGACCCGAAGAAGATCGAGGCCATGGTGGACGAAAACAAGCAGAACCTGGCGCCCACACCCGAGCCGGCACCGGTCAAGCACGCCCAGCACCAGCAAGCCGAGGCCAAGGCAGAAACCGTAGCCTCACCCTGGGAGCCTTTCATTTCCATTGACGACTTCACCAAGGTGGATTTGCGCGTCGCCCGCATCGCCAATGCGGAGCACGTGGAGGGCGCGGAGAAGCTGCTCAAGCTGACCCTGGACCTGGGCACGGAAACCCGCACCGTGTTCGCCGGCATCAAGGCGGCCTACTCACCGGAAAGCCTGGTGGGCCGGCTCACGGTGATGGTCGCCAACCTGGCCCCGCGCAAGATGAAATTCGGCTTATCCGAAGGCATGGTCCTGGCCGCCAGCGACGAGCGCGGCGGCCCCTTCCTGCTTTCCCCCGACGGCGGTGCCCAGCCGGGCATGCGCATCAAGTAAGAGCCTATTTCAGTAGGTTCCTACTGAAATAGGCTCTAAAGCGACTCTAGGAGAAACACCATGAACGACCAGCAATGCTTCATTCTCGGCTCGGTCCTGGGCAAGGACCTCACCGGCGACGAATGCGCCCTGTTCAAGGACCTTGGCGAAATCCGGGAGCTGAAGGACGGCGACATCCTCATCGAGGAGGGCAAGGTGGACAACCGCCTGCACCTGGTCGTCGACGGCAACCTGGCCGTCAGCCGCAAGACCGGTGGCGAGGAGTGGGTCATCCTGCACGTTCTGCGCAGGGGTGAATTGGCGGGCGAACTCGGCTTCATCGACGGCGAGCCGCATTCCGCGACGCTGCGCGCGGTGGGACCGGCGCGTGTGTTCAGCCTGGAACGCGACCATTTCGAATCCCTGCTGGAAAGCAAGCCCCTGCTGGTCTACCGGGTCATGCGC
Source organism: Betaproteobacteria bacterium (assembly GCA_016873935.1). GTDB lineage: Bacteria > Pseudomonadota > Gammaproteobacteria > Burkholderiales > Thiobacillaceae > PFJX01. The sequence goes on along the minus strand of VGVT01000016.1, from coordinate 6,929 downwards.
GCCATCCTCCGCGGCGTGCACAACACCCTGCGGCGCATGAACGTGCAACAGATGGAAATGACCAACTACATCACCCGCCAGCACGGCCGCTATTGATGCCAAGCGGCCGCGTCACCCGCCACCTCGTCATCACCGGCCGCGTGCAGGGCGTCTGGTACCGCGAATCCATGCGCGAGGCCGCCGACGGCCTGGAGGTGACGGGTTGGGTGCGCAACCGCGCGGACGGCTCGGTGGAAGCCGTGGCCCAGGGCGAGGCCGCGCGCGTGGACGCCCTCATCGACTGGTGCCGGCGCGGCCCGCCCCTTGCGAAAGTGCTGAACGTCGAGGTGGAGGAGGCCTCCGGCGACTACGCGCATTTCGAAAAGCTTCCCAGCGGCTGAGGCCGTGCGGCCCGACCACGCCGGCCGAACCATTTCCGACAAAACAACTCCAGCTTTACAAGCCCTGTCGCCCTACCTATCCTGACTTCCCCGCCGAGTGCCGCACTACCCATGTCCATCAGCATCAAATCCCCGGAAGAAATCGAAAAAATGCGGATCGCCGGCCGCCTGGCCGCCGAAGTGCTGGACTACATCACCCCCTTCGTGAAGCCCGGCATCACCACCGGCGAACTGGACAAGCTCTGCCACGATTTCCAGGTCGACGTGCAGGGCTGCGTTCCGGCGCCGCTCAACTACGCGCCGCCCGGCCACGCGCCCTACCCCAAGTCGATCTGCACCTCGGTCAACCACCAGGTCTGCCACGGCGTGCCCGGCGAGAAGAAGCTGAAGCACGGCGACGTCGTCAACCTGGACATCACCGTCATCAAGGACGGCTGGCACGGCGACACCTCGCGCATGTTCTACGTCGGCGAGCCCTCCATCCAGGCCCGGCGCCTCACCGAGGTGACCTACGAGTGCATGTGGAAGGGCATCCTCGCCGTGCGCCCCGGCGTCCGTCTCGGCGACATCGGCGCCGCCATCCAGAGGCACGCGGAAGGCCATGGCTATTCGGTGGTCCGCGAATTCTGCGGCCACGGCATCGGCCGCAAGTTCCACGAGGAACCGCAGGTCCTGCATTACGGCAAGGCCGACACCGGCCCGGTCCTGCAGGCGGGCATGATCTTCACCATCGAGCCCATGATCAACGCCGGCAGGCGGGACATCCGCATGCTCGGCGACGGCTGGACCGTGGTGACCAAGGACCATTCCCTGTCCTGCCAGTGGGAGCACACGGTTCTGGTCAGCGAAACCGGCTTCGAGGTGCTCACCCTGTCCGCCGGCTCGCCGGCGCCGCCCGCCTTCGTCGCGCTCGCAAGGCCCGCGGCGGCGTGAACCCGCTGGCATGAATCCCGACTTCGCCCGCGTCGCCGCCTGGCGGGAAGCCCTCGCGCGGCAGCGCGATGCGCTGTTCCAGGCCTATCTGGCGCGGCCACGGGTGTCGCCCTTGCTGCGTGGCCTGGCCGCCCTCACCGACCGCATCCTGGCGGAGATCTGGCGTGCCCACGACCTGCCCGAACAGGCCAGCCTGGTGGCGGTGGGCGGATACGGGCGCGGCGAACTGTTCCCGCAATCCGACGTGGATCTTCTGATCCTGCTCGACGACGACCTGCCGGAAGGCGAACGCGCCCGCTTCGAGCCCCTCATCGCCCTGCTGTGGGACGTCGGCCTGCCCATCGGCAGCAGCGTGCGCAGCGTGTCCGAGTGCCTGAGCGAGGCGGCGGGCGACATCACCATCCAGACCACTCTGTTGGAAGCCCGCCGCATCGCCGGCAAGGCCGAGCTGTTCGAGCGTTTGCACGATGCCCTGGCCGCCCGCATGGAGGTGCGCGCCTTCTTCCAGGCCAAGACGCTGGAACAAAAAGTCCGCCATGGCCGCCACACCGACGTGGCCCTGCTGCTGGAACCCAACCTCAAGGAGAGCCCCGGCGGTTTTCGCGACGTGCAGACCATCCTCTGGATCAGCCGTGCCGCCGGCTTGGCCAGCAGTCTGCCCGGTCTGGCCAGGGCTGGGCTGCTGACCTCGGAAGAAGCCCGCTCTGCCGCCGCCGACCTGCGCCTGCTTTCGCACCTGCGCATCCGCCTGCATCTGGCCAGCAGGCGGCGCGAGGACCGCCTGCTGTTCGAATTCCAGGAACCCATCGCGCGCGCCATGGAGGAGACCGCCGGTCCCACCCGGCGCGCCTCGGAACGGCTGATGCAGCGCTATTTCCGCGCCGCCCGCCACCTGCGCCTGATCAATGAACTGGTGCTCGGCGCCCTGCGCGGCCGCCTGCTGCCGACGCCGCGTCCGCACGCCCTGGCCGGCTCGACCGACTTCCGCGCCGAAGGCAACCTACTGGACGCCGACGAAGATCTGTTCCGGCGCAAACCCGGCGCCTTGCTGGACACCTTCCTGGTGCTGGCGCGGGAACCCTCGGTGAGCGGCTGCACGCCCCGCCTGCTGCGCGCGCTCTGGCGCGCCGGCCGCGGCATCGATGCCACGTTCCGCCGCGACCCCGACAATCACCGTCGCTTCCTAAGCCTCCTGGCGCAGCCGCGCGGTGTCACCCTGAGCCTGCGCCTCATGCACCGGCTCGGCATCCTGGGCCGTTACCTGCCCCTGTTCGGCCGCATCAGCGGACAGATGCAGCACGACCAGTTCCACATCTACCCGGTGGACGAGCATATCCTCATGGTCCTGCGCAACCTGCGACGCCTGGCCATCCCGGAGTTCGCCCACGAATACCCCCTGGCCCACCGCCTGATGGGCGATTGCAGGCGCCAGGACCTGTTGCTGCTGGCCGCCCTGTTCCACGACATCGCCAAGGGACGCGGCGGCGACCATTCCGGCCTGGGCGCGCGCGACGCCCTGCGCTTCTGCCGCGATCACGGCCTGCCCCGCGAGGACGGTGAAATGGTGGCCTGGCTGGTGGCCGAGCATCTCACCCTTTCCCAGGTGGCGCAGAAACAGGACCTCAGCGACCCCGAGGTGATCACCGCCTTCGCCGCGCACTGCGGCGATGTGCGCCGCCTCAGCGCCCTCTACCTGCTCACCGTGGCCGACATCCGCGGCACCAGTCCCAAGGTGTGGAACGCCTGGAAGGACAAGCTCACGCGCGAGCTCTACCTGGCCGCCCGGCGGGTACTCGAAGGCGGCGCGCCGGAAGCCGACAGCATCGAGGAAAAGAAGGAGCAGGCGCGCGCGCAACTGCGTCTGTATGGCTTTCCGCCGGGCAGCGAGGAGGCCCTGTGGAAGCGCCTGGACGACGTCTACTTCCTGCGCCAGGATGCGCGCGACATCGCCTGGCAAACCCGCCGCCTGCTGCCGGTAATCGGCCGTGCATCCCTGGTCGTGCGCGCCCGCCTGGCGGCGGTCGGGGAAGGCGTCGAGGTGCTGGTCTACGCGCCCGACGAGGAAGCCCTGTTCGCCCGCATCTGCGCGTTCTTCGCGAAGCTGGGCTACACCATCCTCGCCGCGCGCGTGCACACCACCCGCGACGGCCACGCGCTGGATACCTTCTACGCCCTGGACCCGGAGCAGCGCCAGGTGGCGTATCGGGATTTCCTCAACTACATCGAGCATGAACTTGCCGCCGAATTGGCGCGCCAGGATGCGCCCCCGCCCGCCGCCGGCGGCAAGGTGGCGCGACGACTGAAGGCCTTCCCCATCGAACCGCAGGTGAGCCTTTCGGCCGGCGACAACGGCCGCGATTTCGTGCTCACCTTCACCGCCGGCGACCGGCCCGGCCTGCTCGCCCAGGTCGCCCGTCTGCTGCACCGGCATGGCGCCAACGTGCTATCCGCACGCATCAATACGCTGGGCAACCGCGCCGAGGACGTCTTCGTGCTGGCTGGCGAGAACCTGCGCGGTGCGCCCGCGCGGCTGGCCCTGGAACAGGATCTGTCTGAATCGCTCAGGCTGTAGGGGCTGCCTGGGCAGCGGCTCCGGTTTCGACGCCGCCATGCTCCAGGCGGTAGAGCCAGGCCAGCAGCTCCGCCACGGCAACGTAGAGTTCCGGCGGAATGCTGTCGTCCAGGTCCACCTGCATCAACAGATTCACCAGATCGGGGGATTCGTGCACGAACACCCCCGCCGTCCTGGCGCGCTCGATGATCTCCTCCGCCAACAGGCCGCGACCCTTGGCCACCACCTGCGGCGCGCCCTTCGCCTGGGTGTAATGCAGGGCAACGGCCTCGCGGCGGCGGTCCTTGCCTCCAGCCATCAGAGATCCTCCCGCGCCACCGCGAGCTGGCGGGGCTGCAGGCCGGCCGCGCGCAGGGCATCATCCAGGACGGGCAAGGCCTCGAGCAGCGCGTCCGCCGTGGCGCTTTCCTGGGCGCGCAACTGCACGCTCACCGCGTCGCCGCGCAGGCTGACACGGGCATGCAGGTCGCCCATGCGCGGCAGGCTCAGGCGTAATTCGGTATTCCAGGCGGCACCCTCTTCCTCGCCGGCGGACTCGCCCTGCCCCTCCCCCCGCTTTTCCACCAGCCATTGCATCCATTGGCCCGGCCAGGCCAGGCCCTGCCATTGGAAGGGGGCGCCCTCCAGCATCTGCAACTGGCGGCCGGCCAGGCGCGCGGCCTCCTCCGGCATGCCGCCGAGTTCGGCGAGCCGGGACTGGGTGGCGGCATCGCGGCCCAGCCTGGCCTGCGGCTCATTGAGCAGGGATTCGAAGGGATAGGTGCCCTTGGCCCAGCGTTGCAGGTGCGACTCGTAGAACAGGCCGCTCTCGCGCACGGTCTGCGCCAGCCGGTTGGGCAGCACGCCGGCGCCGGGCGCCGCCGGATCGGCCAGTGCGGCGGGCCGGGTGCTGGTGCCGCTGGACAGCGCCGCGCGCATGCCATCGACGGCCTGCCCCTGCAGGGCGTTGTTGGCACTGGCCAGGGCAATCGGCGCCTGCAGCGGAGTCGCCGCGGAGCTTTGCAGGATGAGCACGTTGGCGACGATGGGTCGCGCGGCGGCTTGCGACGCCGTCGCGGCCTGCGCCGGGCCAGCGGCTTGTCCGGCCGCCGCGCCCTGGACGGCGCGCGCGGCCTTGGCACTTGCGCTCACCGCCACGGCCTGCGGCGGCAGCACGCGCGTGGTGACAGCGGCGGCGGCAACAGCAGGCGCTGCCGCGGGCGTACTGGCCGGCATCGCCGGAGATGCCGCAGCTATATTCTTGACCATGCCGCTGGCGGCGGCCAGGACGACCCTCTGCGCAGACGCGCTCGGTGCGCCCGCCGGGGTGGCCGCGGCGGTGGCGGGGGCCGCGGCGGCGGCTGGCTGGGCGACACGCATCAAGGCGTTGACCTGCTGCGCGGTCTGGGAAATGCGCACCGGCTGGAGCGGTGCCACCGGCGCCGTATTCAGCAGAAAGGTCGGTCGGGGCCCGGCATTGAGGAAGGTCAGGCGCACGGTGTCGCCAACCTGGCTGCCGCGTGGCAAGCCCATGTCCAGCTTCTGCCCGGCCACCTGTACCAGATGGCGGCCGTTGGCCAACTGATCCAGCACCTTGCCGCTGTACTCGGCGCCCACCTTGAACGGCAGCGCCTGTTCCGCGCGATTACCCTGCGTCAGAGCGCCGGCCTGGCCCTTCATCCAGGTCAGCAGGAGCTCGGGCAGGGCGGAGAGATTCATGTCCCGGATTTCTGCAGGGCAATGATGAGTTCAGCCTCGGTCAGGGAAATGCCCAGTTGCTCGGCCAGTTCCGCCGCCGTGGCGCCGGCACGCGCCATGCGCGCGGCCTCGGCATGCTGGTTCCTGAGGGCATCGAGGGTGGAATCGGTGGGCGGGCGGGCTTCAAGGGCTTCCAGACGCTGCCCCAGCGCGGCGATGCCGCGTTCCAATTCCTCGACGCGCGCGGCCAGCCGGTCTTGCCGTGTCCGGTTGCGGCGGCGGGAAAAGAGCAGCACCTCCAGCAAATACACCGCGCTGGCCAGCACCACCGCCAACAGCAGTTCACGCCCGGTAAAAGTCAGGGTATCCAACATGGCCCGCGCATCCCTAGAAATCGGAGGCCCGATTGAGCCATATTTCGGCGCGGGGAGTGGAAACTTGAACCGGATTCAACATCATCGGCCAGGTCGGCGCCGACAAGCCCTCAGTCTTCCTGTGCTTGAGCGTTGCAGGCTCCGTTCAAGGGTGATTTATCCGGCCCGTGTCCCTCGTGCGCGGCGACACCCTCGGCAAGACGTCTCAGTCATGCGGCTTCGGTCTGCTCACCACGCAGACCGGCGGCGAGGTTGCGGTTGATGTTGATCAGGATGTCCAGCTTTTCCGAGGATGGATACGCCATGACCTCGAATATCCGGCGATCGACGAATATGAGCTTCCCCCGAAATTTCGTCTTCCAAGGGTGACCTAAGATGGACATTCGATTGGAAAGGAAGACGATGAAGATTCCGAAGCAGGAATACACCGCCGAATTCAAGGAACTGGCGGTCAAGCGAGTCAAGGAAGGCCAGACGGCAGGGGCGGTTGCCCGTGACCTGGGACTGATCGAACAGACGCTGCGCAACTGGGTGAAAGCGGCCGAAGCGGGCAAGCTCAACGGAGCTGGTGCCAGGAAGGTGACGCCGGAAGAGATGGAACTCTCCCGGCTGCGGGCCGAGAACATCCGGCTCAAGCGGGAGAACGAAATCCTAAAAAAAGCGACGGCGTACTTTGCAAGGGATGTGCTGTGAAGTACGCCTGGATCGACGGGCAACGTCCCGCATTCGACCTGTCCGAGTTGTGCGCGGTGCTGGACGTCAGCCTGAGCGGCTACCGGGCCTGGAAGCGGGGTGGCACCCCGAGTCGCAAACGACTCACCGATGCCCAGATGCTGGCCTTGATCGAAGCTATCCACGCCGAACTCAAGGGCGCCTACGGCAGTCCTCGCATGGTGCTGGAACTGCGTGCCCGAGGCTTCTCGGCCGGTAAGGAACGGGTCGAGCGTCTGATGCGGGAGAACGGTATCCACGCCCGGCACAAGCGGCGCTACA